>JAHBWF010000043.1 GCA_019637105.1 Labilithrix sp.
GCGGCCCGCGTCGGCGTCGCGGGCGCCGTGGGAGATCGCTCGGACGCCGCCGCCGTCACGGACGCCGTCGGCGTCGCAGGCGCCGTCACGCCGTCGTCGGACGACGCGCCGGCGTCGGACGTCGCCGCCGTCGCGGGCGCCGTCGGCGTCGCGGGCGTCCTCGACGTCGGCGTCACGGGCGCCGTCACGGCGCCGGACGCCGGCACGCTCGCCGGAGGAGGCGCGCGCTCGTCGTCGGGCTCGACCGCCGACGGCGACTCGGCCGCCGACGCGACGGTGAGGGTCGCGCTCGGCTCGACCTCCGCGCGCTGCGCCTTCCGCGCGAGCACGACGCCGGCGCCTCCGAGCGCGAGCGTGCCGAGCGCGACGGCAACGACGAGCGGGACGCGCGAGCGCGCCGACTCCGCGGCCGAGAGCTCGGCGACGAGCGGCGTCCCCTTGCCCGCGCCCAGCGCCGACGCCGGCGGCGGCTGGACGAGCGTGCCGCCGGACGCCTTCGACGATCCCGTCGTCGGCGCGCCCGAGGGCGCCGGCCCCGGGGGCGACGAGCCCGCCGGAGCGTCCGAGCCGGAGAGCGCGTCGACCGAGGTGGTGGCGTTCGATCCGAGCGGCATCGGCCGCCCCTCGATCACCGCCTTGATCGCCGCCCGCATGTCGCGCGCCGACTGGAAGCGCTCCTCCTTGGCCTTCGCGAGCGCGCGCATCGCGACGGCCTCGAGGCCCTTGTGGACCCCGGGGTAGATGACGCTCGGAGGCTCCGGCGGATCGGTGATGTGCTTGAGCACCACGGCCAGCGCCGTCTCCGCGAGGAACGGCGTCCGCCCGGTGAGGAGCTGGTAGAGGATGACGCCCATCGAGTAGAGATCGGAGCGCGCGTCGAGCCGCTCGCCGCGCGCCTGCTCCGGCGACATGTACTCCGGCGTCCCGACCACCACGCCGGCCGTGGTGAGCTTCGCGCCGGCCGTCCGCGGGGCGGCGTCCGGCGCGCTCTCGTCCTTCTCGGTGATCTTCGCGATGCCGAAGTCGCACACCTTGACGATGTCCCGCCCCTCGTCGTCCTTGCGATCGAGGATCATGATGTTCTCGGGCTTGAGGTCCCGATGGATGACCCCCATGTCGTGCGCGACGGAGATCGCGCCGAGGGCCTTCATCATCACGTCGGCGATCCGCGCCTCGGCGAGCGGCCAGTCCTCGTGGATCACCTTGTAGAGGTCGCGGCCCTCCAGGTACTCCATCGCGATGTAGAGCAGGCCGTCCGGCTCCTCGCCGAACTCGATCACGCGCATCGAGCTCGGGTGATCGAGGCGGCTCGCCGCGCGCGCCTCGCGGTGGAACCGGCTGACGAAGCTCGGATCGACCGCGACCGTGGGGTGCATCACCTTGAGCGCGACGTTGCGGTCGAGGCTGTCGTCGCGCGCGCGGTACACGGCGCCCATCGCGCCGCCGCCGAGGAGCTCCTCGACGACGAACTTCCCGGCGACGCGCCGTCCGATGAGCGCGGGGGCGGCCGCATCCGACATGCGGGAAGCATAGCCGCATTTCGACGGATGCGGTCCGCCCGCCTCGCCGCGCGGCGGGGGACCCGTGATACACAGGGCGCATGCCTCTCACCCGAGCGCGTCGATCCATCGAGAGGCTGCGTCTGCTCGCGGCGACGACCTCGCGGGTGCACGCGCCGCGCCTGACGCTCGACGGCGCGCTGGCGCGCGAGCTGTTCATGTCGCAGCTGTTTTGCCGGCTGACCGACGTCGAGGCCCACGAGCTGCGCGCCCGTAACGAGGGCTACTACACGATCTGCAGCGCCGGTCATGAAGGGAACGTGGCGCTCGGCGCCCTCACGCGCCCCACGGATCCGGCGCTCCTCCACTACCGGAGCGGCGCGTTCTTCCTCGCGCGCGCGAAAGAGGCGACGGGCGAGCCGCGCGCCGGGGTCTACGAGCTCTTGCTCTCGCTGGCGGCCTCGGCGGAGGATCCGATCTCGGGCGGGCGCCACAAGGTGTTCGGGAGCGTCCCCTGGGGAGTGCCTCCGCAGACCAGCACGATCGCGTCGCACCTCCCGAAGGCCGTCGGGATGGCGCTCGCGATCGACCGCGCGCGCAAGCTCGGAGCGGCGGGCGGCGGCCTCGCGGGCCGCGACGGGGTCGTCGCGACGGAGAAGGACTCGATCGTCGTCTGCACGTTCGGCGACGCGTCGCTCAACCACTCGACCGCGCAGGGCGCGATCAACGCCGCGTCGTGGGCGGCCTACCAGCGCGTGCCCGTCCCGCTCCTCTTCGTCTGCGAGGACAACGGCATCGGCGTCTCCGTCCGCACGCCCCCCGGCTGGGTCGAGGCGCGGATGCGCGCCATGCCCGGCGTCGCGTACGTCGCCGCGGACGGCCGCGATCTGTCCTCGACCTACGAGCAGACGAAGCGCGCGGTCGAGACCTGTCGCAAGCGCCGCGCGCCCGTCTTCCTCCACCTCGCGTGCGAGCGCGTCTGGGGCCACGCCGGGAGCGACGCCGACGGCGAGTACCGCGAGCGCGACGAGATCGCGCGCGCGGAGGACAACGATCCGGTGCTCCTCACCGCGCAGTCGCTGCTCGACGCGGGCGTGATCACGGGGGCGGAGCTCCTCGACGAGCTCGATCGCGCGCTCGAGACGGTCACGCGCCTCTCGCGCGAGGCCACGCGGACCCCGAAGCTCCGGACGCGCGCCGAGGTGACGGCGCCGATCGCGCCGTCGCGCGCCGGCCTCGTGATCGAAGAGGCGCGGCGCACGGGCTACGCGGCGCCGCCGGCCGACGCCGACAAGCCCAAGCCGCTCGGCCACTGCATCCGGGCGGGCCTCGCCGACCTGATGCGCAAGTACGGCGAGATGATCGTCTTCGGCGAGGACGTGGCCGAGAAGGGCGGCGTCTACGGCGTCACCGTCGGGCTGTGGAAGACGTTCGGCCCCGGCCGGGTCTTCAACACGCTGCTCGACGAGCAGACGATCCTCGGCGTCGCGATCGGCGCGGGTCAGGTCGGGCTCTTGCCCGTCCCGGAGATCCAGTTCCTCGCTTACCTCCACAACGCGGAGGACCAGCTCCGCGGCGAAGCGGCGACGCTCTCGTTCTTCTCGCGCGGCCAGCTCAAGAACCCGATGGTGGTGCGGATCGCGGGGCTCGGCTACCAGAAGGGCTTCGGCGGGCACTTCCACAACGACGACAGCCTCGCCGTCCTGCGGGACCTCCCGGGCGTCATCGTCGCGGTGCCCTCGCGCGGGGACGACGCGGTGAAGATGCTCCGCACGCTCGTCGCCGCCGCGCGCGTCGACGGCCGCGTCTCGGCGTTCGTCGAGCCGATCGCGCTCTACCACACGCGCGACCTCTTCCCCGGCGACGGCGCGTGGAGCTTCCCGCTGCCGCCGCACGGCGAGGCGATCGACGTCGGCGAGGTCGGCGTCTACGAGGCGCCGGGAGGCGCGCCGGACGTGGTCGTCCTCACGTACGGCAACGGGGTGCCGATGTCGCTCCGCGCCGCCCGCGCGCTCGCGGCCGAGGGCGTCGGCGCTCGCGTCGTCGACCTGCGCTGGCTCGCGCCGCTGCCCGAGGCCGCGATCGTCGCGCACGCGGGCGACGCGCGCGCGATCCTCGTCGTCGACGAGTGCCGGCGCTCGGGCAACGTCTCCGAGGCGATCGCCGCCGTGGTCGCGGAGGCTCCGGCGCTCCGCGGCAAGCCGTTCGCGCGGGTGACCTCGGCGGACTCGTTCATCCCGCTCGCGGAGGCCGCGAACCTCGTCCTGCTCCAGGAAGACGAGATCGTCGGCGCGGCCAAGGCGCTCGTCGGTCCCCGCGCCGCCGCCGCCGGCCCCGAGGCGCGCCCGTCCTGACGAACCGCGGGCACGGGCGAGCGCGCCGCGCGACGCGACGCGGCGTCGCCCGGGCGCGGCTTCGCCGTGGGTGCGCGGCGGGGCGAAGGCGCGCTATCGTGGTGGCGTGATCCGTGCGCGCTTGGGGCTCTGGGCCTTGGTCGTCCCGACGGCGGCGTGTTCGCTCCTCATCCCCGACGGGCTGAGCGGCGGCGAGGTCGACGCCGGCGCGCCGATCGACGGGGCGCCCGCGGACGCGGGGGCGACCGACGGCGCGGCCTCGACCATCGACGCGGCGGGCGCGGAGGACGCCGCCGCCGAGGCGGCCGTCGGGACGTGCGTCGGCGGATGCTCGTGCTCGGGCACCGACCGGTGCAGCCGCACCTGCGACGGCGCGGGGTGCACGTTCCGATGCTCGGGGCCGAACGAGTGCGTCTTCGCCTGCCCGGGCGGCGGCTGCGTGGTCCTCGCGTCGGGCGCCGGCCCGGCGCGGCTCTCGTGCACGGGCAACGACTGCATGATGACGTGCAGCGGCTCCGGCGATTGCTTCCTCACGGACTGCGCGAGGGACTGCCACGTCCGGTGCTCCGGGGCCGGCTCCTGCTCGAACACGTGCGACCACGCGTCGTGCGACTGAATCGACGCGCGCGAAGCTCGATCGAAATTCAGCGAACCAAGCGGGCACCGCGTGGGGTGGCGCCCCGCAGGAGGCGCGAGTCAGAAGGAGCGCACGCGCGCGGCGCGCGCCTCCTCCACGACGGCGCGCTCCTCGTCGCCGATCGCGCTCGCCCGTTCGGCGACGTCGCGCGCGTCGTCGCCCGCGACGATGCGCTCGCGACAGACCGCCGAGCCCGTGAGGAGGTCGAAGGCCGGGACGTCGTCGACGAACTCGTACTTCTCGGTGCGGAAGCGGAACGCCTCCGGGTGCGCGTGGTGGGCCAGCGCCACCAGCGCGACGTACGTGGCGACCGGGCGGAACGCGCCGGCGTCCGTGACGTGGATCTGCACGCCGCCGCAGGTCCGACGCCCGTGCTTGTGGAAGGTGGGCTCGAACGAGACGGCCCGCGCGACGAAGCCGGGCAACCCCGTCGCGGCGAGCCCGCGCGCGAGCCTCGCGCCGTCGACCCAGGGCGCGCCCGTCAGCTCGAACGGGCGCGTCGTCCCGCGCCCGTCGGAGAGGTTCGTCCCCTCGAGCAGGCAGCCGCCGGGATAGACGAGCGCCGTGTCGTAGGTCGGCATGTTCGGCGACGGCATCACGAAGGGGCGGCCCCACGCCGGCGCGTGAGCCGCGCGCGGCAGGCCCGCGACGCGCACGACGGTGACGATGTCCTCGTAGTCCTCGGCCCGCGCGCGCCAGGCGACGATCTCGCCCAGGGTGAGCCCGTGCCGGATCGGCACGCGCTCGAGGCCGACGAACGATTTGAAGCGCTCCTCCTGCAGCCGCCCTTCGAGGACCTCGCCGCCGAGCGGGTTCGGGCGATCGAGCACGACCACGCGGACGCCGGCGTCGCGGCACGCGCGCGCGACCAGCACCGCGGTCCATACGAACGTGTAGTAGCGCGCGCCGACGTCCTGCATGTCGACGACGACGACGTCGATCCCGTCGAGGTGCTCACGACGCGGCGAGAGGTCCTCGTAGCGCTCGCCGTAGAGGCTGACGACGCGCGCCCCGGCCTCGGTCCCGTCGCCGACGCCGATCATGTCCTGCGCGTGCCCGGCCCAGCCGTGCTCCGGCCCGAAGAGGACACGCGGCGTCACGCCGAGGCCGCGGAGGACGTCCCGCGCGTGCGCGAGATCGCGCGTGACCGACGCGGGGTGCGCGAGGAGCGCGACGCGCGCGCCGCGGAGCTCCGCGACCAGCGGCGCGAGGGAGGGATCGGACGAGAGGCGGTCGAGCCCGAAGGCGGGTGCGGAGGTCAAGGCGCGCTCATCCTAGACGCTCCGCGCTCGCCTCGGGCCGGCGATTCCTCGCGCCTCGGCCGCGCGCTCGCGCCTCGGCCGCGCGCTCGCGCCAAAGCGTTCGCCTCAGAGCGCCGACGCCCCGAACGTGTCGCAGGCGGCGAGATCGCCGCGCTCGTAGCCCTTCCGGAACCAGCGCGCGCGCTGCTCGGCGGTGCCGTGCGTGAACGTCTCGGGCGTGACGACCCCGGTCGCGTGCTTCTGCAGCCGGTCGTCGCCGACCGCCGAGGCCGCGGTCATCGCCTCCTCGACGTCGCCCGGCTCGAGGAGGCCGCGCGTCTCGGTCGAGTGCGCCCAGATCCCCGCGTAGCAGTCGGCCTGGAGCTCGAGCCGCACGTTCGCGCCGGCCGCGCCCTCGCGCTCGGATCGCCGGAGCCCGCGGACCGCGGCCGCGGCGCCGAGCTGGTTCTGCACGTGGTGGCCGATCTCGTGGGCGATGACGTACGCCTGAGCGAAGTCGCCGCGCGCGCCGAAGCGGCGCGCGAGCTCGTCGTAGAACGAGAGGTCGATGTACACGTGCCCGTCGCTCGGGCAGTAGAACGGCCCGGTCGCCGACAGCCCATAGCCGCAGGCCGTGGGGGTCTCGCCGTCGAAGAGGACGAGCTTCGCGTTCTCGTAGCGGCGCCCGCGCTCGGCGAAGATCTCGCGCCAGGTCTTCTGCGCGTCGTCGAGGACGAAGGCCACGAAGTGCTTGTCCTCGTCGCCGGCCCGGCCCGCGCCCGTCGCCTGCGTCACCCCTGGGGCGTCCGTGCCGCGCGTGCCAAACGTTCCCACGAGGGCCGAGCCGAGGAGCAGGAGGACGAGGAGGACGATCCCGACGGGGTGGCGCAAGAGCAGCGGCGCCAGCGCGAGTATTGCGCCGCCTCCGCCGCCTCCGCCGCCGCCCCCTTGCCCCCGCCGATCGATGAGGTCCGGGCTCTCGTGGCCTCGATCCCAACGCATGACCCGACCTGAAGCAAGGCGACGGCCAGCGAGGCGCGGCGGAGCTGCCGCGTCGGAAGAATTTGCGAGGTGCCCGAGCACATCCCCCCGAACCACCAAGATAGTGGTATGCTCCGCATCGCAACTTTTGCGAGGCGAACGTCATGCGCCGGGTCCTGGTCGTCGACGACGAAGAGAACATCCGCCTCGTCCTGAAGACGCTGCTCAAGCGCCACGGCTACGACGTCGAGGTCGCCGACAGCGGCGAGGCCGCGCTCGCGCTCGTCGACTCGTTCGGCCCGGACGTCATCCTCACGGACGTGCGGATGCCGAAGATGAACGGCCTCGATCTGCTCGCGACGCTCAAGGCGAAGCAGAACCCGGCGACGGTGATCGTCATGAGCGCGTACGGGAGCGTCGACCTCGCGCTCGAGGCGATGAAGGCCGGCGCGTACGACTACGTCGGCAAGCCGTTCAAGCCCGACGAGATCGTGCTGGCGCTCCGCAAGGCCGAGGAGCGCGAGTCGCTCCGGCGCGAGAACCGGGCGCTGAAGGAGCAGATCCAGAAGGACAGCCAGTTCGAGTCGATCCTCGCGAAGAGCCCGGCGATGGCCGAGATCTTCCGCACGATCACCAAGATCGCCGACTTCAAGACGACCGTGCTCATCCAGGGCGAGAGCGGCGTCGGCAAGGAGCTCGTCGCGCGCGCCGTCCACGCGCGGAGCGCGCGCAAGAACCACCCGTTCGTCCCGATCAACTGCGGCGCGATCCCGGAGAACCTCCTCGAGAGCGAGCTGTTCGGGCACAAGAAGGGCGCGTTCACCGACGCTCACTCGGATCGCCGCGGCCTCTTCGAGGAGGCCGACGGCGGCACGCTCTTCCTCGACGAGATCGGCGAGCTCCCGCTGAACCTCCAGGTGAAGCTCCTCCGCGTGCTGCAGGAGGAGTCGATCCGCCGCCTCGGCGACTCGAAGGACGTGAAGGTCGACGTCCGGATCATCACCGCGACGCACCGCGACCTCGCCGCGGAGGCCAAGGCCGGGCGGTTCCGCGAGGACCTCTACTACCGGGTCAACGTCCTGCCGATCGTGATCCCGCCGCTGCGCTCGCGGCGCGAGGACATCAACCTGCTCATCGATCACTTCATCACGCGGAACAACACGCGCCTGGGCACGCAGATCCGCGCGCTCACGGCCGACGCGCGCAAGCTGCTCCTCGAGTACGCCTGGCCGGGGAACGTGCGCGAGCTCGAGAACACCATCGAGCGCGCGATGGTCCTCTGCGACGGCGACGTGATCGACGCGCACGACCTGCCGGAGCGCCTCCGCGAGGCCCTCGATCCGGTGCAGGTGCAGCTCGCGACCGGCGAGCTCTCCGTCAAGAAGACGACCGCCGCCATCGAGGAGATCCTGATCCGCCGGGCGCTCCAGAAGACGCGCGGCAACCGCACGCGGGCCGCCGAGCTGCTCGAGATCAGCCACCGCGCGCTCCTCTACAAGATCAAGGACTACAAGATCTCCGATCTCTGAATCAACGCGCTCTCGAGCGTGTTTCGTACGACCGAGAGGCGCTCGTCATCCTGTAGAGTGGTGACGCTCGGCCGCTCCTCGGCCGGAGGCCGGCGACGACGATGAAGCTCGAAGCGATCCTCCAGGACGACGCCGCGGGGCGCGACGCGGCGCTCGCGGCGTGCGCCGCGGCCCCCGAGCACGAAAGCGGTCGGCGCGCGGGTCAGCGTGGCGACGGTACCGCGCGTGACGCCGCCGGCGTTCTCGCCGCGGCGGACGCCGCCGGGGGCGTGTCACGAGCGCGCACGAGCGCGTGTTCGGCCGCGCCTCTGCCGCGCTCGCGGCGCTCCGCGTCGAGGCCGCGAAGAGCGCACTCCTCCGCATCGCGGACGAGGGCTCGACGACCGTGAAGGCCGCCCTCGCGCGCGCCCTCCGCGAGACCGCGACGCCCGAGGGCCGCGCGGTGCTCGTCCACCTCCTCTCGGACGACGACGCCCGCGGCGACGCGCTCCTCGCCATCGGCGCCGCGCCGTGGCCCGCGGTCCTCCCGGCGCTCATCGAGGTCGCCGAGGCGGACGATCACGCAGCGCGTCTCGCGGCGGCGCCGATCGCCAGGTGCGGCGCCGCCGCGGGGCCGAACGAGAGGAACGCGGCGGCCGACTTCCTCCTGGAGCAGCTCGACGACGACGTCGCGCTCGTCGACGCGACGGACGCGCTCATCCGCTACGGGGCGGGGTTCCCCGGCGTCGCGGCGCGCGCGCGGCGGCTCGCCAAGGAGCCGGGGAAGCGAAAAATCGCCGGGCTCTGCCTGGTCGCCGCGTTCGGAGACGAGGGGAACGCCGACTTCCTCGAGCTCGCGCTCTCCGGGGCCAAGGCCGCCGAGAGCACGGCGCGGACGGTCCTCGACCCGCTCCTCCACGACGCCGACGAGCGCGTCCGCGGCGCGGCAGAGCGGACCTGGCAGGCGCTCGATCTCGGGAGGCCGGGACCGCCATCGCGCTGATCGCGTGACGGGGATCCCGCGGGGCACAGGAGCCGTACGGCCCGGCGCGGGCGGTGGTATAGTCCCGCGCATGCGTGGCCTTGCATTCTTGGTCTGTGGGGTGGGGTTCGCCGGGGCCGTCGCCGCGTGCGGCGCCAAAGAGAAGCCGAAGGACGCGACCGATACGCCGGCGTACACCGACGAGACGCCGAAGTGGGAAGGCGCGTCGGCGTCCGACCCGAACGCGCCGTCGAAGTCGTCGCCGGGCCCCACGGTCAACGAAGCCCCGACGAAGCGCGGCGACCAGTACGACAAGGAGGCGACCGAGGTCGTCCTCAAGCGCGCCGCGCGTCAGGTGAAAGAGAACTGCGGTCAGGCGAAGGACGAGGACGGCAAGGCCGTCGGCCCGTGGGGCAAGACGACGATCCAGGTCGCGCTCGGGCGCAACGGCCACTCCAAGGGCACGACCGTGCCGCCTCCGTTCCAGGGCAAGCCCACCGGCAACTGCGTGGAGAAGGCGTTCACCAACCTCACGTTCCCGCCGTGGAACGGCGCCGACGCGCAGGTCGACTGGGAGGTCGAGCTCATCGAGCCGGGCAAGGAGCCGCCGAAGAAGTAGGCCGGAGCTCGACGCGCCGGCGGCGAGCGTCGCCGCCGGACACCGACGCGCTCGTCCGCGAGCGCGGCCTCCACGTGGCGTAGCGACTGCACGCGCGCCCGGCAGGAGGCTGACATGAAAACGTTCGTTCGACTCATCAGTGTTTGCAGCATGGTCTCGATCGGCGTCCTCGCCGCGCCGCTCAGCGCCAGCGCGGACGAGGCCGCCCCGAGTGAAGAGGTCGGCAGCAGCGCCGCGACGCACTCGGGCGCCCGCAAGGTCTTCGACAAAGCGCTCGCGGACGTCGAGCTCCGGCCCGACCAAGAAGAGGCCGTCAAGGAGCTGAAGTCCGAGGCCAAGGAGCGGCGCGCGCCGCTGAAGGAGGCGAAGCGCGAGCTGGTGCTGGCGGTCGCCGACCAGATCGAGAAGGGCAAGATCGACCGCTGCGAGCTCAAGGACGAGATCGAGAAGGTCGCCTCCGCGACGGCCAAGGCGCGCCCGGGCGACCGAGCGGCGATGGAGAAGCTCCACTCGATCCTCGATCACGATCAGCGCGGGCGCTTCGTCGACGCACTGAAGAAGCACTGGGAGGAGCACAAGAAGTCCTACGAGGCGGGCGCGATGACGGACAAGCTCGCCCGCGAGCTCGACCTGAACGACGAGCAGAAGGACAAGGTCCGACAGATCCTCTCCGGGCTGAAGGAGATCGCCGAGGCCGAGCCCGCGCACGAGGAGCACCGCGCGATGTGGTCGCGGATCCTCGAGGCCTTCAAGGGCGACCACTTCGACCTCGACGAGGTCGCCCCCAGCAAGGACGTGGCCGAGAAGACGACCAAGCGGATCGAGGCCCGCCTCTGGGCGGGTGAGGCCCTGCTCCCGGTGTTGAACGACGAGCAGCGCGGTAAGCTCGCCGACAAGCTGCGGAGCAAGGCGCAAAGCCACCACAACGAGACGGAGCGCGGCGCCAGCTCGGGCATGGACGACCTGGACTGACGCCGGCCGGGCGGCCTCGCGCCCGTCGCGCCGGAACGGCCGCGAGCCTGCGCGGACACGGCCCGCAGGCTCCGGCCACCGCCGCGACGCGACGCCAGAGGTCGGCGTTTGAATATCCGCCGGTCCCCGCCGTCTCCCTCTCCTGAAGCCGGGCGGCGGGGAGGCCGCGGCCCGAGCCAGCGTAGATCTCGGGAGCCATGCCCACCGCGCGACTCGCCTACCTCGCCGATCGTCAGGTCCACCTCGTCTTCGACGACGGGACCGAGGACGCGATCGTCAGCCCGTTCGTCGAAGGCGTGCAGCGGCGCGAGGCGAGCATCGAGCGGAAGACCGCCTGGAAGAACCGAGGCGCCGGCGCCCGCTTCATGGGCGCCGCGGCGCTCTGGGACGAGGGCGACGGCCGACGCTCGCCGGCCAGCTTCACGTCGCTCGCGAAGGGCCGCAGGCGGGGCGAGATCCTCTACGCGATCACCACCGGCCCCGTCAGCGGGCTCTTCGCGTACGACGTCGAGACGAAGGAGGAGCAGCGCCTGGTTCACGGGACGGACGGCGCCGCGCTGGCGATCGCGACGAGCGACGATCACCGGGTCATCGCGATGGCGCGCGATCAGAAGAGCGGCGCGCGCAACCTCGCGGTGATGCGCGACGACGGCGGCGACTCGGCGCTCGTCACCGACGGCGACACCGTCGACGACGCGCCGTCCTGGGTGCCGGTCGGCCCCGAGGTGACGGAGGGGCGCCACCAGCTCGTCTACCAGTCGACCGGCATCGGCCGCGACGCCGCCGGGATGGTCGCCGGCTTCGGGCCGACCGAGATCAACCTGCTCGACGCCGAGCGCGGCTCGTTGAAGACCATCCTCTCCGACCCGGAGCACGACTACCTCGCGCCACGCATGACGCGCGACGGCACGCTCTACGTGATGCGCCGGCCGTACCAGGGCCTCACGAAGCCGCCCGATCCCGCCGCGTACCTGAAGGACGGCCTCCTCGCGCCGCTGCGGCTCGCCTACGCCGGCTTCCGCTACCTCGACTTCTTCTCGATGCGCTACACCGGCAAGCCGCTCGCGAACGCCGGCAACGCCAAGGCGCGCAACGTCGACGCGCGGAAGCTCATCGAGCGCCAGAACATCGCGGCCGCCGGAGAAGGAGAGGAGGACGACGCCAAGATGCGGCGCGCGCCGGCCGATTGGGTCCTCCTCCGCCGGCGCCCGGACGGCGACGAGACCGTCGTGGCGAAGAGCGTCGTGGCCTTCGACGTCGACGCGGAGGGCGTGGTCTACGTCAGCGACGGCGACGGCGTCGACTGCATCGGGACGGACGGGCGATCGGAGCGCGTGTCGCGGGCGGCGCGGGTCATGGCGCTCACCGCCACGCACTGACGCCGCGGGTCATCGCGCCCACCGCCACGCACCGACGCCGCGGCTCATGGCGCTCACCGCACGCGCCGCGTCAGATCCCCTCGTCCATCCGGCGCATGCCCTCGAGGAGCAGCGCCTCCGCCGACTCGGCGACGAGCCGCTTCGGCGGGACGAAGGACGGATCGAGCGCGAACTCCCCCTCCTGGAAGCGCACCATCGCGTAGAACGCGTCCGCGCCCGTCAGGCTGCCGAGGACCGCGTTCGCGATCGCCCCCTCGAGGAAGTGGATCTCGCCCGAGTTGCCGGCGCTCTTCACGTTCAGCTTGCCGGTCTTCCGCCCGTGGAAGAGGACCTGGACGATGTCGGGCAGGCCCATCTCGCGGAGGCTGCCGCTCACGCCCTTCGCGCCGCCGCCCTTGCCGCTCTGGGATCGCTGCTCGAGCATCGCCTTGATCTTCGCGACGAGGACGTCGGCCTGGACGGGCTTCGCGACGAAGTCCATCGCGCCGAGGTCGAACGCGCGCTGCGCCTCGGCGCGCCCCTGCTTGTGGGTGTGCACGATCCACGCGACGTCGCGGCCCCAGCGCTCCTTGCGCGCCTCGGAGAGGAAGGCGAGGCCGTCGGCGTCCGGGAGCTCGACCTCGCAGACGACGAGATCGAACTCGACGCCGTCCATCCCGACGAGCTTGCGCGCGGCGTCGGCGCTCCGCGCGATCTTCACGTCGAAGCCCTGCTCCACCATCCGGAGCTCGAGGACCGTCGACTCCTCGGGATCCGGATCGACGATGAGCGCCCTGTGGCGGTTCGCGAGGAGCTTCGCCTTCATGTCCTCGCCGAGGACGAGGGCCTTGAACAGATCGAGGATCGCCGGATCGAAGATCGTGCCTTTGTGCTTGTGGAGGACGTCCATCGCCTCCGCGGGGCCGAGCACCTTGCGGAACGGGTTGCGCGGGTTCTGCGTGAGGTCGGCGTACGTGTCGGCGGCGGCGAGCAAGCGGGCGCCGAGCGGGATCTCCTTGCCGACCAGCTTGTCGGGGAAGCCCTTGCCGTCCCAGCGCTCGTACATGTGGAAGACCGCGTTCTTGATCGCCGGCGGGAGGCGGACGGCCTCGAGGAGACGGAGCGGCGTGTCGTACGCCTTCTGCGCGGCGAGGCGGTGCCCCTCGTACTCGCTGCAGTTGAGCGCGGTGAGGTGGAACTGGCCCATCTTGCCGATGTCGTGCACGTGGCCCGCGACGACGACCGCGTACGTGTCCGACTTGTCGAGGTTCATCCGCTCCGCGACGCGGCGGAGGAGTCGCGCGACCTGCGACGAGTGCCCGCGGAGCTCCTGCCGGGCGTTCTCGAGGAGGCTCACCATCACGGTGAGCAGCTCGATCGTGGTGTCGTTCTGGAACGCGTTGGCCTGGCTCTCCGCCAGCGCCGGCGGCGCCGCGCCCATCCGCGTGGTCAGCGACGACGGCTCCTGCGGCGGAGGCAAGTCGAACGGCGACGACGGCGGGCGGGCGGCTTCGGGCGGCGGGGCCTCCCGGCGCGCGGACGCGGACGCGGGGGGCGGCGGCGGCGCCGAGAGCGAGACGTCGGCGGTGGCGCGCTTCACCGACGCGCGCTTGGTCGGGAGCGGCGGCGGGACCGGCATGTCGAGATCGGGGGAGTTTGCCCGCACGTTGGACGTGCTCGGCCTGCCGCGCGACGGCTCGCCGTCGTCGTCCGGGCTCGACCGGCGCTGGACCGGGGGCGGCGAGACGCGATCGAACGCGACCTCGTCGTCGATCGTGGACGAGTTGCGCTTGAACGTCTCCCTCGCGCCCATGACGCGGCCGTCGGCGAGGACCTGCTGGCCGAAGTCGTACGACGCCGCCCGCTCGAAGCGCTCGAACGCGCGGACGTCGCCGGCGTGGTGCTTGCGGATCGCCGCGGAGACCGCGGCCGGTCGGGCGACGAACGCCTTCACGTCACGCGCGCCGGACACGAGCTTCACCTCGCGCAGCATCTCGGCGTTGTCGGGATCGGGCGTGACGACGCTGAGCACGCTCGTCTGGCGATCGAACAGGACCGGGAACACGCCGAGCGTCTCGGCGACGCGGCGCGGGATCATCTGCACGGTCGCGCGCGGGATGTCCGCCTTCGAGAGCTTCTCCGCCGAGACGAAGTGGGTGCGGTAGATCCCGGAGAGGGCCTTCAAGAGATCGGCCTCGCTCAGGATGTCGTTGTCGATCAGCACGTCCTCCGCGCGGTCGTTCGTCGCGTGGAGCAACGCGACGGCGCGGTCGTATTGAGGCCGCGGCAAAATCTGCGCGCGATGCAGCAGATCGACGGCCTTCGTCTTTGGCGTGCTCTGGGCGCTCACGGAGGTGACCGCCTTCTAGTCTAGCCGCCCTCGCTCGCCCTTTGGCGTACGAAACTCAGGAGGAAATCGAGGGCCACCCGGTTCTGGCCCCCCTCCGGAATGACGATGTCGGCGAAGCGCTTCGACGGCTCGACGAAGGCCAGGTGCATGGGCCGAACTGTCTCGTAGTACTGCTTGCGGACCTGGGCGAACGTGCGCCCGCGGTGCTCGAGATCCCGCCGGATCCGCCGCATGACGCGGATGTCGGGATCGGTGTCGACGTAGAGCTTCACCTCGAAGCGCGACCGCAGCCGGTCGTCCGCCAGCACCAGGATCCCCTCGACCACGATGATGGCCGCCGGCTCGACGTGGACGCCCGTCTTCAGGCGGTCGTGGATGGTGAAGTCGTAGGTGGGGCGCATGATCGACTGCCCCGTCCGGAGGGCGTCGAGGTGCTGCGTCATGAGGTCGAGCTCGAGCGCGTCCGGGTGGTCGTAGTTGACGCTGGCGCGCTCCGACTCCGGCAGGTGCGCCTGCGAGCGGTAGTAGTGGTCCTGCTGGAGGAGGACGCCGCGGCCCGGCGGGAGCGCGTCCAGCACGGCGCGGGCGATGGTGCTCTTCCCCGATCCGGATCCCCCCGCGATCCCCAAGATGAGCGGCGGGCGAAACGACGGAGGCGGCTGCATCGGCGCGTTACCTAGCACACGCGCGTCGGACGATCGGCGCCGATGTTGGCTCCAGCTTACTTCGGCGCGTTGACGAGCCAGGCCAGCGGACGCCGGTACGTGCTGATCATCCGATCACTCGGGACCTCGTGTCCCATCCCGGCGACGAGCTTCACCCTCACCGGGACCTTCACCTTCTTGAGCGTCTCGCCGACGCGCACGGTGTTCCGCGCGACGCCGTCGTTCTCCCCCGTGAGGAGGTAGACGCGCTCGACCTTGCGCTTGTCCTTGGCGAGCGCCTCGCTCACGTCGCCCCAGTAGGCGTCGCTCGCGCCGAGGATGAGCCAGCGCGACCACGTGCGCTGGTCCTTCAGGCCGACGTTCATCGCGACCCACGCGCCCTCGCTGAACCCGACGAGGACGTTGCCGCGGCGCTGGAGCTTGCCCTTGTACTTCTCGCGGAGCGCGGTGAGCGTCGCGTCGATGACGCGCTGGGCGTCGACCGTGCCGTTCGTCCACGTGCGCCCCCCCGAGTCGTTGACGCCGCTGCCCGACGGGCAGACCACCCAGCCGAACTGCGTGGCGACGCGCGCCCACTTCCGGCAATCCTCCGCCGGGTGCCCGCCTCGCCCGTGGAGGTACATGATGACCGGCTTCGAGCCCCGGCCCTGAGGCTTGTAGTAGTAGGCGTCGGGCGCGCCGCGCACGGCGATGCGCAGCGGATCGGGGAGGGTCGCGGTCTTCGCCGACGCCACGCGCGGGATCAGCGCGAGGAGCGCGGTCGCGACGAGGGCGAGAAGCACGCTACGCATCGAGGGCCGGAGCATAGTCGACGACGGCCTGGAGGCAACCCTCCACAGCGATCGCGCCGGACGCGCGGTCCCGCGGGCGCCCGCCACGCGGGCACCCGCCGCGCGAGGTCCGTGGACACGCGCCGGGCGCGCGGATCAGCGCTGGAGATCGGCGCCGACGCCGACGCCGAGCGCCGTGGCCTCGTCGTCCGACGCCGGCCACGGGAGCGTCCGATCCTGACGCGCCGCGTGACCCGAGCGCGCGGCGGTGAAGGCGCGGAGACGCATCACGACGGCGCCGTCGGCCTCGACGCGCTCGGCGTACGCGCCCATCGGGGTCTTGCAGTCCGCGCCGAGCGCCGCGAGGACGCCGCGCTCGGCGTGCACGCAGCGGCTCGTCGTCGTGTCCGCGAGCGACGCGAGGAGCGCGCGGGTCGCCGCGTCGTCGACGCGCGCCTCGATCCCGAGCGCACCTTGCCCGACAGCCGGGAGCGAGACCTCCGGGGACAGCACCTCCGTCGCGCGGTCGCCGAGGCCGAGGCGCACCAGGCCGGCGCGCGCGAGGATGATCCCGTCGGCCTCGCCCGCGTCGACCTTGCGGAGCCGCGTGTCGACGTTCCCGCGCAAGGGGACGATCACGAGGTCCGGCCGCGCGGCGAGGACGTTCGCCGCCCGCCGGAGGCTGCTCGTGCCGATCCGCGCCCCCGCGGGCAGCGCCGCGAGCGTGCCGTGACGCGGCGCGACGAGCACGTCGCGCGGGTCCTCGCGCAGCGGGATGCACGCGATCGCGAGCCCGTCGGGGAGCGTCGCCGGGACGTCCTTGATCGAATGGACCGCGATGTCCGCGCGGCGCTCGAGGAGCGCCTCCTCGATCTCCTTGACGAAGAGGCCCTTGCCTCCCACCTCGGACAGCGGCCGATCCTGGATCCGGTCGCCGGTCGTGACGACCTGCTCCTCGACGAGCTCGAGGCCCGGGTGCGCCGCCGCCAGGCGCGCGACGAAGGCGCGGCACTGCGCGAGCGCGAGGGCGGAGCGGCGGGTGGCGTAGACGAGGCGCGGCATCGGTCGCGCATCATAGCGCGGGACGTCGCCCGGAGAGGGAGGAGGCGCTCGGCGCGCGAGGCGCCGCCTCCGCGCGGAGCGCCGCGCCGGCCCCGCGCGGGCGGCTCAATGAGGGAGGCGCTCTTCGCTCTCCGGCGCCGGCTTCTTCGGCGAGACGTTCGCCGAGGTCGGCTCCGGCGCCGGCGCCGCCGGCAGATCGAAGAGGTGCTGCGCGGCGCGGACGAGGTCGTTGCCGTCGCTCGCGCCCGCCGCCTGCTTGAGGCGCGTCGTCGGGGCGTGGAGCAGCTTGTTCGTCGCGCTCTCGATCATCTGCGCGAGCGCGGCGCGCTCGGCCTCGCCGAGGTGCTTCAGCCGGGTGCCGAGGCTCCGCTCGAGCTCCGCCACGAGCACTCCGCGCGTCTTCGCCCGGAGCGCCACGATCGTGGGGTTCACGTTGAGCCCGCGCGCCCACTGGAGCCAGAGCGCGAGCTCGGCCTCGACGATCCGCTCGGCCTGCGCGACCTCCGCCTGCCGCGAGCGCATGTTCTCGGCGACCTCGCTCTCGAGGTCGTCCACGTCGTAGACGTAGGCGTTGTCGATGTGCTCGTGGATCGCCGGGTCGACGTTGCGCGGCACCGCGATGTCGACGAAGAAGAGCGTGCGGCCCTTGCGCTGCTTCATCACGCGCTTGACGAGGTCGCGCGTGATCACGAAGTTTTTGCTCGCCGTCGACGCGACGACCACGTCCGACATGACGAGCTCGGACTCGAGCTGCTCGATCGGCGCGGCCGTCGCGTTGAAGTGCGACGCGAGGTTCGCGGCCCGCTCGAAGCTGCGGTTGCAGATGCGGATCGACCGCGCCTGCTGGCCGAGGCTCTTGGCGGCCGCCTCGGCCATCTCGCCGGCGCCGACGAGCAGGACCGTGCGATCGCCGAGGTCGCCGAAGATGCGCTTCGCGAGATCGACGGCGACGCTCGAGATGCTGACGGTGCCGGCGCCGAGCTGCGTCTCGGTGCGGACGCGCTTCGCGACGGAGAAGGCGCGGCTCACGCACCGCGAGAGGTTGCTCCGGAGCGCCCCGGCGGCGACAGCCGCGTCGTAGGCGTCCTTCACCTGCCCGAGGATCTGCGGCTCGCCGAGCACCATCGAGTCGAGGCTCGCGGCCACGCGGAAGACGTGGCGGACGGCGTCCTCGCCCGTGCGCTCGTAGAGGTACTCGCGCAGCTCCTCGATGCTGTGGGCGCCGATGTGGTCCCGCAGCGTCTCGCGGATCGCGTGCGACGCGAGCCGCGCCGACTCCTCGTGGCTGCTCGCGAGCTTGGGGAGGCCGATGATCTCCACGCGGTTGCAGGTCGAGAGGAACATCGCCTCGTCGATCTCCGCGCGCGCCGTGATCCGCGCGAGGACCTCGGGGAGGACCTCGCTCCCGCTGGCGAAGCGCTCGCGCACCTCGACCGGCGCCGTCTTGTGCGACAGGCCGATGACGACGACGGGCAGCGTCATGGTTGCATCTCGGGCCTTCGAGGCTTCGCCCCCGCGAGCTCGACGGCGCTCGACGGCGCCGGCGGCGCGGCGGCCGCCAGCGAGAGCCCCGCCGCGCTCGGCGCGTCGCGCGAGGCGGTGACCGTGCCGGGCGAAGGAGCGCGGAGCAAGTAGAACATCAGCACGACGACGGCGAAGCCGAAGCCCGCGATCGTCCCGTAGGCCGCGCGCCTCCCGCGCCACCCCGCGGCCGCGCGCAGGAAGAGCACCGCCGCGATGACGAGCCACGTGACGTAGCCGAAGACCGAGCGGAGGACCTCGCTCGACGAGCCCATCTCGACCCGGCGCGCCCAGAGCGTGCCGGTGATGATCCCGATGGTGAGCAGCGGGAAGCCGGCGAGGAGGAAGCGGTGCTCCGCGCGGTCGAGGACGTCGAGCGGCGGCAGGCGGCGGAAGACGCCGTCGATTCGCTTCTTCTTGAGCAGCCGCTCCTGGATCAAGTAGAGCGTCGCGGCCGAGAACGCGAGCGTGAAGAGGGCGACGCCGAAGAGGTTCGTCGTGACGTGGAACGGCAAGATCGCGCTCTTCGTCCGGGCGCTCGGCTCGGCGCTGCCGACGAACCGCGAGGCGAGGAGCGACGTGAGGGCGAGCGGCGCGATGAAGGCGCCGGCGACCTCGATCTTCAGCCGGCGGCGCGCGAGCACGTAGGCGATCGCCATCGACATCGACGCGACGCTCACCGGGAAGTGGATGCCCTCGACCGGGCAGACGTGCAGGACGAGCGACGCGACGACGATGTGGACCGCGTGGAGCGCGGCGCCCACGCCGATGAGCCGCGGCCCGAGGACGCCGACGTCGCCCTTGCCGCGGACGAGGAAGCGCAGGAAGAGCACCGACGCCGCGACGTACGCCGCTGCGGTCAGGTAGAAGAGCCCTTCAGCGACGGTCTCGTTCACCACGGGACGGCTCCTCCTAGAGAGTACCCTCGGCGAAGCGCTCGAGCATCTCCTCGTCGCTGTTCGGCCCCGAGCCGATGTCGGTGCGCCCGGCGCGCGCCGTCATGCGCTCCGGGGACAGGAGATGATCCTCGAAGGGCGTCGCGGGCGCGCCCGCCCAGCCGGGGACGACGTCGTAGGCGTTGTCCCCGAGGATCATCGAGTTCTCGAGGATCTCGGCGCCCATGCTCTCGAGCTCCGCCTTCGATTTCACCTTGCCGATGAGGCCGTGCGGATCCGGCGCGCCGGTGACCTCGACGACCACGCGCACCACCTCGGTGATGTCGTAGCGGCGGCCCTCCGCGAGGAGGACGATCTCGGTGCCGGTGAGTTCGATCTTGCCTTCGACACCCCACCGATCGAGAGATGCCTGAGGGAAGAAGACGCGGTTTCGCATGGGTGGACGGACGGACGAGGACGAGCTCGAGCGACGGGCGCCGTCGGGCCGGGGTGTCGGGGGCTCTCCCGAGGATACCACGCCGGCCGAGGTGATCGCGGCGTACGAGGCGATTATCGGCCTCGGCGACGCCGCCGATCTCGGCGCCGAGGCCGCGCGCATGAAGCGGGAGTTCCAGCGTCGAACCGGGGCGTTCGGCCCGGAGGACCCCTGGTTCGAGACGCGCGCTCGCGCTTTCTGGGACGACGCGCTCACGACCCAGGGCTTCGCCGCCCTGGCCGCCGACCACCTCGACGGGGATACCCGCGCCCCCGCCGCGATCCGCGCGATCGCGGCCTCGCTCGGCCGCGCGCACCGCGGGTTCTTCCTGGTCGAGGAGGTGGACGATCGCGGGGCGTACCTCGTCGACGTCTGGTCGGGCGCCGAGCTGCTCGTCCGGCACCTCGACGAGACCCAGGCGCTCACCCTCGAGCACGCCGAGGGCGCGATGGACGCGCGGGTCACCGCCGGCGCGGCGGGCGCGGACCTCTTCCTCCTCCCCGGCGCCTACCATCACTCCCCCGACGCGCTCGAGCCGGCTCAGCGGGTCCTCCTCGCCGCGCAGGACCGTGGCATGTCGACCCAGGACGCGCTCGACGCGCTCATGCGCATGGATCTCGTCTTCCGCTCCTCGTCGCGCGTGAAAGCCGGGTTCGCGTACCGCGTCGAGGGCCTCGCCGCCGCTCCGCACCGAGCCCCCTAGACCCCGGTAGACCCTGCGGGACCGAGGCGCTATACGCGCCGAGACGATGCCTCCGCCCCCGACCTTCGACGTGCGGCTCGCTCGGTCGCGGATGCTCTCGCCGAACGTTCGCGAGCTCCATTTCGAGCGCGTCGACGGCGCGCCGTTCGAGTTCCAGGCCGGGCAATGGGTGAGCTTCGTCCTCCCGCTGCCCGACGGCGAGGGACGCCGCGCCTACTCCGTCGCCTCGCCGCCCGACGGCTCGGCGGGCCTCTCCATCGCGGTCACCAAGGTCGAGGGCGGCCCCGGCTCGACCTTCCTCCACGATCTCCCCGAGGGCGCGACCGTCCGCGCGATCGGCCCCCAAGGCTTCTTCACGCGCCCGCGCGGCGCCGCGCACCCGTCGCTCTTCGTCGGGACCGGCACCGGCGTCACCCCGCTCCGCAGCATGATCCTCGACGCGCTCGCGGCGGGCGACCGGTCCCCGATGACGCTGCTCTTCGGCGTCCGTCACCCCGAGGATCGGCTCTACCTCGACGAGCTCGAGGCCCTCCGCGCGCGCCACCCCAACCTACGTGTAGAGTACAGCCTGTCCAGGCCCCCCGCGGGCTGGGCGGCGCGGCACGGCTACGTCCAGACGCACGTCGAGGAGCTCTGGCGCGACCTCGAGGCCACGAACGCGGGCGCGCCCCACGCGTACATCTGCGGCCTCGAGAGGATGGTCGGCGCCGTGCGCGATCTGCTCCGCAAGCAGATGGGCGTCGAGCGCAAGCAGGTCCACAGCGAGCGCTACGACTGACGCCGCGACGCGGAGGAGCGGCCCGCTCCTCCGCAGCGGCGCGCGTCAGTTGCCCGATCGACGAGCCGCGTCGCGCAGGCGGGCGAGGAAGTCCTCGAGCCGCCCGACGAGCTCGCGCGCGCTCGAGCGCGTCGAGTCGGTGATCTCCTTCGCGGACTGCTCGACCTCGAGCACGCGGGGCGCGAGCTTCTCGTCCCACTCCTTCTTCGCGTCGAGCGACGCGAGGTGGAGCTGGAGCTTCACCTCGTCACGGAGCATCGCGAGCCTCTCGATGTTCTTGTCGACCTCTTCCTTGATCTGATGGGTGTGCATGACTCCCTGCGTTACAGGAGACGTGCCACACCCGGCCGCACGACGCCGGAGCCCGGCGGGCGCGGGCGGAGAGGCCGCCCGCGCGGGCCTCGCGCGACGACCGCGGCGCGACGCCGCGCGCGAGGTGAGACGCCGGCGCACGACGCGGCGATCGTGCGCGCCGCGAGCTCGACCGGGGGCGGGCCTCGCCCGAGCGATCTCGGACGCGGAGCGTGGTTTTTCGGGCCGCCCCTCCGCGGTGGCTCCGCTGCGCGTCGCCGATGCTGAATGGTTCTTCAGTACCCTTTGCGCGCGTACGCCTTGTCGCCGAGCTCGATCTCGCGGCGCGACGTCGTGACGAGCGCCATCGACGTGCCCTTCTTGACGCTGATGACGCGCAGCTCGGCGAGGACCTCCTCGGGCAGCGCGGCGGCGTTGCGCGGCCTCGTGATGTCCTCCATGGCCGCGGGGGACGGATCCTCGAGCGCGATCCGCTTGGCGGCGCTGCGCGAGGGCTGCGTGGCGTGGAACCCGTCGCCCTTGCGGACGACCAGGAGGCGGTTACCGGGCTTGAGCCCCGCGTCCTCGCCCTTGTCGATGAACACGACCTGGTTCTGACCGTAGAGATCGTGCGGGTGGATGCTCGTCAAGATCGTCGCCTCGACGTCCTTGTCGTTGCGCACGGGCGGCACGACCTCGAAGCGACGCGTCAGCGGACCGACGCGCGCGCCGCGCTCGATCGTGTCGAGCGCCTCGGTGACGCGCGCGCGCGCGATGCGCTCCTTGGGGTTCCACTGATCGATCGTGACGGTGCCCTGGATCTCGACGAGGCGCCCGCCGGCCTGCGCCTTGATGGGCCGGTAGACCGTGAGCTGCTGGCCGATCTTGATGTCGTGATCTCCGCCGATGCGGAGGTACGCCTCGTCGTAGTCGGTGAGGAACATCTTGTCCTCACGCGCGCCGGTGATCTCGCCCCAGTTGACCGACTCGTCCTCGATGAAGCCCTGGTTCCGCAAAAAGACCGTCTCGGCCGGGACGCGGCGTCCGCGCTCGGCGATGCTCGCGCGGCCGTCGTTCTGCGGCTCGACCGCGCCGCCTTGCCGGAGCTTGACCTGATCGCCGGGGTAGATCCAGTGCGGGTTCTGGATCTGCGCGTTGTACGACCAGATCCGCGGCCACTGGTACGGGTTGTTGAAGTAGTAGCCGCAGATGCCCCAGAGCGTGTCGCCCCGGCGGACGTTGTGCGTGTTCGGGACGACGCCGGAGAACGCTCCGCGGCTGGTCGAGCCGCCGAGCACGAACGAGCCGTTCGGATCGCCGCGCACGGTGCCGCCCTCGCCGCCGCCTCGCTTGAAGTCGAAGCTGTCGGTCTCGGTGCCGGTGATCGGCTTCGACGACGAGTACTGCGCGTTGCCGCCGCCGAGCGTGCCGCCCGGCGGGACGGGCGCGACGCCGCCGGGGAAGTACGTGGTCGTCGTGGGCCCGGGGACGGTCGTGACGGTCGGGCCGGCGGACGCGCCTCCCTGCCCCCCCGCGGCGCCGCCGCCCGCGGTCCCGCCGCCGGTGCTCGTCTGCTGGGCGAACGCCACCGTGACGTGCGCCATCGGGAGGACGACCCCGAGCGCGACGGCGACCGCGCGCCGGTAGGCGATCTTGCTGAGAGACGGATTCACGAAGCTCATCGACTCTCCTTCGGGCCCACACCACGTCCTCGCGAGTCTTCGCTCGACGGCTGTGGGATCTTCTTCGCCGCGTCGCTGCGCGGGAAATCTCGTCGCAGGCGATCCCAGTACTCCTTGGCGCGATCGGCCGAGCCGAGACGGTCGTGGCACATGCCGATCTTGAGGAGGGCGTCGGGCGCCTTGTTGCCGCCGCCGAACCGCGCGAGCACGGCCTCGAACTGCTCGGCCGCGCGGAGGTGCTCGCCGCGCGCGAAGTAGACCTCGCCGCGCCAGTAGAGCGCGTTCTCGGCGTAGGGGTGGTCGGGCCAGCGGACGAGGAACCCCGCGAGCGCCTCGAGCGCGCGGTCGTACTGCTTCGCGTTCACGAGCGAGAGCGCGTTGTCGTAGCTGCGCTTCGCCTCGGGATCGAGGATCGGCGGCCGCGGCTCGCCCGAGCCGGTCGCGTCGTCCGCGAAGTCGACGCGCGCCTCGCCCTTCCCCGACGACGACTTGCCGCGGACCGGGCGCACCGAGCCGCCTCCCTGCCCCTGCAGCCGGATCTCCGGGCGGGCGTTCGGATCGTTCGGGTCGTCGCTCTCGTGCCCGTCGTCGGTGTCGCCGATCTGCACCGTGCGCGGCGCCGCGAGGGGAGCCGCCGGCGCGGCCTTCCGGGGGCGCGCGGCCCGCTCCTCGGCGGCGCTCTCGAGCAGCCCCACCCGCTCGTTGGTGCGGTCTTGCTCCGCCTGCACCTTGCTGATCACCTCGCGCATCTCCGCGAGATGACGGTCGGCGGCGCTGTCCGCGCGCGAGCAGCCCAGCGCGAGGAGGGCGCCCAGGACCGCGAGCGAGGAGGCCGCGGCACGGGCCGAAGGGCGCGTTGGCACACCGGAGCGCATGGTTTTAGGGTAGGCCCCACCGCGGCTCCGGGCCAATTTCCGTGGCGCCCCGCGCCCGGCGCGCCGCCCCCCGGCCCGCGACCGCCCGGAGGCCGCCGGCGCGGGAGACGGGCTCCGCGCCGGGACGCCCGAACGGGCGTCTTTACGGTCGGCCGCGGCTAAGGCAGAGTCTGCGGCCATGGCGGCGCCCCGGCGAAAGCTCGACCTGAGGAAGACGCTCTTCCTCCTGCCGAACATGATCACGCTGTCGAGCATCTTCTGCGGGTTCGACTCGATCCGCCTGAGCGCCACCTCGACGGGGGACGACGACTACTACCGGGCGTCGCTCCTCCTCGTCTACGCGCTCTTCTTCGACATGCTCGACGGGCGCGTGGCGCGCTTCACGAAGACGCAGAGCGCGTTCGGGCTGCAGATCGACTCGCTCGCCGACGTCGTCTCGTTCGGCGTCGCCCCCGCGCTGCTCGTCTACAAGTGGTCGCTCGTCCAGAAGGGGACGGTCGGCATCGTCATCGCCTTCACCTTCGTCGGCGCCGCCGCGGTGCGCCTCGCCCGCTTCAACGTGCTCTCGATGAGCGAGAGCGGCAAGCCGACCAAGCCGGGCAAGTACATCGTCGGCCTCCCGGTGCCCGGCGCCGCCGGGATCCTGATCTCCCTCGTGGTCGCCAACCACGCGATCGGCGGCGACCTGGCAGGGCCGAAGTACGTCTACCCGATGATGGGGCTGACGTGCTTCCTCGCGTTCCTCATGGTCTCGACGATCCGCTTCCGGTCGTTCAAGGACCTCCGGCCGAACGCGCGGACCGTCGGGCTCGTCCTGTTCGCGGTCGCGTCGAGCACGATCGTCTCGCTCCAGACGAAGCCCGCGTTCGTGCTCGTGTGGCTGCTCGGGTTCTACGTCGTCATCGGCCTCGTCGAGACGCTGATCGCCCTCCCCCGCGGCCTCGCCAAGCGCCGCCGCGAGACGGCCGAGCGCTCGAGCCTCCCGCCGTCCTGACGGACGCGCGCGGAGCCCTCACGGCGGCGGCGGCGTGTACCACGTCGACGGCGCGGGCGCGGGCGCTTCGTCGGAGGCCGGCCGCGCGCGCGCGGGAGCGTCGTCGGGGACCGGCCGCGCGAACGCGTCGAGCACGATCCGGACGTCGTCGCGGAGGAGCGGCTCGAGCGGCGTGTAGCGGATGTCGAACGCCTTCCGCGAGAGGACGAAGTCCGTCGCGAAGCGAAATCCGTCGCCCTCGGGCGTGAGCCGTCCGAAAAAGCGGATCCCCTTCTCCACGCCGTGCAGCGTCGCCGTTCCCTCGACGACGTGCTCCTCCGGCGGCCCGTCGGTCCGGCGGAGCGTCGCGGTCAGCGTGGCCGTCGGGTAGCGGTGCGTCTCGAGGAGGTAGCTCTTCAGGATCCCGGTGGCGCCCGCCATGGCCATCTCGATCGAGCCCGTGTCGACCGTCGCCGAGATCACCGGCGGCGGCCCGATCTCGATCCGCGCCCGCCACGAGCCGAACGTCCCTTTGTGCTCACCCGTGAAGACGTCCGCGCCGTAGAGCTCGAAGCGGGAGCGCGACGGATCGACCTCGTAGACGCGCGCCGTCGGGCGGATCTCGAGCGGGCGGACGGCCGCCGCCGGTCGATCCGCGCCCGCCACCGGCCCGATCGCCGCCCGCTGCGAGGACGCGCGGCCGCAGCCGAGGAGGACCGCCAGGGCCGTGACGACGAGACGACGCGATGACCTCATCACTCTCCTGTGGGCGCCTTCGTGGCCGGACGCGCGCGCTCCATTCGAGGCGATCGCCGCTCGTTTTCGAGGGTAAGCTCGTGGACGGCGAATGCTCGACGACCTGTATCACCTGCGGGAGCGCGCGCGGGCCGCGCTCAACCGGGGCGACCTCGACGAGGCGGCGAACGCCCTCGTCTCGGCGGCCCAGCAGACGCACGTCGCCGAGCACGACTACCTCTCGGTGCTGAGGCCGCTGGTCGAGGTCCTCCTGCGCCGCAACGACGCGCGGAGCGCGCTGACCGTCCACTGGTACATGGCCTTCTCGGAGCCCGACGGCTGGCGGCGCGCGCTCGCGCTCGCGCCGAACGTCCCGTCGGTCGATCGCGCGCGCACGCTCGCCGCGAACGACGACATGGCCGGCGCGGCCCGCGAGATGGAGAACGCCGGCCTCGTCGCGGCCGCGGCCATCTACCGGGAGAAGGCCGACGACTGGCGCGGCGCGAGGGCGCTCTGGTCGCGGCTCGCGCAGGTGGTCTCGACCGGCGCCGACGCGTATCACGCCGCGCTCGTCCAGTTCAACCTCGCCCGCTGCGCGAAGAAGTGCGGCGACGACCGGCAGGCGCGCGAGGCGAACGTCGCGGCGGTGCGCCTGCTCGAGGAGGCCGCCGACTACTTCGAGAGCGTCGGCCAGCGCGAGCGCGCGTTCGACTGCTTCCAGGTCCTCGTCCAGATCGGGCGCGAGGGCGGGATGTTCGAGGACGTGCTCGAGGGCTTCGTCAACTGCATCCGCATCCTGCGCGAGGACCACCTCAAATACTTCGCGCTCCAGTACTTCGAGGACGCGCTCAACGCGGCGAAGGAGCGCGGCGAGCTCTCCGCCGCCGCCACGCTCGCCCGCGAGGCCGCCGAGTACGCGCGCGTGCTCGGCATGGCGAGCGCGTCGTCGCACTACGTCGTCATGCAGGCGGAGCTCTGGCGCGACGTCGCGCGGCAGCACCTCGAGCGCGGGGCACCCGCGGAGATCGCCGAGAACGCGCTCCTCGCCGCGATCCTCGCCTTCGGTGAGGTCGGGCACTACGCGCGCGTCGGGTCGCTCTACCAGGAGCTCGCGAAGATGGACCTCGAGGACGCGCGGCGGAAGCACTACGCGCGCGCCGCGAAGCGCTACGAGGGCGTCCGCGACGAGTCGATCGACACGGCGCCGCTCCCCTCGCACCTGCGCCAGGACAACCATTTCCCGGACGTCTGGCACGACGACCTGCTCGAGTGGGAGCAGCAGGGCAGCGCCGCCGAGGCGTGCGCCGACGTCCTGCTGAATCGCCGCTGGCCGGACCTCATCCGCCGCAAGGCGATGCTCGCCCGCCTGACCGCGTTCGCGGTCGAGGGACGTCCCGAGGACGGCAGCGGCCCCGCCACGAACGCGCGCGTCCGCCTCGCCGACCAGCTCGCGCAGCTCCAGCTCTACCCCGTGCTCTCGCCGCTCGAGAAGCTCTTCGAGCGGCCCGAGCGCGCCGTGAAGATCGGCGTCCTCGCCGCGATGCAGCAGCTCTTCTTCAAGCGGAGCTTCGTCACGGTGCGCGCGGGGCTCCGCGACGCCGATCCGGTCGTGGTCGATCACGCCGCCAAGGCGGTCGAGTCGCTGTACTTCCAGCACGCCTTCGATCCGCTCTCGCGCATCGTCCGCGAGTCGCCGCAGGCGCCGGTGCGCGCGTCCGCCCTGCGCGCGCTCGCGCGCGTCGACACGATGGAGGCCGCCGAGTTCTTGCTCGGCGTCCTCGAGCACGGCGCGCCGGCGGACCGCTCCGCGGCGCTCGAGGGCCTCAAGCGTTCGCGCGGCGCGCGGTTCATCGAGCTCGCGCGGAGCTCGCTCCACGCGACGACGCCCGAGGTGCAGGCGGCGCTCCGCGACGTCCTCCGCTCCCGCGGCATCGCCGCCTGACCGCCCGAGCCGGCGCGTCACTTGCCGCCGCAGAGCACGGCGACCACGTCGCCGCTCCCGCGGCAGGTGTTGTTGATGATCTGCGAGTTGTTCCCGCAGGCGGCGAGCGTGCGGTCGAGGCCGCGCTTGCAGCCTCCTTCGCGCTCGACGAGCCTGCAGTCGGCGAGGCTCTGTCCGTCGCTGCAGACGTTGCAGATCTTCTGGAGGCACCACTCGAGCTCGTGGGCGCCGTCCCCGCAGGTGTCGGGGGCGCCGGCGCGCGCGTAGCAGTGCCCGAACGAGACGAAGACCCGGCCGTCGTTCGTCTTCACGATCGGCCCCCACTCGTCGTCGCTCTCCAGCGTGAAGACGCAGGCGGCGCAGGCGGCGTTCTGGGCCTCCATCGCCGCCTTCTGCGACTCGAAGGTCTGGCCTTCGTGCGTGACGAACGTCGTGAGGTCGGACGGCGTGCAGGGCTTGGCGCGTGGTGCGGGGGATTTCCAGGGCGGATAGTACGCGGGGGCGGGCGCCGGACACGTCGTGCTCGCCAGCTCCGGGGCGTCGGGCCCGGCCTCCACGACGGGCTGCTCGACCACCTCGGCGTCGCGCGGCGCGGCGTCGGGCGTCGAGGGCTCCGCCTCGGCCGGCGCGGCGTCGGCGCCGACCCGCTCGAAGTCGTCGAACCCCACGATCGCGTTGCACGCCGCGAACGCGAGCGCGGAGAGCGAGACGCAGAGGAGGCGCCGCAGGACCATCGGCCCCTCATCTTAGCCTACGCCGCGCTCCGACGCGGCAGCTCCCCCGTTCGAGGCGCCTTCGCGCCGGGCGTCACGGAAGATTCTCGTCCGGGCGTTACGTACACGCCGCGGGAACCTGCGCGGCGCGGGCCTGTCGATCGCGGTCGTGCAGCGTCCCCGCGCCGGCGCGCCTCGTCGCGCGCTCTTCCTCTTCGTCCTCGCGACGCTCCTCTCGGTCGGTCACTCGCGGGCGCTGCCGCCGGATCCGGCGGCGCGCGGGCTCGATCTGTTCATCCACGGCGCGACCGACGCCGCGCCCGGCGGGACGATCGCGCTGACGGTCGAGGCCTTCGGCTTCGCGACCGTGACCGACGCGCGGCCGCTGGCGGGCGCGATCGTCGAGGCCGGCTGGGATCCGGAGTCGCTCGACGGCGACGCGCCTCCGCCCACCGTCACCGCGAAGACCGATCCCGACGGGCGCGCGCGGCTCGCGGTCGTCGTCCCGCCGGGACCTCCGGCCTCCCTCTCCCTCCTCGTCGGCGCGAGGCACGGGGGCCACGCGCGCACGCACGCGGTGCCGATCGCGCGGGGCCCCTCCGCGACCGTCGAGCTCCACGTCGCCGACGCGCGGGTCGTCCCGACGAGCACCATCTCCGCCTGGGCGCGCGTCTCCTCGGCCTCGGGGGAGCCGCTCGCGGGCGCGCCGCTCGTCGTCTCGCTCCTCGAGGGCGGCGTCGCGCGCCACGAGGCGCGGCTCGTCAGCGACCGCGGCGGGATCGCGATGGCGCGGGTGCCGATCCCGCGCGTCGACGAGCCCGTCTGGCGATGGACCTTGCGGGTCGAGGCCGCCGGGAGCGGCTCGGGCGCGGCGGAGATCGACCTCGAGCCGCGCGAAGAGACGCCCGGCACGCCGACGCTCGAGGCGCAGTGGCTCCCGGCGCGCGCGCCCGGGCAGACGGACACGCGCCGCGGCGGAGTCCTCGCGGGCGAGCGCGTCGAGTATTCGCTCCGGCTCCGCGACGCGACCGGCCAGCCTCTCGTCGATCATCCGCTGCGCTGGTGGATCGGCGCGCGCGGCACGAACCCGCCGTCGACCGACGACGAGTGGCGGAGCCGCGGCGCGGCGGCGAAGACCGACGGCGCCGGCGCCGTCCGCGGGGCGCGCGACGCGCCGACGCTCGTGAAATCCACCGGCACCGCGCTCTTGCTCGTGGCGGAGGCCGTCGTCGAGGGACACGCGCTCGCGGTCCGCCGGGAGATCGCCGTCGGCGCGCCGGCGGCCAGCGCCGAGCTGCGCCCCGAGGCCGGCGCGGTCGTGCCCGGGCTCACCCAGCGCGTGGGCCTGCGCGTGCGGGACGGCCGCGGCGAGGGCGTCGCCGGGCGCTTCAAGGTCACCGGCGACGGCCTCGCCGCGTCCGTCACGACGGACGCGGACGGCGAAGGCGAGATCACGTGGGACGCGCCGAGCGGCGTCGGCGCCACGCGCAGCGTCGGCCCGTGCGCGGGCGGAGTCGCGGCGGCGATCGCGATCACGCCGGAGAGCCCGCCCGTGGCGGGCGCGCTCGACCGCGACGGCTTCGTCCTCTGCGTCCCGATCGACCGCGACGCCGAGGGCATCGTGCGCGTCGAGCCGACGGTCGCGCGACCGGGAGACAGGGTCCGCGTCACGGTCCATCGGACGCGCTCGGACCGGCGCTCGTGGAGCGCGGTGATGCGCTCCGCGAAGCGATCGCAGGCGATCGCCGCCTGGCTCGAGGGGCGCGCCGACGGGACCGCCGCCGGCGAGATGCTCCTGCCCCCCGACGCCGGCGCCGGCGTCTGGACGGTCTCGGCGGCGGAGCCCGAGGGGGCGCGCGGCGCTCGAGTCGCCTCGGCCTCGATCCTCGTCGTCCCGAGGATCGCGCCGCTCCTCACGGCCAGGCGCGTCGGCGGGCGGGCCGCTCCGGGCGGGGCGATCGAGGTCGAGGCGGAGCTCTCCGACGGCCACGGGCGCGGCCTGCCCGGCGCCGTCTCGGCGGTCGTCGTCGACGCGTTCGGCGGAGGCGACGCCGACGTCCGGAGGCTCGACACGCGCGCGACACTCTGCGGCGCGCTCGGCGTCGACGCCGCGCGCTGCGCCGCGACGCTCGAAGGCGATCCGCGCACCGAGGCGCTCCGGCGCGCCCTGCTCTCGCGGCTGCCGCCGGCCGTCGTCGCGCCGGTGAACGATCCGGGCGAGCGCGCCTCGACGGAGCTGAAGAGGGCGTTCGCCGAGGTCCTCCGATCGCTCGAGGGCGCCGTCTTCGAGGCGACGAAGTCGCCGCAGACGCTCATCGACGTGCGGCGCAAGGAGAAGGGCCGCTGGGTCTTCAACCCGGAGATGTTCACGCTCGTCACCGACGCCATGGACGAGCCGCCGCGGACGCCCGGCGGCGAGGCGCTGACGCTCGCCGATCTGTCCGCGGTCGATCCGCAGGTGACGTTCGACAACGTCGCGCGCCGGGTGACGCGCCTCAAGCTGTTCCGCGTCCTGGCGGCCGTCCGGGCCGAGCGCTCGAGCCGCGCGCTCGATCCCGACGAGCCCATGTTCAAGGATCCGAACGCGCTCGTCCGCCGCCTCGTGAGGAGCGGCGCCCTCGGCGAAGACGCGCTCCTCGATCCGTGGGGCGGCACGATCCAGTTCGTCCGGTCCGCCGCGCCGCCGGCGCCCTTCCTCTCCGTCGCGCGCGGCTTCGAGCTGCGAGCCCCGGGCCCCGACGGGATCGTCGGCACGGCCGACGACGTCCGCGATCCGTTCGCGCGCGTCCTCCGCTCGCGGTCCCCCTACGCGGACGCCGTCGAGGAGGACCGGCTCGTCGACGCGAAGTGGGACATGGTCGTGAGCGAGGAGACGGTGCGCGCCTGGCGCGAGCTCTTCGAGGAGCTGACCGGGACGGAGCTCGGCTCCGGCGGGCTCGGCCTCGAGGGCTTCGGCGAAGGCGCCGGCGGACGCGGCGAAGGCATCGGCCTCGGCAGCGTCGGGACGATCGGCCACGGCCGCGGGACCGCGGGCGTCGCGACGGGCGACGCGTTCTGGACCGCGCCGGTCCGGACCGACGACGCGGGGCGCGTGAAGATCACGATCCCGCTCGGAGACGTCGAGACCACGTGGCGGCTCGCCTTCGTCGGCGTCCCCGACGGGCTCGCGCCGGCGTCGACCACGCTCGACGTGCCGAGCGAGATCGCCCTCTCGGCGCGCGTCGACGCCGGCGCGCGCTGGATCGCCGGCGACGTCGTCGAGACGGACATCACCGTCCGCAACCGCACGAGCGCCGCGGTCCGAGCCACGGTGAGCGCCGCCGCCGAAGGCGCGATCGAGCTCGATCCGAAGGCGGCGCCGGCGACCGTCGACGTCCCGGCGCACGGCGCGCGCCGGGTGCGCGCCCGCGTGACGGCCAAGCGCGTCGGGCGAGCCGCGCTCGTCGTCACGACGCGGGCCCCCGGGCTCCCCGACGACGTGCTCCGACACACCTGGGAGGTCGCGCCTCCCGGCGAGCGGCGCGCGCTCACGCAGACGGCGTGGGTCGACGGCGAGCGCGAGCTCGGCGTGTCGCTCGACCACGGCTACTCGATCGTCGACGCGCCGCGCCTCGTGCTCGAGCGCGGCTACGACGACGCGATCGCGGCGGCGCTCGACTCGCTCGAGCCCGAGCGTCAGACCTCGACGCTCGCGCTGGTCGACGCGCTCGAAGCGTCGACGCGGATCGAGCGCTGGGCGACGCAGCGGAGCACGCCTCGCCACCGGGCGCTCGCCGCCATCGCCAAGGGGATCGCCGAGCGCTCGCTCGGCCGCTTCGAGGCGTACGCGAAGCTCGACGAGGCGGCGCGCGGCGCGGACGCGCCCGGCGCCTGGACGCTCCGTGAGCGCGTGCACGCGCTCACGAAGCGCCTGCGCCGCGGGCCGGTAGGACGCGCCGCGGCGGAGAGCGACGGCGGGCTGTGCCCCCCGCCCGCGGAGGCCGCGCTCGACGCCGAGCCCGCGCCGGCGCCCTCGCCGCTCCCCTGCTGGGGCGCCTACGTGTCGAACGCCGCGAGGGAGCTCGAGACCAGCCGCGATCCCGCGGCGCTCGCGAGCGCCGTCCTCGCGCTCGCCGAGCGCCCGCACCGCGCGACGGCGGCGAAGCAGCTCGTCGAGCGGCTCCGTCGCCTCGCCAGGCTCCAGCCCACCGGCGACGTCGACGTCCCCGGCGACCGTACGCGCGCGGCGTACGCGCTCGTCTACGCCGCGCTGCTGCGCGCCCAGAAGCTCGGCGACTCGAGCGCCTCGCAGGACGCGCTCTTCGGCAAGCTCGCCGCGCTGCGCGACGTGACGGGCGGCTACGGCTCGTCGTCGGCGACGCTCGGCGTCGTGCGCGCGCTCCTCGCGTCGCGGCTCGAGGGTCACGGCGCGACGCGCGCCCGCGTCCGCGTCGCCCGACCGGGCCAGGGCGTCCTCGACCGCCGCGTCGACGTCCCCGCGAACGGCTTCGTCGACGTCGCCCTGCCCGCCGGCGCGCTCGACGTGCGGATCGAGACCGAGGGCCCCGGCCTCGTCGCGCGGCTCGAGCGGCCGGTGCTGCGCGCGTGGACGCACCCCCCTCCTCCGCAGCAGAGCCCCGTGAACGTCGCGATCGTCTGGCCCGCCGAGGCGCGCGCCGGCGGCACCGGGACGCTCCGCGTGATGCTCCGCCAGGACAGCGAGGACGCGAGGGAGGTCGACGTCCGGGTGCCGCTGCCGCCGGGCGTGAAGCTCGCCGCGCCGACGAACGGCGTCCGCGAGATCCAGGGCGTCCTCGGCATCCGCGAGAGCGTCGCGCAGACGGGCGCGGTCGTCGAGGTGCCGCTCCGCTTCGGCCTCGCCGGAAAGCTCACGGTCCCGGAGGCCTACGCGCGGCTCACCCGCCAGGCGAGCGCGCCGGCGACGGCCCCCGCGCGCACGCTCGTCGTACGCTGACGCGCGCGGGCGGGGCTCGCCCGTGCGCGAGGACGGCCGCCTCGCGGCTCCGGATGTACGCGACGCGCCCACCGTTCGCGCGCGGCCGGGCGCGGGCGGCGTCCCGACGAGGACGTTGTGCTCGCAGACGTTGGCGTTACGATCGCGGACGTGTTGCGCCTCGCAGCGGTCACGGGGACGATGCTGCTCCTGTCGAGCTGCTCGCTGCTGCTCGCCGGCGACCTCGAGCAGGACGCGGCGGCGAGAGGCGGCGACGGCGGACCGTCGCCGGTCGACGCCGGCGGACGAGACGACGCCGCGCCCGCGGACTCCGGAGACGAGACGAACGACGCCGCCTCCAAGACGGGGCATCGGCCGCGCGGCGCGCTCGTCGCGCAGGTCGACTCCGGCAGGATCGCCGCCTCCGTCGAAGGGTTCTTCCGGCTCGAGTTCGAAGCGGGACGGAGCTGGAAGCCGACGCAGCTGTTCGACCTCGGCTTGCCCGCCGACACCAAGCCGCTCCTCGCGTCGACGCTGTTCGAGCCGTTCTCGGCGACCATCGAGGGACAGCTCGTCGCGACCTCGACCGACGAGGACTACGGCTACTACGAGCTCGTCGACGCCACCCCCGCGCGCGTCACCTTCACGACGTGGGCGCACCACTACCTGCCGTCGGGCGCGGACGCGAAGATCTGGTCTCACTGGTGCATCTACGCGTCGGGCCGCGTCGTCGCCCGCACGGAGGTCAGCAACACGGGCACGGCCGATCTCTCGCTCCCGGCGAACTGGCAGCACTCGTCGTCGTCGGTCGACGCGGCGCGGAAGTGGAACGTCGTCGAGGCCGCGGACGCGCGGAGCGCCACCTTCTACCTCGAAGCCCCCTCCGGCCTCGGCGTGACGACGCTGCTCCAGGACACGCCGGCCACGCTGAGGTCGAGCTCGGCGGTCGAGCGGCACTGGATCGACGCGGCGCGCACGCTCGCGCCCGGCGGCAACCTCACGCGGGTGAACGAGCTCCACTTCGGGGTGACGGCCGACGAGGCGCTCGCGCGCGTCGGAGACGCGCAACGCCCCGGGCTCGACGTGCTCTCCAACATGAGCGCCGTCGATCTCGGGTACGACATCGGCAAGGCCGCCTACCGCCTGCGCGTCCTGCCGACCGGGCCGGCCACCATGCGCTTCTCGCTGGACGCGCAGACGCCGCGCGCGTACCCCGCCTTCGAGATCGACGACCTCGACGCTCCGAACGGCTGGCTCGTCGAGCTCGACGGGCAGACCGTCGCGTCGTCGAGCGCGCCGGTCACGGCGCTCGGCGCGGCGCGCTACTCGCTCGCGGACAGGAAGCTCATCTTCGTCTACTTCGACACCATCGCCGCCGGCGCGCCGGCCGCGAAGCGGAGCTTCCGCCTCGAGCGGCTCTGAGCTCGCCCCGGCGAAGCCCCGCGAAGAGCCCCCGCGTCCGAGCGCGGCGTCAGACCGTCGCGGCCGCGGTCGCCTCGCCCGAGGCGAGGTCCGCGAGCGCCGAGCGGAGATCGGGGAAGACGAAGGCGAAGCCGGCGTCGACGAGGCGCTTCGGGACGGCGCGCTGCCCGGTGAGGACCGCCTGAGCGGCCTCGGCCCCCATCGCCAGCTTCACCGCGAACGACGGCACGCGCATGAGCGACGGCCGGTTGAGCGAAGCGCCGAGCTCCTCGGCGAACGTGTTCATCGTCACCGGCTCGGGCGCCGTGACGTTGTAGGCGCCCGAGAGATCGCTCCGCTCGAGCATCGCCTCGAACGCGCTCACCACGTCGCGCAGGTGCACCCAAGGCATGTACTGCTTGCCGTCGCCGACGGGACCGCCGACGAACGCCTTGAAGATGGGGGCGAGCTTCCCGTAGACGCCGCCCCCGCGCCCGAGCACGAGGCCGAGCCGCGGGTGCACGACGCGCACGCCGGCGTCGGCGGCGGCCTTCGCGGCGTCCTCCCAGTCCCGCGTGAGGACCGCGAGGAAGTCGTCGCCCGGAGGCGTCTCCTCGGTGACGACCGCGTCGCCCGTCTTGATGCCGTAGTGGCCGACGCCCGAGACGCTCACGAAGACGGACGGCTTCCTCTTGGCCTTCGCGATGGCCTGGGCGAGGAGCTGCGTCGAGACGATGCGGCTCGACCGGAGGAGCCTCTTCCGCTCGTCGGTCCAGCGCTCGTCCGCGACGCTCGCCCCGGCGAGGTGGACGACCGCGTCCGCGCCGTCGACCAGGTCCATCCACCCGCCGGCGCGCTCGGGCGTCCACGTCGCGAACTCGACCTTCCCGCCCGCCCCGCACTCGGAGCACGCGTGCGACATGGCGCGCGCCGGACCGCGCGTGAGGATGACGGCGCGGTCGCCACGGCCGACGAGCACGTGGCTGAGCGCCCGCCCGACGAATCCGGTGCCTCCGCTGACGACGACCCTCACGCCCTTAGGATGCCGGACGAGGCCCCACCGCTGCCACCTTTTGCATGGATCGTGGAAACCCACGCTAGTCTGCCACGAATGCTCACGACGCAACCGGTCCGGCCCGTGAGAGCCCTGGCTGCCGCACTCCTCGCCGCCGCGCTCTCCGCTGGCGCTTGCGCCCCGAAGAACGCGAGCGAAGCCGAGAGCCGAAAGGACGTCGCGTGGCTCGCGGCGAACCCGACCGGTGAGTCGATCGCGGCGCTCGGCCGCCTCGCCGACGCGGACCCGCGCGCGGTCACGGCGCTCGAGGCCCGCGCCGGCGACGACGTCAACGTGCACATCGCCGCGTGGACCGCCGTCACGCGGGGCGCCCCGTGGGGGACGACCTTCATGAAGGCGTCGCTCGCCGATCCGAACCGCGCGGAGCTCGCCGCCGGCGCGCTCCCGCGGCGGGACCCGCGGATCGTCCCGTTCCTCGCCGAGCTCGAGGGCGCGATCGTCCGGCTGGCGAGCGGGCGCCCTGGCAGCTTCATCGCGGGCATCGTCGCGAGCGTCGGCCCGCCGGCCCACGCGACGGTCGAGCGCCGCCTGATCGACCCCAAGACGCGCGGAGCGATGTGCGACGGGATCGCGCTCCCCGAGGCCAGCGGCGACGCGAAATCGGTCCTGCTCGCCGTGCCGACGGAGGCGCGCGACCACCCGTCGTGCGTCACGGCCGTGGTCGATATGGCGGCGTCGGAGGACGTCGTGCTCGACTGGATCGCGACCGGCGCCGAGCCGGGCCTCCTCGGCGTCGCGGCGACGAGCGCGCTGCCGTGCCCGCGCCTCGCCGGCGTCTGGAGGAAGGCGCTCCGCGAGCGCGCGCCGGAGACGCACGCCGCGCTGACGGTCCCGCTGCAGCGCTCGCTCTCGCGGTGCGCGCCTCAGCTCGACCCCGCGCTCGCCGAGCTCCTCGCGAAGGCCCCGAGCGCGCGCGCGGCGATCGTCCAGGCGCTCGATCCCTACGGCACGGAGCTCGCCAGCATGAAGGAGACCTGCGAGGCGCTGGCGCAGGGCTACGCCCAAGGCGAGGGTGCGCTCGTCCGAGCGCGCGCCCTCGACGCGCGGAGCCACGGCTGCGCCCTCGCGCGCTGAGCGTCGGTCGCGGCCCCGCGCTCCGACGAGGCGCCCTCGGACGACGAGGCGTCCTCGACCTCGGCGGCCTTCAGCCGCCGAGGCGCCGTCCGCCGGCGGGGAGCCGTTCAGCCGCCGAGGTACGCAGCCTGGATCTCGGGGTTCGACGCGAGCTCCTTGGCGTCGCCCTCGAGCGCGATCTCCCCGGTGCGCAGGACGTACGCGCGCTGGCTCGTCGAGAGCGCGATGCGCGTGTTCTGCTCGACGAGCAGGATGGTCACGCCGCTCCGGGCGATCTCCGCGATGGCGCGGAAGATCTGCTGGACGAGCTTCGGCGCGATGCCGAGCGACGGCTCGTCGAGCAGCAGCAGCCGCGGCCGCGCCATGAGCGCGCGGCCGATGGCGAGCATCTGCTGCTCGCCTCCGGAGAGCGTGCCGCCCTCCTGCTTCATGCGCTCGCCGAGGCGCGGGAAGAGCTCCGTGACGTCCTCGAGCGTCTCCTTCATCGCCTTGGCGTCGCGGTGCAGGTAGGCGCCGAGCTCGAGGTTCTCGAGCACCGTGAGGTTCGGGAAGATCGCGCGCCCCTCCGGCGCGAGCGAGATCCCCTCCGCGACGCGCTGCTCGGTGGTGTCCTGGGCGAGCGGCCGCCCCGCGAGCTTCACCGCCCCGCCCGCGAGCGGGACGAGCCCCATGATCGACTTGAGCGTCGTCGTCTTGCCCGCGCCGTTCGCCCCGATCATCGCGACGATCTCGCCGGGGAAGACGCGCAGGTCCACGCCCTTGAGCGCCTTGATGCCGCCGTACGACACCTTCACGTCCGTGAGCTCGAGCAGCGGCGCGCCGTCGGCGAGCGCGAGCGACGCGCGCGTCGGATGAGCGACGCGCATCAGCCGCCCTCTTTCTTGTGAGGGTCGTCGTCGCCGTGGGGGCCGACGCCGTTGCTCCCCTTGTCGACGCCGTTCGCGTGCGCGTCGCGCGCGGGCGCCTCGGGCTCGCTCCCCCAGCCGCCGTCGAGGGCCGAGACGTCCGGCGCGGACGGCGCGACCTCCGGGTCGACCCGAGCCGGCGGAGCCGGCGGCGCCGTCACGACCTCGACCGCCTCGACCGCGGCGGGCTCCTTGGCGCCGGGCTCCGCGAGCCCCTCGTCGTCGGCGTCGGGCGCCGCGAGACCGCGCTCGAGGCTCCGCGTGAGCTCGCGCGACAGATCGGCGAGCTCGGGCTCGGAAAGCTTCTCGGCGCGGGGCGGCGCCGTCGCGGCGTCGGCCTCGCCCGCGGCGCGCGGAGAGGGCTCGACGTCCGGCAGCGCCGGGTTCGAGGCCTCTTCGACCGCGGCGCGGACGGACGGCGCCTCCTCGTCCTCGCCGAGGTACGCCGCGAGGACCTTCGGGTGCTTCCGGATCTCGTCCGGCGTCCCGTGGGCGATCGTCTCGCCGTGGTCGAGCACGTGGAGCTCCTCGCACACGCCCATCACCACCTGCATGTTGTGCTCGACGAGCACGATCGCGACCCCGAACGTGTCGCGGAGCCAGCGGATCTGCGTCTTCAGGCCCTCGGCCTCGCCGTAGTTCATGCCCGCCGCGGGCTCGTCGAGCAGCAAGATCGACGGACCGAGCATCATCGCGCGCGCGATCTCGAGGCGGCGCTGGTCGCCGTAGGGGAGCGACGTCGGCGCTTCGTCCGCCATCTCGTGGAGGTCGAAGATACGGAGCAGCTCCGTCGCGCGCTCGTGCATCGCGCGCTCGTCCTCGTAGTGCGCCGGCAAGCGCAGCACCGCCGAGGCGAGGTGGGCCTTCTTCTGGAGCTCGCACGCGACGAGCAGGTTCTCGACGACCGTGAGCTGCCCGAACAGACGGATGTTCTGGAACGTGCGCGCGACGCCGGCGCCCGCGATCTGCGCGGGCTTCAACGCGACGAGATCGACGCCGCCGAAGGCGATCGCGCCGGAGTCGGGCTTGTAGACGCCGGTGACGAGGTTGAAGACCGTCGTCTTGCCCGCGCCGTTCGGGCCGATGAGGCCGAAGATGACCTTGTCGCCGACGGTGAAGCTGACGCCGCCGACGGCGCGGAGACCTCCGAAGCTCTTGGTCACCTGCTCGAGCACGAGCCCCATCTCAGGCGCGCTCCATCGTCAGGCCGCCTCGGCCTTCGCGCCGGCGCGCGGAGCGTCCGGCCCGGAGCCGCCGCGCCCGCCCCGCCTCTTCTGGAACAGCTCACGCTCGCCCAGCAGCCCCTCGGGTCGAACGACCATGAGCAGCACGAGCACGAGCGCGTAGACGATCATCCGGAGCGCGTTCAGATCGAGCGACTCGAACTCGCGCCGGAGCGCCTGCACGGCCGAGGTCGCCTGAACCTGCTCGATGGCCTTGATCGAGAACGTGATGAACACGCCGCCGATCGCCGCGCCGGTCACGCTCCCCGAGCCGCCGAGGATGACCATCGTGATCGCGTCGAAGGACGCCTGGAAGTTGTAGTTGTCCGGGTTCACGATCGGCGTGCCGTCGCGCATGATCGCCATCAGCCCGCCGGCGACGCCGGCGCCCACGGCCGCGATGACGAAGGACGTGACCTTGTAGCGCGTCGGGTCCACGCCCACGGCGGCGGCGGCGATCTCGTCCTCGCGCAGCGCCCGGAGCGCGCGGCCCCACCCGCTGAACTTGATGCGCCACGCGACGACGCCGAGGACGAACGCCAGCCCGAACACCCAGAACGGCCCCGCGTAGAGCGGGATGCCCTGGTTGTCGATCCCCATGTACCCGTTCTGCCCGCCGAGCCGGGAGAGCGCCCGCGCGATCGGGCTCCCGTCTTCGCCGGCCTGGGCCGTCGCGATGACGAGGCGGAAGATCTCGGCGAACCCGAGCGTGACGATGGCGAGGTAGTCGCCTCGGAGCCGGAGGCTCGGCAGCCCGACGAGGAAGCCGAAGATCCCCGCCAGCGTCGCCGACGCGAGCAGGCACACCGGCACGACGATGAAGGAGCGCGCGAACGTCGGCTCCCCTCCTCCGAGCATCTCGTGCAGGTTCGACGCGATGACCGCGCTCGTGTACCCGCCGAGGCCGACGAAGCCGGCGTGACCGATCGAGAACTGCCCCGCCATGCCGTTGATGACGTTGAGCGACGAGGCGACGAGCACGTTGCACGCCGCGAGCATGAAGAGCTGGCGGATGGAGCTGTCGTGGACGAAGTCGGCGAGGTAGAGGTCGCAGAGGAGCGCGACGCCGAGCACGCCCGCCCCGACGGCGAGCCTCGACCAGCGAAGCCCCCCGCTCTTCCCTGCCTGGCCACGCGCCATGAGAAGCGCGCGTTCTACCCTATTTCACGACGCGGAGGTACGGCGGGAGCTCACGCTTGGGCCGCGGCGGACCGGCCGCCGGACCGTTCACCCGAGGCGTCGCCGGAGAGCGGTCGGCGCTCGCGTTCGCCTCCCGCCGGTCATCGAGCTTCTCGACCCGCGGCGACGATTTCTCCGGCGCCGGGACCGCGACGAGCACCGGCCGCGCCGCCTCTTCCTTCTTCTTGCGCGGCCGCTTGGCGCGCGCGGCCGGAGCGCTCGCTTCGGCCGTCGCGTCCCGCGGGGCGTCGGCCTGGATGCGCGACTTGCCCTTGGCGCGCCCCGGCGCCGGCACGGCGGTCGGACCGGGCGCCGCGGGGCGCGGTCCCTCGGCGCGAACCGCGAGCTCCTGCGGCACGTCGTCCGGCCAGACCATCCCGCGGCCGTCGTCGCCGACCATCGCGAAGACGCTGAGCCAGGGCACCACGCAGAAGAACTTCGCACGGTTGAACGAGAGCGTGCAGCTCATGCTCTCGTCGTCGAGCCGGAGATCGGGGATCGGGACGGGCATGTTCAGCCCGATCTTCAGGATGAGGCGCGGCTCCTTGCGAAACTGCGGAGGCACCACGACGCCCTTCGCCCTCGGGTCGAGGTAGACGTCGACGTTCGACCTCTCGAGCAGCGCGAGCGCGACCTCCTTCTTTGGTGGCAGGAGCTGGGTCATCGATAACTCGACTCGAGGTGGCCTCGAGGACTCTCTCCCTTCTAGCGCGCCTTTCCTTCGTCTGCCAGTGTCGTGGTCGATGGCGAGCGGCGCGCTTGGAGCACCCCCCGAGGGTGGTCGACCCCCGACGCTCACGTCGGTGCGGATGCTCGACGTGCCGCCGATGCCTCGCGTCGTCCCCGACGGCGTCTTCGACGCATGGTCGTGGTGCAGCAGCGACGTGATCGAGTGGCGGCGCCCCGCGAGCGCGCCGTCGTTCGAGGACGCGACCTCACGCGTCGAGGGGCAGAACCCGCCGGGCCTCGTGTTCGTGATGCGCGCCGAGTGCACTTTCCTGCCGCGCGAGCTCGCGCGCCTCCACGCGTTCGGCTACGGGCTCGACGACGAGCTCGCGCTCGCGCCGTGGGCGATCGACGACGCGACCGATCTCCTCTACGAGCGCCGCGCCCGCCCCCGCGACGTCTTCTGGCTCGCCGCGAGCACGCTCGACGCGCTCCTGTGGGGGCTGCACGACTGGGCGCACTTCCACAACCACGGGCCGTTCGATCAGCCCGCGATGACCGAGCTCCAGTGCGATCTGGTCGCGCTCGCGTGGCTCCGCAGGAACGCCGGCGCCGTCGGGCTCACGGAGCGCGCGCTCGTCGCGGTCGCCCGCGGCCTCGCCGCGCTGTCGCGCCAGCGCTTCGACGACGAAGGCGCGCGCGCCCCGGTCGCCGACCTCGACGCCCTGTTCCTCGGTCCGTACCCGACCACGCCGCTGTGATCGCCGGGATCACGCGCGGCCCGATCACCGAACGTGCGGCGCCTCTGATCTGGGTCACGGCCGCGCCGCCGTGTCGCGCTCGCGCGACACGATCGGGCAGGGCGCTTCAACGCGGGGGCCAGGCGCCGGCGCGGCCTCGAGGGGCGCCGACGCGCGCGAGCGGGACAGGCGGGCGCGCCGAGCGGGACAGGCCGCGCGCGGCACGGAGCGTGAATGAGCCGCCAGGAGCGACGCCGAGCGCGACGTCGAAAACGGACGGGCGCCTTGGCGAGCCGGGTCGCGACGCAAGCCCGACCCGTCGGACGGCGCCCCGCGCGGGAACAACCGAGCCCCCGCGCGGGCGCGCTGCCGGCGACGCCCGTGTCTCCGCGCCGGCGCTTCAGCCGGTCCGCTTGCTCGAGCCGCGCGCGGCGCGTCGGGTCGCGTACGCGTGGACCGAGAACGGCAAGAGCTGCGCGAGCCTGGTGAGGAAGCGGAGCGGCGGAGGGAACGCCACCATCGCCGGCGCGCGCTCGAGGCGATCGGCGACGTAGCGCGCCGCCTTGGCGGCGTCCCAGATGAACGGCATCGGGAAGTCGTTCTTCGCGGTCATCGGCGTCTCCACGAAGCCGGGCTGCACGTCCGTGACGGCGAGCCCCGCGCGCGACAGATCGAGGCGGAGGCCCTCCAGGAAGACGGTGAGCGCGGCCTTGCTCGCGCTGTAGTCCGCGGAGCCCGGCAGCGCTCGCCGGCCCGCCAGGCTCGACACGCCGACGAGGTGCCCGCGCTTCTGCGCGAGCATGATGGGGATCGCGCCCATGAGGGTCGCCATCGCGCCGCGCACGTTCACGTCGATCGTCCGCACGACGTCCTCGAGCGACAGGCGCGACGCGTGGGCCGACGCGCCGACCCCGGCGTTCGCGACGATCATGTCGAGCGAGCCGAGGATCGCCTCGGCGCGCTTCGCGACCGCGTGGGCGGCGACCGGATCGGCCACGTCGCAGACGAGGTGATCGGCCCGGCCGCCGGACGCCTCGATCTCGTCGCAGAGCCGGGCGAGCTCCTCCTCGCGGCGGGCGGTCACGACGACGTGCGCGCCGCGACGCGCGTACTCGAGCGCGAGCGCGCGGCCGATGCCGCTCGAGGCGCCCGTGATGAGGACCGTCTTGGGAGGAGTTCGCTTCGCCATGGGTGAGGGGCTCCGTGCGTCAGGCGCTTCGCGCCGCTCGCGGGCCGTGAGGGCGCGACGCGCGAGCGAGGTGAGAACGCGGCGTGACCGAGCGTGATCGACATCACGCTCGGCCCATTTAGCATCTTCTCATCACGAGGCTCGACGGGACTCGACGGGGCTCGTGTTTCCCGCCCGAGACCGCGCGTTCCTTCGGCCGCCCCTCCGCGGGCTCGCGCGCGCGATTTCGTCTTCCGACGAACTCGACGGGGCTCGCGCCTCCCGCCCGAGACCGCGCGGTCCTTTGGGCCCCTCCGCGGGCTCGCTCCGCGCGCGACTGCGTGCTCGAGGCGGCGACGGCTCCCTACGCGGCGGGCCCGCCTCCGTCCAATTCTCGCGCGGCGGCCTGGCGAGTGGACGTAAGGTGATCTCCGTGAAGCGAGCGTTGCTCTTCGTCGCGCTGACGGCGCTCGGCGCGTGTGGCTCGGCCCGCGGGCCCTCGGGGCCGACCTGCGCCGCCGGGCCGAGGGCCCCGGCGGGAGCGACGGCGCCCGAGCGCGCCGAGATCGAGCTCGTCGAGTCGGCGCCGCTGGAGACGTCGCTCGATCACGCCGACGTCCGCGACGCCGCCGACGTCTGGCCGGAGATGATCGACCGCGCGAAGCGCACGCTCGACCTCGCGCAGTTCTACGCGAGCGACGCCGACGGAGACGCCGCGGGCGCGAGCCGCCTCGCTCCCGTCGTCGCCGCCGTCGAGCGCGCCGTCCTCCGCGGCGTCCGGGTGCGCTTCCTCGCCGACGCGGGCTTCGCCCCGAAGTACCCCGAGACGCTCGAGCGCTTGAGGCGCGCCGACGTCGCGGTCAAGACCATCGACTGCGCGCCGCGCTACGGCGGCGTCCAGCACGCCAAGTACTTCGTCGTCGACGCCGAGGAGTCCTTCGTGGGCAGTCAGAACTTCGACTGGCGCGCGCTCGCGCACATCCAGGAGATGGGCGTCCGCGTGCGCTCCTCCGCGATCGCGCGCGCGCTCCTCGACGTCTTCGAGACCGACTGGGCGCTCGCCGACGCCGGCGCGCCGTCCACCACGCGCGCGCGCCCCAACCGCCGCGGCGTGACCGCGCGCGCCGCGAGCGGCGAGGCGCTCTCCGTCGTGGCGAGCCCCAAGGGATGGCTCCCCGACGAGACCGGCTGGGACCTCGATCGTCTCGTCGCGCTCCTCGACGGCGCCGCGACGTCCGTCGACGTCCAGGTCCTCCACTACTCCACCGAGAACCGCGACGAGAGCGCGTTCCCCACCCTCGACGACGCGCTCCGGCGGGCCGCCGCGCGCGGGGTCCGCGTTCGGCTCTTGGTCTCGCACTGGGGCGCGAAGGCCGGCAGCCACGCCCGTCGCTCGATCGAGGAGCTCTCCGCCGCGCCCAACGTCGAGGTGCGCGTCCTCACGATCCCGCCGTGGTCCGGCGGCGAGATCCCGTTCGCGCGGGTCGCCCACGCGAAGTACATGGTCGTGGACGGCCGCGCCGCGTGGATCGGGACGAGCAACTGGGAGGGCGACTACTTCCTCAAGACGCGCAACGTCGCGATCGTCGCCGAAGGCGGCGCCCTCCCGCCGCGCCTGGCGCGCGTCTTCGACGACGGCTGGTCGAGCGCGTACGCGGCGCCGCTGACCGCGCCGCGCTGACGGCGCCTCGACCGCACGGCGCGCTCCGGCCGGCTCGGCCGTCGCCGTCGGCTCCGCGCGCGCCGTCGAGCGGGCCGGAGCGACGCGCGCCTCTACGGTCGCGGCCCTCGCCGGAGGAGCGCCGCGCGCAGGCGCAGGTCCACCATCAGGCAGCGGTCCTGGACGACGACGACGCCGGCCTCCGCGAGCGTGTTCGCGAAGGCGTCGTCGCGGATCCCTTGCTGGAGCCAGACCGCGCGCGGGCGCGCGGCGAGGAGATCGTCGAGGTGGCCGCCGAGGTCCTTCGAGCGGCGAAAGACGTTCACGAGGTCGATCGCCGGCGGCGTCGGCACGTCGGCGACCTTCCGGTAGACGGGCGCCCCGAGGATCGTCGTCGCGTCGGGGTAGTAGACGGGGACGGGGACGACGTCGAACCCCGCCTCGACGAGGAACCGCGGCACGTAGAACGCCGGCTGGTCGGCCTGCGCCTCGGTCTTGATGCCGAGCACGGCGACGCGGCGCGTGCCCTCGAGGAGGTTCGTGATCGCGTCGAAGTCGTCGAGGACGAGCGGATGCATGGCTCCCGTCACGCTCATCGGCTCAGCTCCGCGAGCACCTCGCTCGCCTTCCCGCGAAGTCGATGCTGGTAGAGGTGGCTCAGCGGCGTGTCCTCGAGGTTGATCTCGACGGTGACCGCGCCGCGCTGCACCGCGACGCGCGGGAGCTCCGCGGCCGGGTACACCACCGCGGACGTGCCGACGCTCACGAGCAGATCGCACGCCTCGAGCGCCTCGCGCGCGCGCTGGACGACGCGGTGGTCGAGCGGGTCCTCGAACCAGACGATGTCGGGGCGCCAGTAGCCCCCGCAGCGGCACTTGCGCGGCGTCATCGGCACGGTGTCGTCGTCGCGGACGACGTCCTCGGCGTCGCAGCGCACGCGCCAGAGGCTCCCGTGGAGCTCCGCGGCCACCGTCGCGCCCGCGCGCTGGTGCATGCCGTCGATGTTCTGGGTGACGACGAGGGTGCCGGGCCGCTCCCGCTGCACCGCGGTCACGACGCGGTGGCCGTCGTTCGGCTCGCAGGCGCGCACCGCGGCGCGCCGCGCGTCGTGGAAGTCCCAGACCCGCTCGGGATCGCGATCGAACGCGCGCTGGCAGGCGTAGTCCTCGTAGTCGTACTCGGCCCAGACGCCGCCCTTGCCGCGGTAGGTGGGGATGCCGCTCTCGGCGGACATCCCGGCGCCGGTGAAGAAGACGATGCGCTCGAAGTCGCGGAATCGGATGCGGCTCATGTGACCTCCTGGGGCGGATCCGTGCAGGGCGCGTACGAGCCGGACGTCGCCTCCGGCTACGGCCGTGATCGCTCGCCGTGATCCTACGTTTCGGGCGCCCCGTCGAGCGAGCGTCCGAACGTAGGCTCACGGCGGCGCGATCGGCTCGTCCCGACGCCGGGATCGGCGCGACCGGGGTCGCGCCTGGGAGCCTCCCCCCCGTAGGCCGGACCGAGGATTGGCGTCGAGACGCGAGCCAGGCGAAGCGCGAGGAGGCGCGTACGGCGGCTACGCAACGACGAGCAAAGCCTGGAAGCCTGGCGAAGTGGATCGGCGCAACGCCGACGGGAGACCTACGGGATAGGCTCTCAGCGCTTCTGCCGGCGGAAGACGACGGTGCGCCGCGTCGCCTTGGGCGGGAGCGCCTTCGACGTCGCGGTGACCGTGACGCGCTCGAGCGGCGCGATCGGGACGACGCGCGGCTCGCCCTCGAGGGTCCACGCCGGCCCGTCGGTGTACGGGAAGACCCACGGCGCGACCGGCGCGAGCGCGACGGCGACGATCGCGTCCTCGTGGGCGCGGCCGAGCACCTCGGCGCCCTTGTCGAGCTCGGTGACCGCCTCGATCGTCGTGGGCTCGAAGCCCTCGCGGCGCAGCCGCCGCGCGAGGTTCACGAGCTGCGTCTCGGCCTTGAGCGCCGCCGGCTCGTTCACGCCTTGCAAGCCGAAGAGCCAGAACGGATGCCTCGCGCGCGCGAGGCCCGCGACGGTCCCGGCGCCGTCCGCGCGCCACTTCTGCGGCCCCGAGAACACGCACACGGTCGAGAGCGCCTTGTCGAGCGCCGGCTCGCAGAACGAGAAGACGTCGGGCGGGAGATCCGCGACGAGCGCGCCCGGCTTCTCGAGCGAGAGCGCGACGATCCGCGCGTCGGCGTCGCCGCCGAGCTCGGGGGCGTCGGCGGAGGTGACGAGCGTCTCCGGGATCCCGCTCGCGAGCAGCACCTGCCGCGCGCTCCAGCCGCGATCGCCCGCGGGCACGGTCGACGCGCCGATCGGCAGCCCGGCGCGCTCGGCGGCCTCCCGCGCTCCCGCGAGCCCGCCCGCGCGCGCGGCTGGCGCCGACAGGACGACGAGCTCGCCCGCGCCGTCGCGTTGCGCGACCGCGAGCGCGCCGGCGGCCGTGCACCAGAGCGCGTCGCCGGGCGCCGGCCCGACGGCGAGCGCGCCGCCCTTGAGGCGCAGGCTCGGGCGGTCCTCCGGGCGCTCGACGACCAAGAGCACGCACGACTCGGCGGGGACGTCGACGACGGCGAACGGCGCCTCGGGCCGCACGATCGCGCGGAGCTCGAACCCGGCGAGACGCAACGCCGCGCGCCGCGGATCCGCCGCGAGCCAGCGCTCGCTCTCGGCGGGCGCGACCTGCGCGGTCGGGCGGGCCGCGCCCGCGGGCGACTCCTGCAGCCATCGCTTGGAATCGAGCCAGGCGTCGAGCGAGCCCTCGGCGCACGCTTGGTCGCTCCGCCCCGTCGCGCCGGGCTTGAACGGGAGGAAGGCGAACGCGCGCGAGCCGCCGAACGCGCTCGCGTCCATGCGGAGGAGCGCGAGCCCCTCGCCGGCCGGGACGTCGCCCGTGACGGTGACGCGCCCGCCCTCGCAGAGGCACGTGAGCACCGGCACGGGTCCCTCCACGGCGCCGCCGGCGTGCGCGAGCCGGACGTCCGCGCCCGTGGAGGAGGTGGCGAGCACGCAACCCGCGGGCACGTTGGCCTCGACCTTCGACGGCGCGCCGCGGCTCGAGGTGTCGACGACGACGAACCCCATCGCGCGGAACGGATCGGCGGCCTCCTCGATTCGACCGAGGCGCGCGAGCTCGCCGCGCAAGACGACGGCGCCGGTGGCCGCGACGATCCCGACGGCGGCGATCCCACCGGCCATCAGCGCGCGGCGCGAGCGGATGCGGCGCGTCTCGAGGGTGGAGACGGCTTCGAGCTCGGCGCTGCGCCGCGCGCGGTTCTCCTCGTCCTCGCGGCGCACGCGCTCGTGCTCGGGGTGCCGGCCCTGGAGCACGGACAGCGCGCGCTCGACCTCGGCGAGGTCTTCCGGTGTCTGCTTGGACTTCGGCTTCGGCGGGGGCGCGGCCATGCGAGAGCTAACGACCGATCGTGGATCGTGACGTCCCTCGATCACAAGCCGTAGTTGCCAAATCCGGCGGATTGTCCCGTATCCGGCGGATTGTCCCGTAACGGACACCAGGCGCTCCGCGCGTGCCTCCGCGCGTCGGCCAGACGCGCCGGGGGCCTCGCCGGCGACGTGGGCGGGCCGGGGAGAGCGCCGCACCGTACGAGAAGGGCCGAGGCGTACGCCGTGGCCTCGCCGGCCGATGGGAGCGGGCCGAAGAGCGCCGCGCCATCTGGGAAGAGGAGAACTGCCAAGGCTCGAGCGGGCCGAAGAGCGCCGCGCCATATTCTGGGAAGAGGAGAACTGCCAGGCTCGAGCGGGCCGAAGAGCGCTAGACGCCCTTGGCGGCCCAGCGGGCGCCGCGGACGGACTGCGCGCGCTGGACGGAGTCGTGGCCCTCGCTGGCCGGCTTGCGCTCTTCGGGCTCGGTCGGGAGCCGAGCCTCGTCGTCGAGCACGATGAACGGCCCGCCTTCTTCCTCGTCCACGACCTCGTCCTCGGCGTCTTCCCGTACGGACTCGGCGTGGGTCGCGGAGCCGATGAACTCCTCTGCGAACGCCTCGGCGTCGGGGGCTGGGATAGGCCTCAGCTGCCCGATCGTGTCCGGCACGAACGCGTTGCCGTCGTCCGGCCGCCCCGTCGGACGCGGATGCTCCCGGTTCCCTGGCTCCTGCGGTTTCTTCTTCATGCGTGAGACGGCTGCAAGCGATGCGCCCTCGAGGCTTCCCCACCGAAGAATCGCCCAGCTCTCGAATTACCCCGACATCGCCGGACCGCGGCGCCGATCCGCGCGTGAACCCGCGGAGACGCTGCCGCAGACTGGGACGTCGCACTTCGTCACGCGTCCCTCAGGCGCACAGCTCGTGGGCAAGGCGTCCGGCGTTCCGCTGCTCGCCAGGCATCGCGTGGGCGCACATGCGGTTCGTCTCGCGCACAGCTCATGGACGAGGCGTCAGGCGTTTTCGCTGCTCGTCAGGCGTCGCGGGGGCGCACATGCGGTTCGTCACCCGGCCCGCAGGCGCGCAGCTCGTGGGCAAAGGCGCGCTTCAGCAATGCTCGTCAGGCGCTGCGCGGGCGCACATGCGGTTCGTCTCGCGTCCCCTCTAGGCGCATAGCTCGCGGGCGAAGCGTCCGGCGTTTCCGTTGCTCGCCAGACGTCGCGCGGGCGCGCATGCGGTTCGTCTCGCGCACACTCATGGACGAGGCGTCCGGCGTTTTCGCTGCTCGTCAGGCGTCGCGTGGGCACACATGCCGCACGCCGTGAGGTCAACGGTTCGCGCGAGCTGCAGC
>JAHBWF010000044.1 GCA_019637105.1 Labilithrix sp.
CGAGGACGCGCAAGGCGCCGCCGAAGCGGCGACGGCCCTGAGCGCCGCGAACGTGCCGACGCGCCTGGCGCGCGCGGCGGTCAGTTCGGCTCGAGGCCGACCTCGGCGAGCGACGGGTTCGAGTCCTTGTCGCGCTCCAGCCGCTCGAGGCCCCGCTTGTGAAGCACGAGCGTCGCGCGCTCGGTGTACGTGTGCCCGCCCGCCTCGATGGCGACGCTGACCGGCAGGCGGTAGCAACGGGGCGCGTCGATGAAGCGCACGCGGCGGCTCGCGTCGTCGAGGACGGGCACCGGCTTGGTCGCGTCGTCGAGGCGCGCGAAGAGCGGCGAGAGGTCGTAGCGGAACACGTGCTTCACGCGGCGCACGCCGGAGCGGACGAGCTGCGTGTTCGGGATCACCTCCCCGCGATGCTCGTAGGTCAGGACGGTGATCGCCGTGCGCGCGCCGCACTCCGGGTTCAGCGGATCGGGGAGGCTCGCGACGCTCTGGTTGAACGACTCGCGCGCGCTGACGACCACGTCCCGGCCCGGCAGGCGGCGATGCGGCGCGCGGTAGCGGCTGATCCGTTGGGCTCCCCAGACGCGCTGCACGCGGTGGGTCATCCAGTTGCGACCGATCTCCTTGATGCGGTCCTTGCCCGCGTAGACGAAGCCGGCGACGATCGCGAGGACGACCACGCCGGAGCTCACGGTGGTGGCCGTGTTCGCCTGGTTCATGAGCGCGATCTGCCAGGCGAAGGCCCAGGTCGACGCGAGCACCGCGACGAACGCCGCGATCCAGTGATACGCGCGCTCGGCGACGTGGAAGGTCTCCTGCTCGAGGAAGAGGACCTCCTGGAAGTGCTTCTTCAGGCGGCTCGCGCGATCGAGGTACTGCTCGAGCGCCTGCGGCGACGTCGGGTCCGCGTTCGCGAAGCCGCGCGCCTCGCGGTAGGCGAGCTCCTCGGCGAGCGCCTGGGCGAGCCTCGCCTCGACGTCGGCGACCACCGGCGCCAACCGCGCCGCGTGCCTGCTCTTGGACTCGACGACGTTCGACAACGCGCGCTCGGCGCCGGCGAGCATCTCGAACAGGCGGACGCTGACGTACTCGTCGACGAGCTCGCGCTCGCGCATCAGCTCCGACGCCTCCTCCCCCTCGGCCTCCGCTCGGACGAGGCGCTCGCGCGACTCGTGCGCGATGCGCACGGCCGCCTCGATCCAGATCGTCAGCGCGTCCTCGAGCTCGCTGTGCGGCGCCGTCGCGAAGAGCGAGGCCGCGAGGCGGCAATGGCGCTGGAACCCGTCGCTCGCTCGCGCGAGCTGGTTGGCCATCGCGAGCGCGCCCCGGCGGAGCGCGTCGATCGTGACGACGTCCGACGCGGGGGCGATCGCCGGACCGTCGAGGCGCGTGAACGCCTGCATCTGATCCCAGGGCACGTGACGCACGAAGGCGTTGTGCGGGATCTGCATCTCGACCCGCAGCGAGTACGGCGCGGGCTTCGCGTCGTCCGAGTCGGGGAGCGGGAGCGAGAGGCTCCACTCGAGCCTCGACGCATCATGGACCGCGACGCGAACCTTTCCGGCTTGTTCGGTCACCGCCTCCGTGGCGGCGCAGACATCTTGGGTCAGCTCGACGATCGCCATTAAAAGTTCACAAAACCGTCACGCACCTTGCCATCCATCTATTGACGGATAACTCCCGGACCTGCAATCGAAATTTTGCAGTTTGTGCGCGCCCACTTTGTCGCACGGATCGGTATTGACACGCTGCGTTCAGGTCCAGGCCGTCACGAGAACGACAAAAAAGTCGCGGCCGGGAGCGCGGAGCGCGCTGCCGGCCACGTCGGCGCGCTCCGCGCGCGCCACCTATTTGTTCGACATCACATCGAAAGTCCGCCGTCCACGTCGATGGTCCGCCCGTCGAAGTAGTCGCACTCGAGGACGAAACGGACCGCGAGCCAGATGTCCTCGGGGAGCCCGATCCGCCCGACGGGGATCGCCGCCACGAGGGCGTCGCGCGCCTTCTGGTTCATGCCCTGGGTCATCGGCGTCTCGATCATCCCGGGGGCGACGGCGCCGACGCGGATCCCGAACGGCGCGAACTCCCTCGACCAGGTCACCGTGTTCGCGGCGAGCGCCGCCTTCGCCGCCGTGTAGTTCGACTGCCCGCGGTTGCCGTGCCGCGCGATGCTCGAGATGTTGACGATGACGCCGGGGCGCTGGTTCGACTCGACCATCTTCGCGACGACGTCGCGGGCGAGCAGCGTCGCGCCGGTGAGGTTGACGCCGATCACGGCGTCCCACTGCTCCTTCGTGAGCTTCTTCACCTGACCCGACTCGCGGTCCTTCTTCACGAGGAGCCCGTCGCGGAGGATGCCGGCGTTGTTGACGAGGCCGTTGAGGCCGCCCATCGCGCCGTGCGCCCACTCGACGTACGAGGCGACGTCGGCCTCGTCGGAGACGTCGAGCCGACGCGCGTGGATCTTGCCGGGCAGCCCCTTCGCCGCCTCGACCGCCTCCGCGAGGCCGACCTCGTTCACGTCCGCGATCGCGACCTGCGCTCCCGCCTCGGCGAGGCGCTGCGCGAAATGACGCCCCATGCCCTGAGCGCCGCCCGACACGATGATCTTGAGCTCGTCTAGCTTCATGGGGGCGGACTCTAGTCCATCGATTCGCGCGGATCGATGGGCGTCCGCCCGGCGTACGGCGATCCCGCGAGCCGCGGGGCGGCGCTCGGCTTCGCTACCAGCGGATCCAGCCCATCTCCGACGCGACGAGGAGCGCGAGCGCGACCGCGGCGACCTCGAGCGCGAAGCGCGCGCTCTTCTTGAGGACCCGGTAGCCGACGCAGACGAGCACCGCCGCGACGACGAGCGCTGGCACGCCGGTGTGCAGCGCGAGCCAGCGGACGGCCGCCTTGCCGGCCGCGAGAGCGCCGGACCAGCTCCACGCCGCCAGGATGGACCGGACGAGGTCCGACGAGCCGAGGCTCACGCCCCGAATGGGGCCACGGGCGTCGCGAGACGGCCAACTTCACCGCCCGGCGCCGCGCGGCGGGCCCTCGGCGCGCTCGACCTCCCCGGAACGCGGGAGCCGGCTCCGTCCGGAGCGCTCGATCGGAGCAAATATTTTTCTTTTACTTCAATTACATAACTGAATACCATTAATCTTCTTCACGAGACTCCGTTCCAGGCGACTTGCTGTGAATCGAACGCACACTAGCCGCGGGGTCGAGAACGGGTCATAAGCGAACGGTAGCGAAACGTTCCCGATGACGATCCACGTCACGCCCCCGGCCAGCCCGGCGCTCGACGCGTCTACGGTCGCGTCCGCGCGTACGCCGCGCGTACGCGGCGCGTTCGCCGCGGGCGAGCGCTCGCGCCTCTTGCCGATGCTCGGCCTCGGCGCGGTGATGATCGCCGCGGTGAGCGTGTTCTGGGTCTTCGACGCGCTGCCCTTCCAAGATCTTCCCGCGCACGCCGGGCTCATCGCGATGCGCCACCGCTTCGAGACGTCCGCGTTCGAGCAGCGCTTCTACGTCCTCGCCCCCCACATCGGCCCGTACTCGCTGTTCCGCTTCCTCGGCGAGGCGTTCGTCCGCGTGAGCAGCCCGATCGACGCCGTGCGCGCGCTCGGGACGCTGCCGGTCCTGGCGACGCCGCTCGCGATGCTCTTCGCGCGCCGGCGCCTCTACGGCGACACCTCCCCGGCCTTCGGCTTCCTCGGCGTCGCGCTGTCGTTCGGGATCATGACGCTCCTCGGCTTCGCGAGCTACCTGCTCGGCGTCGCCGTGATGCTCGTCGGGCTCACGCTCTGGCTCGACCTGCTCACCGCCGCCGACGACGCCGTCGACGTCCGCGCGCTCCGGCGCCGCGAGCTCGTCGTCACGGCGTTCGCGCCGCTGATGTTCGTCGCGCACGGGCACGCGTTCTTGTTGTTCCTCCTCTGCGCCGGCATCTCGTCGATCGTCACCGGCCGGCGCCTCCGGCGGCTGCTCCGCCTCCGCGCGCTCGTCCCGGCGCTGGCGCTCGCCGCGTGGGTCGCCTGGCTCGAGCGCGGGGCCACGACGCCGCCGGGCTCGGTGCCGCGCGTCCAGCCCCTGATCCCTCGGTTCCAGGGGGCCGCGGACAAGCTCGGGCTGCTCCTCAGCCCGACCCTCATGACACGCACGGGGATCGACTTCTTCGTCGGCTTCCTGCTCCTCGCGTTCGCGGTCGCGGCCGCCGTCGTCACCGTCCGCTCGCTCGGACGCGGCGCGGGCCGAGGCGCCGACGCGCCGGCCGACGTCCGCCACAGCCGCGCCCTCTACGCCTGCGCCGGGGCGATCGCGCTCGCGTTCATCGCCCTGCCCCACGCGGTCGGCTGGTTCGGCTTCGTCGACGGGCGCCTCGTCCCCGTCGCCCTCATCCTCGCGCTCCTCGGCGCGCGGCGCGCGGCGCTCTCGCGACCGCTCGCGCTCGGCCTCCACTACGGCCCGCCCGTCCTCGCGTCGACGATCAGCGCGCTCGCCCTCGTCGCGTCGTACCGCTTCCAGGACGAGGCCCGCGGCTACAAGGAGGTGCTCGCCCACGTCCCGGCGGAGTCGCGCCTCCTGAACCTGCCGCTCGATCCGAACAGCGACGTGTTCACCGCGCACCCCTTCATCCACTACGACAAGCTCGTGCTGGTCGAGCGGCCGATCGTGGTGAGCGACGTCTGGTTTCACCAGGGCTCGGCGCTCTACCCGACGCCGGAGAACCCCGCGCTCCGCCTCCCTCGGACGTACAGCGAGAGCAACCTCAAGGTCATCGACTGGCCCGCTTACCACCTCGAGGACTGGGACTACGTCCTCATCCGCACGAGACCGAACGCGACCGAGCCGCACACCCCCGACCGCCTGGAGCTCGAAGAGCACCACGGCGGATGGTGGCTCTTCCGTCGCGCCGAGGTTAAGGGATCATGATGTCCATGCGCCTCCGCTTCGTGCTCGCCGGTCTCGCCCTCGCCACCCCGGGCGCCGTTCTCCTGGCCTGCAGCGAGACGGGCCCCGACGCGCCCGCGCGCACGAACGGCTGCATCAACCAGGAGTGCGACTACGACGGGAGCATCGCCGCCCCCGGCCGCGACGGGAGCACCACGACGCTCCCCGACGGCGCCGTGGTCGTCTTCCCCGACCCGCTCGAGGGCACGACGCGCGAGGCCACGCTCGTCAGGGGCCGCTTCCGGTTCACCGAGGGGCCGGTCTGGATCGACGGGCGGCTGCTCTTCACCGACATCCCCGCGAACCTGATCCACGAGCTCCTGCCCGACGGCGGGACCGCGCAGTGGCGCAACAACAGCGGCGGCGCCAACGGCCTCGCCGTCGACAACGCCGGGCAGCTCGTCGCGTGCGAGGGCGGCAACAAGCGCGTCACGAAGAGCGAGGCGACGAGGGGCGCCGCGACGACGCCGATCGCCGAGACGTACGACGGCGAGCCGCTCAACGCGCCGAACGACGTGATCGTGCGCTCCGACGGCAACGTCTACTTCACGGACCCGAACTACTCGGGCAACCCGAACACGCAGGACGACGAAGCCGTCTACCGCATCGACTCCGCGGGCGAGCTCTCGCGCGTCGCGCACGACTTCGACAAGCCGAACGGCGTCGCGCTTTCGCCGGATCAGAACACGCTCTACGTCGTGGACAACGGCGCCGGGAAGCTCCTCTCGGCTCCGGTCGACGGCGCCGGCGCGGTGGGCGCGTTCACCGTGCTCGCCGACGTGCCCGGCGGCGACGGGATGGCGGTCGACGACGCCGGCAACCTCTACGTGGCGGACGACGCCGGCGTCGACGTGTTCGACAAGACGGGCGCCAAGCTCGGGACGATCACCGTCGACGTGAAGCCGACGAACTGCACGTTCGGCGAGGCCGACCGGAGGACGCTCTACATCACGGCGAACGGTCCCGAGCCCGGCGACGGCGGGCGGAACCCGCAGACCGGCCTCTACTCGATCCGGCTGAACGTCCCCGGCTTGCCCTGATCCCTCCGGTTCACTAGAGAGAGCCTCGTCATGCGCCTCGTCGTCTTCGGAGCCGGATACGTCGGCCTCGTCAGCGGAACGGGACTGTCCGACCTCGGTCACGAGGTCCTCGTCTTCGACATCGATCCCGACAAGATCGCGAAGCTTTCCGACGGGCGCGTCCCGATCTACGAGCCGGGCCTCGGCGATCTCATCCACAGGAACCAGCGCTGCGGCCGCCTGCAGTTCGCGAGCGCGATCTCCGCGCCGTTCGACGCGGCGGACGCGTACTTCATCGCGGTCGGGACCCCGCCCGACGCGGCGGGCGCGGCCGATCTCTCCGCGGTCATGGCCGCCGCCGACATGATCGCGAAGGTCGCCTCGAAGCAGGCCATCGTCGTCGTGAAGAGCACCGTGCCGGTCGGCACGTGCGACGCCGTCCAGGCGCGCCTCGCCAGCGCGCGCGTGCCGCTCGAGGTCGTCTCGAACCCCGAGTTTCTCAAGGAGGGCGACGCGGTCAACGACTTCTTCAAGCCCGACCGCGTCGTCGTCGGCGCGCGCAGCGACGAGGCGCGGCAGATGCTCCGCGACCTCTACGCCCCGCTCCAGCTCTCCGGCGAGCGCCTCGTCGTGACCGATCCGCGCTCGAGCGAGCTCATCAAGTACGCGTCGAACACCATGCTCGCCGTCCGGATCTCGTTCATGAACGAGCTCTCGCGGCTCTGCCACGCCACGGGCGCCGACATCCACTCGGTCCGCCTCGGCGTCGGCACCGACTCGCGCATCGGCAAGAAGTTCCTCTACGCCGGCCCCGGCTACGGCGGCTCGTGCTTCCCGAAGGACGTGCAGGCGCTCTCGGCGCTCGGCCGCGAGCACGGCGTGCCGATGCGCATCGCGGAGGCCGCCCACGGCGCGAACGAGGAGCAGGCGCTGTTCCTCGGGCAGCTCGTCGACAAGGCGCTCGAGGGCGTCATGGGCAAGAAGATCGCCCTCTGGGGCCTCGCCTTCAAGCCCGAGACCGACGACATCCGCGAGTCGCCCGCGGTCAAGCTGACCAAGGCGCTGCTCGACAAGGGCGCGTCGGTCTCCTGCCACGATCCCGAGGCGGGCCCGAACTTCGCGAAGCTCTTCGGCGCGAAGGTCACGGTGAAGGATCGCGACTACGACGCGCTCGACGGCGCCCACGCGCTCGTCCTCCTCACGGAGTGGCGCAGCTACCGCGCGCCGAACTTCACCGAGATCAAGCGGCGCCTCGTCCCGACGGCCTCCGGCGGCGCGCCCCTCCTCGTCGACGCGCGCAACATCTGGCGCCCGAGCGACGTCCTCCGCGCGGGGCTGCGCTACCAGGGCATCGGCGTGGCCACGAACCGGGTGGCCGATCGCCCGTCCCAGCGCTGACGGGTCGCCGATGCGACGGTGGCTGGTCACGGGAGGAGTCGGCTTCATCGGCCACCACCTCTCCCGCGCGCTCCTCGAACGCGGCGACTCGGTCACCGTCCTCGACGACTTCTCCGACGCGCCCTACCCCGCGCGCCTCAAGCGCCGGCACGCCGACGTCCTCTCGCGCGAGTACGCGGGGCGCGTCGACATCGTCGAGGCGTGCGTGACCGATCGCGCGACCGCGGCGCGCCTCACGAGCGGCGTCGCGGGCGTGATCCACCTCGCCGGGCTCGCCGGCGTCCGCCCGTCGTTCGCCGAGCCGGCGCGCTACGCGGTCGTGAACGTCGAGGGGACCGCGACGCTCCTCGCCGCCGCTCAGCGGGCCGGGACGCCGCTCTTCGTCTTCGCGTCGAGCTCGTCGGTCTACGGCAACGCGACGCCGCTGCCCGCCGGCGAGGACGCGCCCGCGATCGCGCCGGAGTCGCCGTACGCCGCGAGCAAGCGCGCCGCCGAGCTCGTCGTGAGCGCGATGATCCGGAAGACACCGGAGATGCGCTGCCCGCTCCTCCGCTTCTTCACCGTCTACGGTCCGTGGCAGCGGCCGGAGATGGCCATCACGAGCTTTCTCCGCAACGTCATGGCCGACGAGCCCATCACCGTGTTCGGCGACGGCTCGATGCGCCGCGATTTCACGCACGTCGACGACATCGTCCGGGGCATCCTCGCCGCGGCCGACGGCGCGCCCCCCGGCGTCCGCGCCTACAACCTCGGCTCGGGCGCTCCGTTGACGCTGACGGAGCTCGTCGCCGCGATGAGCCGCGCCGCCGGGCGGGAGATCCGGGTCGAGCGCGCCCCCGTCCCGCTCGGCGACGTCGACGCGACGTTCGCGGACATCGCGCGCGCGCGCGCGGAGCTCGGCTGGCACCCGCAGATCCGGCTCGACGACGGCCTCGCCACCGTCGTCCGCTGGCTCGCGTCCGAGCCGGCGTAGCCGACCGCGCGCCCTCGGGGCGGCGGATCGCGCGCGCGCCCGCCGCGGCGTCCCGATCTGAATCGACCGAGATGGACGCGCGCGATCGCGCGCGCCGCGCTCCACCGATCGAGATGAATTCGACGCGATCGGCGCGGAGCGCGGCGGCGAGGCGCCCCTTTGGTGCTTGCGTCCGCCGCGGTGACGGGGCATCTGATGACGGGAATGTCGAAAGGGGGCAGCACGGTGTCGACCGAGCTCGTCAGGGCGCTGTCCGCGCTCGCGGCGCACGTGCACAGGGGCCGCACGGCCGAGGACGTCCTCCGCATCGCCGGCGACGGCGCCGCGCGGCTGGGCCTCCGCCTCGACGCGTTTCAGGTCGCCGGCTCCGACCTCGTCTTGCGGTCGCTCGCCACGTCCCCGGAGCGCGCGGCCCTCGAGCGCCTGCTCGGCCGGCGCCTCGTCGGCCTCCGTGCCCCCCTCGCGCGGTGCGGCCTCGCGTCGGAGGTCGTCGCGGAGCGTCGGAGCATCCATCGGAGCGACCTCGATCTCTTCGTTCGATTCGTGCTCGCGGCCACGGGGAAAGATCCGCTCTGCCTCGACACGTCGACCGCCACGTCGGGCTTCTCGAACGGCGTCGCCGCGCCGCTCGTCGTCCGGGGCGAGCCGTGGGGCCTCCTCACGATGACCTCGCCCTCGCTCCGCGCCGAAGACGCCGCCGCCGTCGCGCTGTTCGCGGCCCACGTGGGGTCGGCGCTCGAGGTCTCCGACTTCGTCGAGAGCCTCCGCCGGACGCAGGACGAGCTCGTCGCGCGCGAACGGCTCGCGACCATCGGCGAGCTCGCGGCCACGGTGGCCCACGAGATCCGCAATCCGCTCGGCGTCCTCTTCAACTCCGTCAGCGCGCTCCGCCGCCTGGTCCACGACGAAGCGAGCCTCGCCCGGCGGGCCGACACGGTCTCCCTCCTCTCGATCGTGAACGAGGAGGCCGTGCGCCTCGAGGAGATCGTCACCGACCTGCTCGAGCTCGCGCGGCCCTGGACGATGCGCGCGGAGCAGACGTCGCTGGCGAGCGTCGTCCAATCGGTCACGAAGGCCGTCCCTCGCCTGCCCCACAGCGCCGCGGTCGAGGTGCGGGTGATCCACTGCGCGGAGATGCCGCTCGTCGAGATCGACCGGCGCATGGTCCGACAGGCGCTGCTCAACCTCGTCGTCAACGCCATCCAGGCCATGCCGACGGGCGGAGCGCTGCTCGTCGAGACGCGCATCGAGCACCGCGACGACGCCTCGTTCGCCTGCGTCGACGTCAGCGACACCGGCACGGGGATCGCGCCGGAGGAGCAGGACCGCGTCCTCGAGCCCTTCTACACGACGAAGGCCTCCGGGACGGGCCTCGGCCTGCCGCTGGTGAAGCGCGTGGTCGAGGCGCACCGCGGCGAGCTCGCCGTCACCTCCGACGAGACGGGCACGACCTTCACGATTCGCCTGCCGCTCCCGAAGTGGGACGAGTCGCAGGTGACGCTCAGGCGAGGAGCGGGAGCGCCTCGTCCGTTGCGGGCAGCGGGAACTGATCGATGAACGGCGTCTGATCGACGCCGAGCACGCGCCTGAGCTCGCGGTGGATGTGCGCGGGGTGGATGCGGACGCCGCTCGAGTCCCGGTCGGGGAGGACCTGGCTCACGTTGCCGCGGGCGACGCGCATCGCCTTGTGGCCCTCGTCGGTCCTGCCGATCGCGCGGCCGCCGCGGATGCCGGGCCCCGCGAGGAGCGCCGAGGTGACGTTCCAGTGGTCCTTGCCGTTGCCCGTGTTGTACCGCGGGGTGCGTCCGAAGTCGGACGTGACCATGACGTACAGCTTGTCGCGGAGCCCGAGCTGCTGGGCGCGGAGGAGCACGTACCGGAAGCGCGCGAGGAACGTGCTCAGCGCGTTGCCCTGGCTGTTGTCGTGATCGGCGTGGGTGTCGAAGCCGCCCTGCGCGAACGTCGCCGAGGCCGACACGCCCGCCTGGAAGCAGCGGAGGACCGTCTCGAGCGGGCGGCCGAGGTCGACGAAGCGGGCCGCGCCGTTGTTGACCGGCGCCGTCAGGTACGCGCGCGTGTCGGGGGCGAGGTCGTTCGCGAACGCGTCGATCGACGGATCGGGGGCGCCGGCGACGGCCTTGAGCAGGTTCACCGACGCGCCGCCCTTGGCCGCGTCGCGGAACGCGTTGAACGTGCGCTTCGTCCGCGGGAGCGAGGTCTCCGCGGCGAGCCGCGAGATGCGCGCCTCGCGGAGCTCGGTGATGCGGCGCACCGCGACGTCCGAGAGCAAGGCCTTGTCGTCCTGCGGCGAGGCCTTGTACGGCTCCGTGAGGAGCGCGACCTTGTCGCCGGGGAAGCGCGAGATGCCGACGACGTCGCCGGTGCGGTTGTACTGACCGCCCGCGAGGAACGCCATCGGGACGTTGATCTGCCTCGACACCTTGCCGGCGAAGAGGGCCGCCAGCGCCGGCAGCTCGACGTCGTTGTGCCCGCAGGCGAGGCCCTGCACGCCGGTGTCGTGGTTGTTCGTCTGGGTGTCGACGCCGTTGAGGACGAGGACGTCCCTGCCGACCGTCGCGAAGAAGTTCTGCGGATCCTCGACGGGGTTGCCGTTGCTCCGCAGGAGGAACTTCCCCTCCGCGGTGGCCGTCGGGACGACGACGCCGTTCATGTCGGCGACCTCGGTGATCAGCCGGTTCTCGTACGCCGGCGTGACGCCCTCTGCGGTCACCTTCGCGTCGCAGAGCATCGTCGGGTCCCACCCGCCCGCGGCGTGCATGTGGAGGAAGTACGGGCCTCCCCAGACGGCGGCGTCGGCGTGAGCCTCGCGCCCGAGGACGGTCGGGAAGAAGAGAGAGAGCCCGGCGAACCCGGCCAGCTTGACGAAATCGCGGCGATCCATCGCTTTTGCTCCTGGGCCCGTCACTCGTGGGTGAATCGATAGTCCGTGAGGAGGTACGTCATGACCGCCTGCCACGAACGGATGGTGAAGTTCTCGTCGCGCGCGAGCCGCATGCCCGGCTCGTACGCGGCGTCGTCGGGTCGATCCCGCAGGCGCTCGAAGACGGCCTGGAGGCGCCCGTCGCGCGTCTCGAAGCGCACGCCCTTGTCCCAGTCGTTCTCGGCGACGCAGCGCCCGTTGGTGAGGTTCTGCCCGCCCTTGTTCGGGTTGTTCACCTCGAACTCCTCGAGGTCGCGCCAGACGTCGACGAACAGCCCGTACACCGCGTCGACCTCCTCCGACCTCGGGTCGACGGTCTCGCCGAGCAGGCGGAAGAAGAGGTGGACGATCGTGTCCCGGATCTTCTTCTCGGCGTCGGGGACCGCGACGAGCGGCTGGTCCTTGTTCGCGCGGGTGAACGGCGTGGTCGTCAGCTCCACCGTGCGGAAGAGGCGGCGCTCGGCGGTCGGCTTGGTGAAGTCGTAGCTCGTCGCGCGGCACGCGACGATGGCGCCGGTGTACTGGCTGGTCGCGATCATGATCGGGCTCATCGTCTCGGTGCGCTTGGTGACGTCGCCCGAGTCGATGCCGCCGTAGACGAGCCGCCAGTCGCGGTCCTCGACGAGGTCGCTCCGGAGGAAGCCGTCCTTGGCGCGGCGCTCGTTCTTCGAGGCGGCCTCGCCGCCGAAGTAGTAGAGGCCGGTGGTCGCGCGGTACTTCCGCCCCAGCATCTCCGGGCTGAGGATCCGGCCCTGACCGAGGCCGTCGTGCAGGGCGTCCTTGGTCCCGTCGCCCGACTCGGCGCGGAAGTAGGCGCTGTCGACGATCGCGACGACGAGCCTCCGGAGGTCGTACTTCGGCGGCGTCGCGCCCTCCGTCCCCGCCGCGAAGTCGTCGCCGAGCTTCACGAACCAGTCGTTCTGGATGTTGTAGGCGCGGACGCGGTCCGCGTAGTCCGGCGCGTCCTTGTCCTGCGGGAAGGCGATCGGGTCGTCGCCGACGATGCCGCGGTACATGACCTGCGCGACCGAGATGCCGAAGCGGCGATCCTTCGCGACCTGCGCCCCGAGCCACATGAGCGCGTTGCCGTAGCTCTCCGGCGGCATGTCGGCGCCGTTGATCCCCGGCGGCAGCATCTCGTCGTGCCAGTTGTCGTCCGCGTTGAAGCGGAGGAGCTGGTTCTCGCCGAACCCGCGGAAGCCGCCGGCGATCGGATCGATGACCGAGTGGCACACCGAGCACATCGCCGAGTTGAGCGTCGGGTTCTGGATCGACGTGAGCGCGGTCGAGTCGACCGGCCGCGTCGCGAACTTGAAGATGTCCGTGGCGAGGAAGTTCTTGAGGACGATCCGGGCGCGCTTGCGGCCGCGGTTCGTCGGCGTGGTCTCCCAGCGCGTGAGGAACGCCGGCGTGGAGAGGACGCCCGCGACCGGCATGCCCGTCGTCTTGGCGGCGCCGTCCTCCTCGCGGTTCTGGACCGGCGAGAAGTCGATGCGCCGCCAGTCGAGGAAGCTCTCGGGGATGAGCGGCGCGTCGTGCGGGAGCCCGTACATCGCGGCGAGGAAGGGGTTCGCGACGACGTAGTTGCCGTTCACGACGTCGGAGAACGGCAAGTTGTTCCGGACGACGAACTCGATGTAGCGCATCGGCTCCTCGGTGACGGAGGCCGACGTCCAGTTGCGCGTGTCCGACGTGTACTGCGGGTACCGGTCGTTGTGGAGCCAGGGCGCGTTGTTGTACGCGGACTCGACGCCGGCGTCGACGCCGCGCTCCGTGAGCAGCGCGTCGTTCCAGATCTCGCGGAGGCGATCGTAGAACAGCTCCTCGTTCGTGAGCTTGAGCACGAACTCGGCGAGGCCCTGATCCGTCGCCGCGCTCGCGAGCTCCTCGTCGGTCGGGTAGCGGCCGGCCAGCGTGATCGCCGCCTTGCGGGCGGTGGCGCGGTTGCCGAGCATCTGCACGCCGAGCTGCCCTTCGGCGTCGCACTTGCGCTCTTCGCCGCGCCGGAGCTCCTGGACGAACCCCCGGAGCAGCTTGAAGTCCTCGGAGTCCTCCTTGAGGACGGCGCCGCCGCCGTGATCGCGCTCGCCGAGCGGCTTGCGGAGGAGCACCGGGACGTCGTCGATCTCGAGCTTCGCGTAGTCGCGCATGCTGTCGAGGTTGGCGCTGACGAAGTCGGGCCACGTCTCGCGGAAGATCTTGAACTTGGCGCCCTTCGTCTCGGCGATGCCGCCCGGCGAGTGGCAGCCGATGCACGCCTGCATCGCCTTGCCGTAGATCTGGGTGGTGAAGTACTCGCGGGTGCTGGTGCAGGCGGCGCCGCTCGCGACGCCCTCGTCCTCCTCCCCACACCCGGCGCCGCCGAGCGCCGATCCGAGGACCAGCGCGCACAGCGAGACGGCGTGCCTCCCCGAAATCTGCTGCGAGGTTCTCCTCATGCTCTGTCCCTCTCTCGGCGCGACAGCTCAGCAAGCAGTGCGCCCACCGTGAGGTTTTTCGTCCTCACTCGATTCGCGCCCCCGGTCGCCGGCCCACGCGTGGCGGTCCTGACCGACAAACGCGCGCGATCGACGCGCAGGCGCCGTGGAAGCTCTCTTGGGCAAAGGTGCACTCGTCACGCACCTTCACCCCGGATCGGAATGGGGACCGTTCCCCGCGTCGCCGGGGGCTCGCCCCCTTACTCGAGCCCCGCGCCGCCGCCCGACGCGGACGTCGAGCGCAGCCCTCCCGATCACGGCGCCGGCGAAGCGCGCCCGCGCGCAGCGCGTCGCGGCGACGCTCGTGTCGTGATGCTCTCGCGCCGGGCGCGGTGGGCCCGCTGGCATCAGCGCACAACTTGCATGGTAGCCTCGTCATCCATGCGAGGTCGCGTCCCCTCCCTCTCTCTCTGGATCACCGCGGCTCTGACGATCGTCGTGACGGCCGCCACCGCGTGCGGATCGGACGACGACGCGTCGGACGCCGACAAGAAGCGGGCGTCCACGGCGAGCACCACGTTCATCCCCGACGAGCCGCCCCCGCAGCCGGAGCTGCCGCCCGGCGCCGGCCCCTACAGCGGCCCGGGTCCGAAGAGCGACGACGATCCGCCGCCTCCGCCGCCGGACGCGGGCGGGACGCCGGACGCCGGCGGCTCGGACGACGCGGGCGACTGACGTCCGGCGGAGGCCGTGTCGACTCGCCGCCGCGTCGACGCGGCGGACGTTCCTGGGCGGGCTCTCCGAGCCTCGTGTTGGATGACGGGAGAAAGCATGACGAAGAGGACGCTCGCGTACTTCGTGACGGTGGCCGCGATGACGACGGCGGGTTGCGCCGACAAAGAGGAGTCGCCCTCGGACGGGCAGAGCCAGCGCGACGCGGGGTCGCCGGACGACTCGGAGGACCCGGGCGGCTCGGAGGACCCGGACGACTCCGAGACGCTGACGCTCTCGGCGTCGTTCCAGGCGGTGTGCGCGAAGTGCCACGGCGCCGAGGGCAGAGGCCAGGGCGGCTTCCCCTCGATCCCGGGCGGCAGGAGCGAGAGCGCCTTCATCGCGATCGTGCGGAGCGGCCGCGGAGAGATGCCGGCGAGCGACGCCTCGAAGATCTCGGACGCCGACCTCGCGTCGGACTACCTCTGGCTGACGACGAAGCGCCCGTGAGCGCGGCGCCTCGCGCCCGTCCGCGCGACGTCACTCGACGAAGCGAACGCCGAGGAACGACAGGTAGACCCCCGGGTTGTCCTCGAAGAAGCGCGCGAGGTCGGTCTTCGCGATCGAGAACAGCTTGCCGCTCCGCGTGACGCGCGCGGAGCTCGGCGCCGGCCCGCCCGTGCGCAGCGCGTCGACCTCGCCGACGAAGGCGCCGCTCGCGAACGGCGTCAGCTCGCCCTCCGGGCACCGGATCGTCACGATGGCGTCGTCGACCAGGTAGGCCTGCTCCGGTACGTCGCCCGCGCGCCAGAGCACCTGGTCCTCGTCGGCCCGACACGGCACGAGGTACATCTGGAGCTGCGTCTTCTGCGCGGTCGTGAGCCCGGAGAGGACCGAGTTCTTCGCGAGCAGCTCCCAGGCGCCCTCGTCGTGAATGCGCGCGAGGCGCTCGAGGCGCGTGAGCATCTCGCTGCCGCGGAGGACGGCGAGGAGATCGTTGCGGTCGATCGCGATGAGATCGACGTCGGTGAGCGCGACCGCGTCGGCGGAGCGCGGCTGGTCGAGCAGGATGGCCATCTCGCCGAAGTAGTCGCCCGCGCGGTAGCGCTTGAGCGGCACGCCGTCCCGCACGATCTGCACCGTGCCGTGCGCGATGATGTAGAAGCTGTCGCCGCGCGTGCCCTGCTTCACGATCCGCTCGCCGGCGGGGAGCGTCATCCGCCGCGCGACCTGCAAGAGGCTCTTCGCGCGGGTGAGCGGCAGGTCGCGGAGGAAGTCGACCATCGCGAAGATGTCGAGCAGCTCGATCGCCTCGCTGAACCGCGGCGAGCTCGACGGCTCCACGCGGATCGTGTGCTCGAGCCCCTCACGCGCCGCGCGGAGCCCGGCGTCCTTCGGGACGTCCTTCGCCGCGATGTGGACGAGGTAGAGCCGCCTCTTCACGTCCTCGGGCAGCGCGGCCAGCGCGGTCGTGGGCGTGTGGAGCGGCGGGATCCCCGCCTCGTGCAGGATCGCGCTGTGGTGCTCGGGGAAGCCGACGAGGGCCTCGTAGCGCGCGGCCGAGAAGACGCCCTCCTCGTACATCCGGGTGACGCGCTCCGGATCGTAGAGCGTGTCGCCCGAGATCGAGATGCTGCGGTTGCCGTAGAACGCGTCGAAGCCGATGGTCGGGATCGAGTGGAGCGTGTAGCGGAACCAGAGCTCGCCGCCGCGGACGTGGACCGGAGCGCCGATGCGCACCGGGTGGAACGAGAACGTCCGGCGGAGGAGGTCCTCGGAGAGCCCGGAGAGCGCCGAGTACTTCCGGAGGAACGAGCCGAGGATGTGCGGCGTCGTGTAGAGGCTGATCTGCGACTCCTCGAGGAGCTTCTGGAACGTGCCGGCGTCGTGATCGGCGTGGCAGTGCGTCAGGATCACGCCGTCGATGGTCTTCGGCGCGACGCCGCGGACCCGCAGGTAGTCGGTGGAGTCGGTCGGCGGGTCGACGAGGATCGCGCGGCCGCCCATCCAGAGGAGGAAGCCCGTCGTCTTGCCGGAGGGATCGAAGCCGTGGCTCGCGCCGAGCACGGTGACGCCGAACGACGGCGGCGCGAAGGAGTGCGCGACGAGATCGGGATCCGTCGGCGCGCGGCCCGGCAGCGCCACGGTCGCGCCCACGGAGACGGGCTCGCGCCCCGCGTCTCGGACGACGATCGCGTCCGCGCCGAGCTCGATCGTGACGTCGGGCGCGATCTTCGCCGCGCCCCCGTCGGCGACGACGAACTCGATGAGGTCGTCGACGGTCAACCTCCCCTTCCCCGGCACGGTCCTGAAGTAGTCGCTCTCCTTCTGGAAGTCGGGGCGGTGCGACTCCGGGAAGCCGTCGGCGAACTCGCTGGGCAGCGGCCCCGCGCTCGGCCCGAACAGCGACTCCTGGAAGATCGACCGAACGCGGCGCTCGACGTCGCGCGAGAGCACGACGAGGCGACAGCGCCGCTTGAGCAGGAAGAAGCTGTAATACGCCGGGAACTCGAACTCGGCGACGGAGAGCCCGCGGCGCCGGTCGAACAGCTCGCGCGGCAGGACGTACGCGACCGGGACGTCGAGCCGGAGCTCCATGACGTCCTTGATCGTCTCCGGCGGGACGCCGATCTGCACCGCGCCCGCCGACGTGCGGACGTAGTATCCGCCGCGCGGCAGCGCGATCCAGCCGCTCGAAGTCGACGGACCGCTCGACGGACCGCGCTGCTCGCTCGTGCTCACTCGTCGTTGAGCTTAGCCCAGCCCCGGCGCGATCGGGCGGGCCCCTTCGCCCCGGCGTCCGCGCGCGGCGCTCTCCGGAGCGACGCACGCGCCGCCCGAGGCCCTCCCGCCGCGACGAGCGACCTCCTCGAGCCCAAAACCCAAAGGTTCCTGGGGCCGAGCGGATGGTGGTACATCTCGGGTGTGAGCGTTGTCGGCATCGATCTGGGGACGACCAACACCGTCGTCGGCTGCGTCCGCGCGGGAAAAGTGCACGTCCTTGCAGACGAGAAGGGCGTCCGCCTCCTCCCGAGCGTGGTCTCGTTTCACCCCAACGGCGAGGTGCTCGTCGGTGGCGCCGCCAAGGCCCGTCGCGTCATCGACGCGAAGAACACCGTCTACAGCCACAAGCGGCTGATCGGTCGCTCGTGGGGGAGCCCGGAGATCACGCAGGCGCGGCAACGGTTCGCCTTCGAGCTCCGCGAGGGGCCGGGCCAGGGGCCGCTCGTCCACGCCCGCCAGCAGGACTACACGCTGCCGGAGATCAGCGCGTTCGTCCTCAAGCGCGCGCGTCAGATCGCCGAGCAGGCGCTCGGCACGCCCGTCGAGCGCGCGGTCATCACGGTCCCCGCCCATTTCAACGAGCTCCAGCGCGCGTCGACCAAGGTCGCGGGCCGCGTCTCCGGCCTCGAGGTCCTCCGCATCCTCAACGAGCCCACCGCCGCGGCGCTCGCGTACGGCCTGGGACGCACCGGCAACGAGCGCGTCGCGGTCTACGACTTCGGCGGCGGGACGTTCGACTGCACGCTGCTCGACCTCAACGGCAACGTCTTCGAGGTGCTCGCGACGGCCGGCGACTCGTTCCTCGGCGGCGACGACGTCGACGCCGTCATCGCCGACCGCATGGCCGAGGCGTTCCTCAAGCAGCACCGCCAGGACGCCAAGCAGGACCCGCAGATGTCCGAGCGGCTCAAGACGACCGCCGAGGACATCAAGATCGCGCTCTCCACCGCCGAGACCCACACCGTCGTGCTGAAGGACTTCGGCCACGGCGCCGGCGGCGCCTCGCTGACCTTCCAGTTCACGATGACGCGGCGCGATCTCGACGCGCTCCTGACGCCGCTCGTCGACCGCACCTTCAAGGTGACGCAGGACGCGCTCTCGCTCGCGCGCCTCTCGCCGACCTCCTTCGACAAGGTCATCCTCGTCGGCGGCTCGACGCGCATGCCCCTCGTGCGCAAGCGGGTCGAGGCGTTCTTCGGCGCGCCGCCGATGGACCGCGTCAACCCGGACGAGGTCGTCGCGATCGGCGCGGCGATCCAGGCCGCCGCGCTCACCGAGGGGATCCGCCGCCGGAGCATCCCGGCGCCGCCGGGCGTCCCGGGCCGCCCGGGGGGCGACACGCAGGAGAACACGCAGACGAGCGAGCTCAATCCGGCGATGCTCAAGCCCGCGTTCGGGAGCGCGCCGCCGGCCTTCGGCTTCGCGTCGACCGTGGGCTCGCAGCCGCCCGGGCTCGGCTTCGCGTCGACCGTGGGCTCCGCGCCGCCGCCGGGCGCGCAGCAGACGGAGACGCAGACCCGCCCGCCGGTTCAGCCGCCCGGCGTCCCCGGCGCGAAGGGCCCGCCGCAGCCGTCGCTCCGCTCGACCCACCCGGGCGTCGCCCCGGCCACGCAGCCGGGCAGCGCGCCGGTCACCCAGCCGGGCGTCGCGCCGATCACGCAGCCGGGCAGCGCGCCGGTCACCCAGCCGGGCGTCGCGCCGGTCACGCAGCGCGGCGTCGCGCCGGCCACGCAGCGCGGCGTCGCGCGCCCCGCGCCGAAGCCGGGCGCTCCGACGACGCAGGCGAGCGAGGACGATCCGTCGATGGCGTCGTTCCCCGACCTCGCCGCCCCGACGCCGTTCGAGTGGTTCCCGTCGTCCGGGATGCCCTCGTCCGGCGGCGCGAAGCCGGGCGGAGCGACGTCGGAGCGCACGTTCGGCAGCAACGATCCGAGCACGCTCACGCAGCAGGCCGGGCCGGCCGCGGCGCAGGCCGGACCTCGACCGGCGGCGGGCGCGCCGCCGGCGGCGCAAGCCCGCGGCCCGGGCTTCGGGGCGATCGACGAGCCGCCCTCGCTGTTCTCGACGCCGAGCGCCAGCGTCCCGAGCTTCCCGAGCATGAGCGCGGCCGGGCAGCCGGTGCCCTCGCCGATCGGCGACGCCCCCGCGCCGTGGCGGCAGGAGCCCGAAGCCCCCTCGGAGGCGATCCCCGACGGCGGCCCGTTCGGCGCCCTCGCGGACCTCAGCCTCGTGTCGACCACCGGCGTCTCGACGCCCGGCGTCGACGACGGCGGGTTCGGGCACGTCTCGGACCTCTCGCTCATCTCCAATCAGACCGCCACGGCGGCGATGGAGGCGATCACCAAGGCTCGATCGGAGGCCCTCGAGGCCGGGCAGTTCGACGACGAGACCGAGGCGTTCGCGCGCGGCTCCGCCGAGCCGGGGAAAGGGAGCACCGTCCAGCTCGACCCCGCGAGCAACCCCGCGGCCAAGCCGAAGGACGACCACGACTCCTTGCTCGATCGCGCCGATCTCCCCGCCGTCGTCGCGCGGGCGAAGCCTGCGCGGAAGCCGGGTCAGGTCGGGATGAGCCCGCAAGGCGGAGCCCCGGCGATGCTGGGCAAGCCGCCGCCGCTGATCGCGCCGCAGCCCTTCGGTCCGATGCAGAAGGTGACGAGGTCACTCGCCGCACTCGCGCACGGCGGCGATGCAGTGCCCCAGCGCGCGCCGGCGGCCGCGCCGGCGGCGAAGCCGGCCCGGCGTCGCGAAGCGTCCTCCGACCGCGGCGCCGCAGACGCGGGCGCGCGGCGGACCGTCTCCGGCGACGACGGCGCCGCTCGGCGGCGCGCCGCCAGTACCGGCGAAACAGGCGGCCCCGAGCCGGCGCCCCGGCCCGCCCGACACGTTCGCCTCGCCCGCGGCGCCGCTGCGCCAGCGCCGTCGTTCGCGCCCCCCGCCCCGGCGCCGCCGTTCGCGCCCCCGCCCCGGCGCCGCCGCCGTGAACCCCGCAGCCCTTCCAGCAGCAGGGCTACAGCGCGCCCCGCCGGCGCGGCCCCATCGTACGGCGCGCCGCCTCAACAGAGCGCCTACGCGGCCGGCGCGCCGCCGATGCAGTCGCATTTCTCGGCGCCGCCTCCCCCGCAGCAGCAGCCGTTCTCGTTCGGCTCGGCGCCGCCGCCCGGCGGCGCCGCGGCCTCGCAGCCGCCGATCTTCGGGGCCTTCTCGTCGGCGCCTCCAGCGCAGGACCCGTCGGCGCCGCTCGACTACCCGCCCGGGGCGTTCGAGCCGAACATCCCGCCGGCCCCGGCGGCGCCGCACGGGATCCAGTACCAGACGCCGGTCCTCGTCGACGTCACCCCGCGCGGCCTCGTCGTGGAGACCGCCGGCGGCTACACCGACACGATCATCCCGCGAAACTCGAAGATCCCCTGCGAGCGCACGCGTCGCTTCGCGACGGGCCGCGACATGCAGACGACGGTCCGCGTCCGCGTCGCCCAGGGGGAGAGCCCGGGGTTCGCGCACAACACCTACCTCGGCGAGGTCGAGCTCTCCGGCCTCCGCCCCGCCCCGCGCGGCGAGGTCACGGTCGCGGTGACGTTCGAGGTGGACGCCGACGGCACGCTCCGCGTCCGGGCGCGCGACGTCCAGACGGGACAGGAGGCGCGCGCTACACTGCAGCTCGTGGGCGTCGCCGACGAGTCTTCCGTCGTCATGATGATCAACCGGTTCGCGAACCAGCCGGTCGTCGGCGGCTCGTCCTGATTGATCCTGCAACCTGATCCTGCAACACCGAGGATGGAGCGAACGGACGGATGGACGGTCTTGCGTTGAGTCAGTGGCTCGCCGCGCTCGACTCGATTTCCTACTACGACCTCTTCCGCGCCCCGCCGAAGGCGACGCACGACGAGCTCCGCGCCGCGTTTCACGCGTTCGCCGAGACGTTCCACCCCGACACGCACCGGTGGCGGCACCCGAACGAGCAGGCGGCGATCGGCCGGATCTACCGACGCGGCACCGAGGCGTGGCGCGTCCTGTCGGACCCGACGCTCCGCGCGCGCTACGACGAGGCGGTCGCGAACGGCATCCTCCGGCCCGAGAACCTCGTCGTCGAGATGGACTCGCCGCGGTCGCTCGCGCCGCCGGCGGCGGGCGGGCGCCTCATCGACAAGGTCCGCGCGCCGGGCGCTCGTCCGTTCGTGCTCCGCGCCGAGGAGCTGATGAAGAAGGGCGACCCGAAGCAGGCCAAGATCCAGCTCGTCATGGCGCTCCACATGGACAAGGGCAACGCCGCGCTCGAGGCCTTCGGCAAGCAGCTCGACGAGGCGATCGCCGCGAAGGCCGAGGCCGACAAGAACAGCTGGAAGAAGTAGCCGCCGGGAATGTCGGCCGCGGCTGGGCTGTCGCATCCCCGCGCCGTCGGAGCACGGCCGGCGCGCGCCCGCGGAGGTGCCGGTTGGCCTCTAACCCAGACTCACCCTCACGTGGTAACGTGCCCGCCGTGACCACCGCGAAGGCAGGCAACGGCAGGCGGAACGCGCTCTTCTACGCGCTCTTCGCGACGTCGACCGTCCTCCTCCTGGCGACGATCTACGTCGTCTTCCTCCGCGCGCCGATCGAGGCGCGGATGGGGATCGTCCAGAAGATCTTCTACTTCCACGTCCCGAGCGCCTACTCGATGTACATCGGCGCGACCGCCTGCTTCGTCGGGTCGGTCGGCTACCTGCTCAAGCCGACGGACCGCTGGGACGCGATCGCGCGGGCGGGCGCGGAGCTCGCGATCGTGATGGGCCTCATCGTCCTCGTGACCGGGCCGCTGTGGGCCGCGAAGGCTTGGGGCTACTACTGGACGTGGGACCCCCGCCTCACGACGGCGCTCCTGTCGTGGCTGATCTACGTCGCCTACCACGTGCTGCGCGCGTTCTCCGGCGACGGCGCGGGCGAGCGGAAGTTCGCCGCGGCGCTCGGCATCCTGGGCGCCGCCAACCTCCCGATCATCCACTTCAGCGTCCAGAAGTGGGGCGGGCAGCACCCCACCGTCGTCACCGGCAAGGGCGGCGGACTCCAGCACCCGGACATGAAGCTCGCGTTCGCGCTCGCGATGACGGCGTTCACCGTCTTCGCGATCACGATGCTCTACGCGCGCGTGCGGCTCGAGCTCGTGAGGAGCCGCCTCGTCCGCGCGGAGGAAGACGCGATCGACCTCGGCCTCGACGACCGAGCGGAGGCATGATGCACCACGCTTCGATGATCCAGCCGACCGCGGACGACCGCGCGACCGAGTTCGAGGCGGTCGAGGGCACCGGCGAGCAGTTCAGCGGGTACACGCTCCTCGTGGAGGCGTACGCCGCGATCTGGCTCATCCTGCTCGTGTGGCTCGTCTTCCTCTGGCGCAAGCAGGCGGACCTCGCCGCGCGCGTCGCGGGGCTCGAGGGCGCGCTCACCCGCGCCGAGAAGCGGCTCGCCGGCGCGAAGAGCGCGCCCAAGGCCGCCGCCGAAGAGGAGCCGACCGCTTGATCGGGCTGCCCGGTCCCGAGCACTTCGTCTTCATCCCGGGCGTCCTCCTCATCGGGATCACGGTCGGCTGGGTCCTCGGCGGCCGCGCGGCGCGCGCGCAGATCGAGGCCAAGCGACGGCGCGCGCGCGAGTGACGTGACGCCGTCGTTGCCGGCGGGCGAAGGGCGCTCTACCCTCTGGCGCCCATGATCGACTTCGAGCTCACCGAGGAGCAACGCGCCCTCATCGACACCGCCCGCCGCTTCGCCAAGGAGAAGGTCATCCCTGTCGCGGCGGAGGCCGATCGCAAGAGCGAGTTCCCGCGCGAGGTCTTCCAAGAAGCGTGGAAGCTCGGCCTCGCCAACTGCACGCTGCCGGCCGAGTACGGAGGTCCCGGGCTCTCCGATCTCGACTCCGTGCTCGTCACGGAGGAGCTCGCCTACGGCTGCAGCGGCATCCAGACCAGCATCACGGCGAACACGCTCGGCCTCACGCCGATCAAGCTCGCCGGCAGCGAGGAGCAGAAGAAGAAGTACTTCGGCTGGCTGATGAGCGAGCCGACGTGGGTGAGCTACGCGACGACCGAGCCCGGCGCGGGCAGCGACGTCGCGGGCATGCAGACGCGCGCGGCCAAGCAGCCCGACGGCGGCTACGTGCTGACGGGCACGAAGGCGTGGATCACCAACGCGAACCTCTCGAGCTTCTACGTCATCTTCGCGACGGAGAACCCCGACCTGAAGCACAAGGGCATCGGCGCGTTCATCGTCCACCGCGACGCCAAGGGGCTCAGCATCGGCAAGCACGAGGACAAGCTCGGTCAGCGCGCGAGCGACACCGCCCAGGTGATGCTCGACGGCGTCCACGTCCCCGCCGCGCAGGTGCTCGCGCCGCCGGGCCACGGCTTCAAGCTCGCGATGGAGACGTTCAACCAGACGCGGCCCGACATCGGCGGCATCGCGTGCGGGATCATGCGGCGCGCGCTCGACGAGAGCGTCGCCTACGCCAAGGAGCGCAAGACGTTCGGCACGGCGATCGCGAACCACCAGCTCGTCCAGGCGATGCTCGCCGAGATGGCGATCCGACTGCACGCGACCCGGCTGCTCGTCCACAAGGCCGCGTGGAGCCTCGACAAGGGGGTCCGCGATCCGCTCACCTCCGCGTGCGCGAAGGCCTACGGCGCCGACGCCGCGATGCAGTCGGCGATCGACGCCGTGCAGATCTTCGGCGGCAACGGCTACGTGAAGGAGTACCCCGTCGAGAAGCTGATGCGCGACGCGAAGATCCTCCAGATCTACGAGGGCACGGCGCAGATCCAGCGGATCGTCATCGCGAAGCAGCTCCTCGCGTGATCGCGGCGCGCGGCTCGGCGCGCCCGCGCGTCGCGTCCGCGCGCTCCGCGCTCTCGCGGTTCGTGTCCCTCCACGTCGCGCCCGCGTCGGTCGTGGCGCTCCTCGGCTGCTCGCCGTCGCCGCGCGACGTCGTCCCGGAGTCGCGCGACGTGCGCGTGACGCCGGACGCCGGCGACGACGCCTACGTCCACGTCGCGCGGCGCGCGCACGGCGTCGTCGCCCTGGCGGAGGCGCGGCGGATGGCGGACGACGACGCGCGCGCGATCGTGGAGCGGATCGCCGACGAGCTCGAGCGGTGCGCGACCGGCCTCGAGGCCCAGGGGCTGCTCGTGGAGGGCGCCGCGCGCGTGGTCGCCGTCGCCGGACCGAACGGCACGCCCGCGCTGAGCGTGCGGCTCGCGCCGGGCGACGCGGTCGCCCACAACGCCCTCGTCTGCCTCGTCGCGCCCGTGCGCGCGACGACGCTCCCGCCGCCGACGAGCGACGGCGCGCCCGGGCTCGCGATCGAGGCGACGTGGGGGCCGGCGCGCGCGTCGATCTCCGCGCCGGATCCAGGCGCCGGAGTGGACGCAGGTGGGCCGCTGTAGCCAACAATTCCGCCCTCGCCGTCCCCCGGCCGGCCCGCCAAATATCCGCTCTCACGACGTTTTTGCACCCACCAGCGCTCGCGCCCGTCGCCAAGTCGCGGATCTGCCTGGGTAATCGGCGACCACGGTCGAACTTGATCCAGGCGCGGGGTGTCCACCGCGGCAACGGGCCGTTTCCGAAGGAGGCGTTGTTCGTACCGGCGCGCACGGGCACAACGCTGGTCGCGATCGTGTGCGAGGTACACGCGTTCGTGACGGCTATCGGTGAATAGCGGAGGAGCAGTATGCGCGCATCGATCGGACTTGGTCTCGTCTCCATCCTCGGGCTCGTCGCCTGTGCAGCCAACGCCGTGGACACGGCGGCCCGCGTCGAGGAGGACGCGACGTCCGAGGGACCGATCGGCGGGTCGACCGACGCCACGGAGCCCCCGCCGCCGTCCACGCCGGCGCCCGAGCCGCCGGCCCCCGCCGAGGCCCCGCCCGCGCCGATCGTCGGCGGGATCGCGATCCGCGAGGTCGCGATGTTCCAGGCGGTGAAGGTGCCCGTGATGCAGGACGGCGAGGCCGTGAGCCCGTCGACCCGCAAGGCGCCGGTCGTCGCCAAGCGCTCGGGCATGCTCCGCGTCTACGTCACGCCGGGCGCCGACTGGAAGCCGCGCGCCGTCACCGCCGAGCTCCGGCTCGTCTCCGAAGGCCACAAGCACCCCGTCGTGCGCGACACGAAGGTCGTCACCGCCGCGTCGAACGAGGAGGACCCGACGTCGACGTTCAACCTCGAGGTCCCCGGAGAGAGCCTCCCCGCGGGCGTGACCTACCAGGTGGCGCTCACCGCGCCGGACGGCGAGGATCCGGCGAAGGTCCACGAGAGCGACGCCCGCTACCCGCGCGACGGCGGCTTCGACGACCTCGGCGCCGAGCTCGCCGGCAAGCTCCGCGTCGTCCTCGTCCCGATCAAGTACGACGCCGACGGGTCGGGGCGCACGCCGGGCGTCGGCCCGACCGAGCTCGAGCTCTACCGGAAGACGATGATGCGCCTCTACCCGACGTCCGAGGTCGAGCTGAAGGCGCGCGCGCCGCTGCCGTGGACGACGCAGATCTCGTCGAACGGCGGCGGGTTCTCCCAGGTGCTCCGCGCCGTCACGCAGCTTCGCCAGGAGGACCAGGTCGAGCGCGACGTCTACTACTACGGCCTCCTCGCGCCCAACGCGTCGATGTCCGCGTACTGCCGGAGCGGCTGCGTCACCGGGCTCAGCACCGTGGTCGACAACCCGACCTCGGCGGGCATGCGCGCGAGCGTCGGCATCGGCTTCGGCAACCCCGAGTCCGCGAGCACGATGGCGCACGAGATCGGCCACGCGCACGGCCGCGCGCACGCTCCGTGCGGAGGTCCGCAGGGCGTCGATCCGAGGTACCCGTACCAGGGCGGCTCGATCGGCACGTGGGGCTACGACATCTTCACGAAGGCGCTCATCTCGCCCGCCAAGGGCCGCGACATGATGGGCTACTGCAGGAACGAGTGGGTCAGCGACTACACGTACAACGCGCTCTTCGAGCGGATCTCCGCGATCAGCGTCGAGAAGAAGGTCGCGCTCCCGAGCGTCGGCGCGCCGTCGACCCTCGCCGCGAAGCAGGCCGCGCGCTACCGCGTCGCGACCGCGGGCGAGGCCGGAGACCTCACGTGGGACGGCGACATCGACTTCGAGTCCGAGGACGAGGTCTCCGGCGGCGCGCTCCGCCAGGCGACCTTCTACGCGGAGTCGGGCGCCGAGCTCTCGACGCGCGCGGCGAAGTTCTTCCCCTTCGATCACCTCCCCGGCGGCTTCGTCCTGGTCCCGAAGGACGCGGCGATCGACGCCGCGCGCTGGAAGGCGATCGCCGTCGAGGGCTTCGCCGGACGGCTCGCGCGCTGAGCGCGCTCCCGCGGGTCACGACGCGGCCGCGGCGCCGCGTCGTGACCGCCTCGGGAGCGCGGCGCGCGCCGGGCGCGCCGGCTCCGCCTCAGAACGTCGCGCCGACGGAGGCTCGCCAGAACAGGCCGCTCAGCGCGAGCGAGCGGAGGTTCGTGCTCTCGTCGCTGCCGAGGAGCTCCTCCGTGTCACGGCCGGGGTCGCCGCGGAGCGGCGCGTTCGTGGTGACCGCGTAGCCGATCTCGGGCGTCAGCCAGAAGCGGATCGTCCGCTTCTCCGGGTGTTGGCGCGGGCCGAGGAGGATCGACGCGCCGACGCTCGCGTCCGCGGAGAACGCCCAGCCGGTCGTCGACAGCTCGTTCGGCGAGGACGGATCCTGGACGCTGGCGATCGCCGCCACGGCCCCCGGCGCGACCTTGCCGAAGATCGACAGGCCCGGCGACCAGTGCCAGCGGCCCTCGAGCGGGACGTAGAGGCGGTGCGTCGTCAGGCTCGCGTCGAAGCCGCGGACCGTGCCCGCGCGCCCGCCCACGTCCCAGCCGAGGCCGGCGCCGAGGACGAGCTTGCCGCGGGTGAAGAGCGGGTACGTCCCGTCGATCGAGAACTGCGGGAGCACGTCGTTGGACGCGAACGTGTCGAACCCGCGGCTCGGCAGGTAGCCGATGCGGACGCCCGCGTTGACGCGGACGAGGTCGTACCGCGGCGGGCCCGCCGGCGCCGCGCGGTCCGACGACGGGGGCGACACCGGGTTGGCGTAGATGACGGTCGTGGTCGCGTCGCGGTCGCTCGGCGCCTCCTCGACGCCGCCGGCCGCCGGCGCCTCCGCGGACGCCGGTCCGGTCGCTCCGGCGGCGGGCGCCTCGGTCGCGTCGGCGCGGCCCTCCGGCGACGGCGACGGCTGCGCGGTCGCGGGGGACGCCCACGCCGCCGCGAGCGCGAGGGGCGTCGCGACGCGGGCGAGGGTCACGAAGAATGTGCGCTTCATCACAGTCCCTCCAGCAAAATTCCGTAGTACGAGCGGCTCGCCGTCGTGTCCGGCTCGAGCGCGTCGAGCACCGTCGCGCCGACGGCGCCCCGCGCGTCGAGCGCGACGAGCGAGCGCCCGCCGTCCGCGCGGGCGACGTCGAAGACCGCGTCGATGGGCCGGTCGAGCGGCAGCGGGATCGGGTGCAGGTTCTCGAGCGTCACCTCGGCGAGCTGCGAGCTCCCGCGCTGGAACGCCCAGAGGCGCTGCCCGTCGGGCGCGACGTGGATCGTCGGCTGCGCGAGCGTCGTGAGCGGGGCGGCCGTGCGGCTGGCGAGGTTCAGGACGAAGAAGCCCGTCCCCTGCCCTTCGAGCACCTTGAGCTCCGGGCGCGGCGGCGGCACGTCCCGCACGCGCTCGATCGAGCTCGCGAGCGAGACGACCTCGACGGTGCGGTAGTTCTTGTCCAGCGTCTGCCCGAGCGACCAGAACGCCACCCCGCGCGATCCGCCGGAGCCGTAGAGCAGCGCGGTGTCGGCCCCGGAGGCGCCGCCGACCACGTCCGTGATGAGCGACAGGCGCGAGTACGGCTCGGAGAGCGGGACGTCGATCGTGATGCTCGTCGTCGGGTCGACGAGCGTGGCCTTCCGCGCCGAAGGGACGACCGCGGCGAGGCGGAGGCCCGCGTCGGTGCGGACGAACCGGATGTCGCCCGGGATCCCGCCCACGTCCGTCTGGTTCGGCTCGGGGAAGAAGTCGTTCAGCACCGTGTCCGGCTCCTCCGCGACCTGCGCCGGCGGCGCCGCGACCAGCGTGAACATGAACACGCTCGAGTCGTTCTCGGCGCGCACGCCGATGCGGGCGTCGTCGTTCCGCGCCGGATCGCCGTCGTCGACGACGACCGCCGCCGGCTTGACGGCGGCCGCGCTCGCGCCGCTCGTGAGGCGCATCGTGATCTCCGGGCGCCGCGGCGTCGCGCGGATGTTGTCGAGGTCGAGCAGGTGCACGTCCTGATCGGTCTCGACCACGAGGAGCCGCCGCTGCCCGCCCGGGAGCGAGAGCGGATCGGTGAAGGTCACCCGCTGCGGGCGGCCGCCGAAGGAGCGGAGCGTCCGCGGCGTGACCGCCGCGTCGACCGGAGCGTCCAGGTCGACGACGACGATCTCGTTCGGGTTCTCGACGAACGCGGCCTGCGCCCCGCCGGCGGCGGGCGCGGCGAAGAGGGCGACGTAGCGGCCCCGGGGGTCGATCGCGAAGCCCGAGTGCGGCGACTCGAGCCCGAAGCGACGCGCGGCGCCGTCCTCGATGACCGTGAGGCTCGGGCGCTCGTTCTTGTCCTTGCGGCGCGGCACGTCGCCGGCGCCGAGGACGAAGAGGCGCCGCTGATCGGGCGACGCCTCGGCGCGGACCGTGGCCTTGCCGACGCCGACGAAGCTCCGATCGAGCTCCTGGCCCGCCCTCGGCGTGAGGAGCGCGACGCGGTCACCCGCGCGGTCGAGGACGGCGACGCGGTCGACGAGCGCGAACGCCTGCGGCTGCGCCTCGACGGGCGCGTCGTAGATCTCGGGACGATCCCCGCACGCGGCGCCGGCGAGCGCGGACGCGAGCGCGAGCGTGGTGACGCTGGCCTTCCAGGTTCTCATGGCTTGCTCCCATCGACGACGCGGGACGACAGCTCGAATCCCGTGAGTGTCCGCGCGACGCCGCTCTCGAGATCGATGAACGTGAGGCGGCCCTCCGGGTGCTGCTGGGCCACGAAGACGCGCTTGGCGCCGGGGACCGCGCCGACGGCGATCGGCGGGCTCGCGAGCGCGTAGCGCTCGACCATGAGCTGAGGCATCCGCGCGAGGTACGCGCCGAAGACCTTGGTCGCGTCGTCGCGCTCGGCGACGATCGCGCGATCGTTCGTCGTGGCCACCGCCGTGGGCGGCGCCTGGGTCGCCACGATCTTCGCGGGCAGCGTCTGGCCGATCGGCACGACGCTGAACGCGCCCGGCGATCCGCCCTCCCCGGCGGTCTTGTCGTGCAGGACGATCGCGTGCTGCGCGTCCGGGGTCGAGAAGATGCCGAGGACGGGCGAGTAGAGGCGCACCGTGCGGAGCGCCGAGCCCTGGCCGAGATCGAGGATCGTGAAGCGCTCGACGGCGAGGGCGTTCGTGTAGAGCAGCGCCTTCGTGCCGCCCGGGGCGATCGCGACGGAGCCGATCGTCTCGCCGGTGGCCGTCACCGACGTCACGTTCGCGGGGTCGGCGATGGGCAGGACCGCGACCTCGGCGGTGTCGCGGACGACGGCCACGGCGCGCTCGCCGGTGTCGGCGAGGTCCAGGTCCGTGACCGGCCCGCTGAGCGTGACGTCCTCGCGGGTGTCGGCGTCGAGCGCGACGACGGTGATCGCGCTCGAGCCGTCGCGGCGGACGAACGCGCGCTGACCGTCCTTCGTGACGAAGACGTCCCGCGTCCCGGGGTCCTCGTTCGGCGTGCTCGAGATGGCCACGTTCTTCGTGACGCGCGGCGCCCCCGACAGGTCGACGAGCGCGACGCCGTCCTGCGTGACCGCGTGCGCGCGCGCCTGCCCCTCGGCGAAGCCCACCGCCACCGGGCGGTAGCCGACGGCGAGGATCGTCGACGTCCCGGCGGTCAGATCGATCACGGTCAGGTCCTGGAAGCCCTCCGTCCTCGGCGCGCCGGGCACCTTGCGCGCGTCGGCCCACGCGATCGCGAAGCGGCCGTCGGCGGAGAAGACGAGCGAGTTGGCGTGCTTCGCCGTCTTGAACGTCGCCGCGGTGATCCCCTGCGGGGTCGCCTTGAGCAGCGTCGCGTCCTCCGAGAGCACGTTGAGCACGAGGGTCGTGTCGACCTCCTGCCCCGGGACGCTCGCGAGGTACGTGGGCCCGTTGCCCGCCTCGACGGTGCGGACCTGGAGCGTCGTCGCGTCGACGAGCGCGACGCGGCCGCTCTTCGGGTTCGCGATCCACACGACGTTGCCGGTGGCGACCGGCGCCTCGTAGTCCGACTCGATCTCGCGCTCGGGCGGCGGCTCACCGGGCGCCCCGCTCGCACCTCCATCGGCCGCGGCCGCGTCGTTGTCCGCGGCGCGGGCCTCGAAGCCGCTCAGCGCGTCTTCGGCGCACGCCGAGAACCCGACCACGAGACCCAGCAGGAGCACGCTGCTCCGCAAGTGATGTCTCATCCAGAACCTCCGCGGCACCCTCGAGCAACGCGCATGCCACGGCTGCGCTCGCCCAAATTCAGGGCAAAACAGGCTATTTCGAGTGCATTCTACACATCGACCCCTGGCACGGCTGTCAGTGCTCGAACCCGGCGGGCGCGGCGGACCGCGCGATCAGCTGCCGATCCACACGCCGCGCTGGTTCGCGATCGTGATGTCGCGACGGAGCTCCGCTTCCTTGCGGTCGAGGTCGGGGCCGTGCTCGCCGCGCCGGCGGCGGCTCTTCACGAACGCGAGCTCCACGAGCTGGAGCTGCTTCTTCCGCCGGACGCTGAACGCGCTCCACCCCTTCGAGAAGAGGACGCCCCAGTTCTTGAAGCCGAGGGTGAAGTAGCTCGACACGAGCTTGAGCTCGCGCGGGTGGAGGAGCCCCCCGACCTCGCCGAACAGCTCGCGGACGACGATGCTCCGATCGCGCACGACGAGCAGGGCGAGCAGCACGAAGAAGAGGATGTCGATCAGCCACGAGATGAGGAGCATCAGCACGAGCCCCTCCTCGCCGAAGACCGTGGGCAGGAAGTTGTGCATCGCGTGCATCGCCATCGCGCAGCCGAACCCGACGACCGGCGCGCCGATCTTCACGATCCAGCTCTTCGCCTCCGAGGCGATGCCGAAGCCGAGGCCGGTGCACGCGGTGAAGGTGCAGTGCGACAGCCCGAGGAGCACCGTGCGGAGGAAGAACAGGACGACGAAGCCGCCGAGGCCGCTCGTCGCGAACTGGTTGGCGACGTACAGGATGTCCTCCGTCAGCGTGAAGCCGAGGCCGACGACGCCGCCGTAGATCGCGCCGTCGAGCGGGCCGTCGAGCTCCCGCAGCCCGAGCGCGCTGATCAGCGCGATCAGCGCGACGCCGATCCCCTTGAACGTCTCCTCGAAGACCGGCGCGAAGACGGTGGCGCCGACGACGTCCATCGCGCGCGGCGAGACGTCGACGAGCGCGGTCGTCGCCGACTGAGCGATGCTCGAGCTGAGGCCGCCGCCGAGCGTCGCGAAGAGCGCCCCCCAGACGAAGGCGGCGAGGATGAGCCACCAGGGCTCGGGCTCGAAGCGATCCACCCAGCGGATGAAGACGAGGTACGCGAGCACGAGCGGCGTGACGAAGATCAAGCCGAGGATGAGGCCCACGAGCATCGCTCGTGCAGGCTAGCAGACTCCTCCGCGCGTGGCGCCGCGCGGCCGCGCCGGCGCGCGCCGGGCTCGGGTCGGTGTAGGGTGCCGACCGTGAGCCGAGGAGCCGTACGCGAGCAACCGTCCGCCCCGGGAGCACGGGCGTCGTCGCCGCCGGGAGATCCCCAGACCGCAGAGGCGGGAGCCGCGCTCCTCGGCGAGGGCGGCAACGCGATCGACGCCGCCGTCGCCGCCGCGTTCGCGGCCTTCGTGTGCGAGCTGCCGCTCTGCTCGCCGCTCGGCGGCGGCGTCTGCCTGGTCGAGCGGGGCGCGGACGCGCCGGTCGCGTTCGACATGTTCGCGCGGACGCCCGGGCTCGGCCTCCCGCCCGCTCCCGCCGCGCGGCCGCCGCGCGACTTCGCCGCCGTGACGGTCGACTTCGGCGCCGCCTCGCAGGTGTTCCACGTCGGCCGCGCCAGCGTCGCCGTCCCGCTCGCGCTCACGGGGCTCCTCGAGCTCCACCGGCGCTGGGGAGCCCGTCCCCTCGCGAGCGTGCTCGCCCCGGCGATCGCCCTCGGGCGCGACGGCTACACGCTCGGTCCGGGCGTCGCCTTCGTGTTCGAGATCCTCCGGCCGATCGTGGAGCGGACCGAGGCGTGCCGGCGCCTCTTCCTCGACGGCGCCGGTGAGATCGCGACCACCGGCGCGCGCCTCACCAACCGCGACCTCGCCGCGACGCTCGAGGCGCTCGCCCGGCGCCCGGAGGCCGTCGTCCGCGACCTCCACGAGGCGTTCGCGCGCGAGATGGGGCCGGACCGAGGCGGGCTCGTCACGCCGGAGGACGTCGCGGCGGCCGCGATCGCGGAGCGCGCGCCGGTCATCGTGGATCACGGCGACTGGCGGCTCGCCACGATGCCCTCGCCGTCGACCGGCGGCGTGCTCGTCGCCCTCGGCCTGCGCCTGCTCGAGGGCGTGGGCCGCGCGCCGCGTCTCTCGCGCGAGCACGTGCTCCTCGTGGCCCAGGCGCAGGAGGCGATGCTCGCCGAGCGCGACGAGACCTTCGCGGAGCGCTGCGCCGATCCGGTCCTCGTCGCGGCGCTCCTCGCCGACGAGCGGCTCGCGGCGGCGCGGCAGTTCGCGCGGGACAACCTCCTCGGCTCGACGACGCAGATCAGCGCGATCGATCGGAGCGGGACCGCCGTCTCGCTCACGCTCACGAACGGCGAGGGCTCGGGCCACGTCCTCTCGGGCACCGGCATGATCGCCAACAACCTGCTCGGAGAGGAGGACCTCCACCCGCGCGGCTTCCACCGCGACCCGCCGGGGACGCCGCTCGCGACGATGATGGCGCCGACGCTGCTGTCGCGCGGCGGCGATCGCGTCGCCCTCGGCAGCGGCGGCTCGAACCGGCTCCGGACGGCGATCCTCCAGGTGCTGGTCGGCCTCGTCGAGCACCGCGTCCCCGCCGCCGACGCCGTCCTCGCGCCGAGGCTCCACCTCGAGATCGACGCCGCCACGAAGGAGCCTCGGATCGCGTTCGAGGCCGCCGGGCTCGGCGACGACGTCGTCGCGGCGCTGCGCGATCGCTACCCCTCCGCGCCGGCCGTCTTCGCCGCTCCGAACCTCTATTTCGGCGGCGTCCACCTGGCGATGCGCGTCGGCGACGCGTTCGACGGCGTCGGCGATCCCCGCCGCGCCGGCGCGCGCGTCATCGTCTAGCACCTCGAGCGCGTCCGCCGGGCGCGCGGCCGCTCTCAGGGTGTGTCCGGGAAATCGCCGGACGCCGGGAGCCTGACGTTGGCCGGCGCGAAGGCGCCCGCGATCGCCACGAACGACGCGTCGCCGTCGCGGCGCTCCTGCTGCACGTAGAGGTACGACCGGTCGCCGAGATCGAGGAGCGCCGGCGCCGCCTCCCGTTGACCGACGGAGTAGACCGGCACCGGTTGGCGCGACAGCGGCCCCGCCTCGCCGTAGCGCGCGGCGAAGCCCACCGCCGTGGCGCCCGAGGCGTCGGCCCCGGTGTAGAGCACGCGCACGTGCAGCCGCCCCGCGGGCGTCGTGCGCGTGACGACGCACGGATCGCCGACCGACGCCGTGTCGAACGGCGGCTTCTCGTTGGGCAGGAGGCTCCCGGGAGCCGGCGCCGGCGCCGGGGCGAGCACCGGCCCGCCCCCGAGGCGGCTCCACGTGATCCCGTCCGCGCTCTCCGCTTCGCCGATCGCGCCCCCGGCCGCGTAGAACATCCGGAGGCGCCCGTCCGGCAGCGCGTAGACGCTCGGCGCGCGGGGCGCCGCCGGCTCCCACGACCCCGGAGCCGGATCGCGCGGGAGGACCGGCCCGGGCTCCTTCCGGAAGGTCAGGCCGTCGGGCGAGCGCGCGACGCCGATCCCCTCGCGGCCCGCGTAGAAGAGCCAGAGCTCGCCGCGGAAGCGGAGGAGCGCCGGTCCGGAGAGCGCCCCCTCCCAGGCAGCGTCCGGCGCGAGGACGGTCGCGGGGCTCCGACCGAAGTGACCGCTCGTGCCGAAGAACGTGCGCTCGTCGAGCGCGCGCGTGCGCACGATCACGTCGTCGTCTCCGGCGCGCGCGACGGCGTAGAGCAGCGTGGAGTCGCCGTCGCGCAGCACGGCCGGCTCGCGGTAGAGCGCGCGCGCGTCGTCGAGGACGAACGGCGCCACGCCCTTGACCTCCTCGGGCTCGAGCCGGCGGAACGGGCCCACGCCGGCGCTGGGGAGGTTCTGGTCCCCCTCGCCCGCGGCGCCGGTGGTGGCGCACGCGGCGACGAGCCCGAGACCGAAGAGCCGGCCGATCCACCTCATCGCGCCGCCGCCTTCGCGCCTTGGCCCCGCTCCTCGCCGAACGCGAAGCCCGCGGTGAGGCCGACGTTCACGATCGAGCCGCCGGCGGTGTAGTCGCCGACGTAGTCCGCCGCGCTCGCCTTCAGCGTCGTCCCGGTCGAGAGGCGGCTGAGCTGCAGGTGCGCGTCGATCGTGAGCGTCCCCGGCAGCTCGGGGAGCACGTCGTCGAAGGCGCCGCCGACGCCGAGCGAGAACGTGTGACGGTCGCGATCGACGTAGTTCGTGAGCCCGCTCTGCGCCGCGATCGGGCTCTTCGCGAGCTCGTACCCCCCGCGGAGGTACCCTCGCGCCGCGCGATCGCCGAGCGCGTGCCACTCGAGGCCGAGGCGCGGCACCACGCGATCGTACATCTTGAGCGGCTCGATGCGCGTGGGCGCGGGGGTCGTCGGCGGCGTCACCGTCGACGGCCAGCCGCTCGGAGGCGGCGGGATCTCGAGGACGGCGTCGAGCTTCGCGACCGGGGCGACGTACGCGCTCCATTGGATCCAGGTCGCGTCGAAGGTCGTCTTCAGGCGATCGGTCACCGCCCACGAGCCGCCGAGCACCGCCTGCTGCGGGAGGAAGTTGTTGACGCTGCGCGTGTGGAGCTCGTAGAGCGCCGTCGTGAGCCCGGAGACGTCGCCGAAGAGGTGGGCGGTCAGGTCGAGCGCGAGCTGGAACTCGCCGCGGTAGACGGCGGCCAGCGCGACGCGCTCCCCGAGCGCGACGCGCACGCCCGCCTGCGGGTATCGGACGGCGGTGAGATCGGCGTCGACCTCGTGGCGGAGCCTCGAGTCGTCGGGGCGGAAGACGTTCGCCCCGCCGCTGATGTCGAGGCGGCCGCGCGTCGACGACATGAACGAAAGGCCGCCGCCGATCCAGAGCCACGGCGTGGGCTCGATCGCGAGGTTCGCGGCGAGGAAGAGGCGCTGGTTGCGGTTGTCGTAGAGCTCCCAGCGCGGCTGCTCCTGGCGGAGCGCGCGCACGCGCGAGACGCGATCGTCGGGCAAGTGGACGGCGACGCCGAAGGCGAACGGCAGGCCGAGGATCTTGCCGGGGGCGACCAAGCCCGCGTTCATCCCCTTCACCGGATCGACGCCGTTGTCGCGGCCGTTCATCTCGAGCGAGTGCTCGGCGCGGAAGTAGCCGACGCCGATCTCGAGGCCGCGCGAGCGCGCGAGCGCCGCCGGGTTGTAGTAGCTCGCCGCGAAGCCGCGGGTCTCCGCCGCGACGGCGCCGCCCATCGCGGTCTCGCGCGATCCGAAGCCGAACGTGTCGGGCGGGTTCGCGCGCGCCGGCGACGCCGCGCCGAGGATCGCCGCCAGCGCCGCGCCGGCGGGGCGCCAGGCGCGCGTCGCGGCGGCGCGCGCGTCACGCGGCCTGCGGCGCGCCATCAGAACTTCACCCCGGCGTTGAGGCCGAAGACCTTCACGTGCCCGGACGCCTCGCCCCGGGAGAGCGCCGCGCCCGCGCCGTCGCGCGAGGTCACCGTGCGCGGGAGGAGCAGGTGGTACTGGGCGAAGAGATCGAGGTCGATCGGCGGCAGCGGCGCGTCGAGCGAGAGCCCCACGCCGGTGGTCACGGCTACGCGCGTCGAGTCGAAGTAGCGCGTCGGGACCGTGACCACGCTCTTCGACGGCACGTCGAAGGCCTCCGACGCCGGGACGTCGGGCGGGAGCGCCGAGGTCTCGACGAAGCCGCCGCCGCGCCCGCGCAGGACGACGCCGGGCGCGAGCTCGAAGCCCTGCTCGGCGCCGACGCGCACCGCCGCCGTGTCCCGCCAGGCGATCCGCGGCGGGGCGAGCCCGCACGCCCCCGCCCCGCCCTCGCTGCACGCCACAGTCGGCTCGAGCACGCCCGGGAACGCGCTCCATTTCTTGTAGACGAGCTGGAGCGCGAGGACGTTCAGCGCGTCGACGCGCGCGATCTCGAGCGCCCCCTGCGCCGGATCGTACTGGGCGAGGCCGGAGATGTTGAGCAGCGGGATCGCGATCGACGAGAGCTTCGTGCCGTCGACGACGACCTGGAAGCGCGCGTCGAGCGTGCCTTTGTAGGTGACGCCGACGCGCAGCTTCGAGCCGCCGGGGACGTCCCAGGTGATCCCAGCGACGGGCGCGTAGGTCGCCACGAGCTGGTTCTCGACGCGGGTGCCGACCCTGCCCGTCACGTCCGTCGCGGCGACGACGGTGCCGGCGATCTCCGCGAGCGCGGCGAACCCGACGCCGGCGCGGACGCCGTAGCCGACGTCGGCGCCCAGGCCGCCGCGGATCGCGAGCGACTGCGCGCGGTCGGCGAGCAGCGGGAACTGCGTCGTCTCCGGGTAGAGGACGCGGCCGCGCACGATGACGTCCGTCGGCGTGTAGAACGCGAGGGCGACGCCGACGCGATCGCGCAGCTTGCCCCCGAACGGCAGCGGGACGTCCGCGCCGATGACCACGCCCTTCGCGGGCTGCGCCGGCGTCCGCCCCGGCAGCCCCTCGCCGATCGCGTCGAGCGCGAAGACGGCGCCGCCGTAGCCGAGCGTCAGCTTGTTCCGGCGGATCGTCGAGGCGAGCGCCGGGTTGTGCCAGGCCGTCTCGTAGCCCGCGGCGTGGGCCGCGCCCGTCGCGCCCATCGCGCTCGTCCGGCCTCCGTAGCCGAAGAGGTCCTCCGGGGACGCCTCGGCGCGCGCCTCGAGCGCGAGCAAGCCGGCGCCCCCGAGGGCCAGCGCGAGGACCCACCGCATCACACGCGGGCATATCACGCTTCGGCCGGGGACGGCGCCCGAGGTGCGCAGCGCCGGCGCCGGCGCCGCCGAGCCGCGACCCGGCGCGGCGAGCCAGGACATCCGCCGGCCGGCCAGGACATCCGCCGGCCGGGGCCTCAGCGGGCGGCGAGCTGCCCGCAGGCGGCGTCGACGTCGGAGCCGCCGCTGTAACGCTTGTGCGAGAACACGCCTCGATCGCGGAGGGCGTCGCGGAACGCCCGTTCGCGGTCCGCGTCGGCGCGCGCGAACGGATCGACCGCGCCGCCCGGCGCCGGCCCGATCGCGTTGTACGGGATGACGCTGAGCCTCGGCGAGCGCCCGGTCGCCTCGCGGAAGCGCGCGACGAGGTCCGCGAGCGCGTGCGCGTGCTCGACGCCGTCGTTGACGCCCGAGAGCAGCGTCACCGCCCACATCGGCGCGAGCCCCGTGATCGCGGCGTGCTCGCAGGCGGCCGCGAGCACCTCGTCGAGCGAGTGCGATCGCTCGATGGGCATGAGGCTCCGGCGCGTCGCGCCGAGCGCCGAGCCGATCGACATCCCGAGCCTCACCTTCGGCGCCTCGCGGGCGAGGCGCCGGATCCCGGACGGGAGCCCGGAGGTGCACACCGTGATGGCGCGCGCGTCGATCGCGAGCGCGCTCGGATCGCTCAACACGTCGATGGCGGCGAGCACCCGGTCGAGGTTCGCCATCGGCTCGCCCATCCCCTGGAAGACGACGCCGTGGACCCGCTCGCGCGCCGCTCCCCGCCCGCCGCCCTCGAGCCCGCGGCGCACGACCCGCACCTGCTCGACGATCTCCCAGGTCTCGAGGTTGCGCAGGAGCCCGAGGCGGCCCGTGGCGCAGAACGCGCACGCGAGCGCGCAGCCGACCTGCGAGCTCACGCACACCGAGTACCGGCCGCGCCGCTCGAGCGGGATCCGCACGGTCTCGACGACGTGACCGTCCGCGGTCGCGAGCGCGTACTTCACGAACGGGTCGATCCGGCTCGCGCGCGTCTCCTTGACCGCCAGCGCGGGGACCCGTCCGGCGCGCGCGACCGCCTCGCGCGAGGCGCGGCGGACACCGGAGCTCGGCGTGCTCGGGTCCTCGTCGCGGTGGACCTGGGCGACCACCCGGCGCGCCTCCTCGAGCGAGAGCGCGGGCACGGCGCGCGCGAGCTCGGCCGGCGTGACGCCTTGCAGGGCGACGCGGCGGGGCCCCGCCTCGCTCGGGCTCGGGCCGGGCGCCGCCCGGGCGGGATCCTCCGAGCTCTGGGCTGCCTCACGCACGCGGTTGCCATAGCACGGCGCCCGACAAAGGCAGTCGTGCTACCGTGCTCCTACCTTGTTCGGCTTCAGCTTCTCGGAGCTCGTCGTGGTGGTGATCGTGGCGCTCGTCGTCATGGGCCCCAAAGACTTGCCCAAGATGCTACGGCGTCTGGGCCAGTGGGCCGGCAAGATCCGGCGCGCCGCCGCGGATCTGCGCGCGCAGTCCGGCATCGACGACGCGCTCCGCTCCGAGGGCCTCTCCGAGGACCTGGCGGAGATCCGCAAGCTCGCGCGCGGCGAGCTCGACGCGGTCCAGCGCGCCGCCCGCGTCGAGGACGACGGCGCGGCCCGCGCGACCTCCGCGGAGGACCGCTACGGCTACCGCGGCGACGACTTCTACGTGGTGCGCGATCGCGAGTACCCCCGCGACGGCGCCGACGCCTACGGCGCGCTGCCCGACAACGCGATCGTCTACGTCGAGTCGCTCCCGCGCAGCGCCCACGCGCGGGATCCGCTCTACGTGGTCGGCGACGCGGACGCCGAGCTGCCGCCGGAGCCCGCGCCCAAGGAGGACGACGGCGCGGCGGGACCGACGTTGATCGGCGGGACGGGGCTCCCCGTCCCCTGGGAGCCGCCCGGCGAAGGCGACGACGCGCGCGATGGCGCGGAGGCCGAGCCGTCCGACGCCGGCCCCACGCTGAGGGGGATCGCGCCGTCCGAGGTCGACCGGCGTCCCGACGACGCCGACGCGACGACCGGCGACGAGCCCGAAGCCGGCGCGGAGGCGCGCAGCTGATGTCGTCCGAGTCGGACCAGGAGCTCTCCCACGTGGATCCCGAGTCGGACGTCAAGATGACGATCTGGGAGCACGTCGGCGAGCTCCGCAAGCGGCTCGCGCGCGCCGCGCTCGCGCTGGTCGCCGGCGCCGTCGTCTGCTGGACGTTCCGCGAGCAGCTGCTCGGCTGGGTCACCGCGCCGTACGCGACGGCCTGGCGGGAGCGCTTCCCGGAGCTCGTGAAGGCGGGGCAGTCTCCCGAGCTCCAGACGCTCGCCCCGGCCGACGCCTTCGTCAACTACATGCAGCTCTCCTTGGTCGGCGGCGTGATCATCGCGGCCCCGGTCATCTTCTACCAGCTCTGGGCGTTCATCAGCCCGGGCCTGTACGCGCGAGAGAAGCGGTACATCGTGCCGTTCGTCCTCTTCTCGACGACGCTCTTCCTCTCCGGCATCGCGTTCGCGTACTACGTCGCGCTGCCCTTCAGCTTCCCGTTCTTCTTCTCGCTGCTCGGCTCGGTCGGCGGAGACTCCGGCGTCGTGCTCACGTCGAAGCCGACGATGGAGTACTACCTCGACTTCGCGGAGCACATGCTGCTCGCGTTCGGCTTCGTCTTCGAGCTGCCGCTGTTCATCGGGTTCCTCGCCCTCGCCGGCATCGTCACGCCGCAGCAGCTCGTGAAGTTCAGCCGCTACGCGATCGTCGGCGCGTTCGTCGTCGGCGCGTTCGTCACGCCGGGCCCCGAGATCTCGAGCCAGATCGCCGTCTCGAGCGCGCTCATCGCGCTCTACTTCCTGAGCGTCGGGCTCGCGTTCCTCATCTACCGGAAGAAGAAGGACGCCTGAGCCCGGGCGCCCGCGGTCACGGCGGGGCGTCGCTCGCCGCCGCCCGCGGATCGAAGGACGCCGGGCGCGTCCCCGCCTGGTCGAGCGCGCGGAGGCCTCCGCCGGCGACGTACGTCTCCGTCTGCGCGACGTCGGGGCGAGCGCGGAGCCGCGAGGACGCCCGCGCGTCGCTCAGCCAGTTCCGCAGGCGCCACGCCCCGAACCCGAGCGCGGGCCCGACGACGAGCGCGATCGCCCAGACGAAGCGCGTCCACGCGGGGCGGCCGCGCGCGAGCAGCCCGTGGTCGCTCGCCGGCTCGAAGTTGCGCGCGCGCGCGTCGATGAACGGATCGAGCGAGGCGAGGTCGTCGAGCGTCCCGCGGTGCGTCGCCGCGGCGAGGGCCTCGCGGGCGCGCCGCACCGCCGCGAGCTGCGCGTCGGCGGCGTACTGGCCGCGGGCCTCGAAGACGAACGACCTCGTGGGAAAGACGAGCCAGAGCGACGAGTGCGTGTACCGTCCCTTGTGGCTGTGGTGCACGGGGTCGAGCGACTGGAGCTCGGAGAGGGAGTAGAGCTCGAGCTGCCGGGTGCGCGCGTCGACGAGGTCCAGCGGGAACACGTAGACGCCGGGCGCGAACGGGAGCGAGCCCCGGATCGCCCGCCGGCGCGCGAGCATCGACGCCGAGAGGACGAGGGCCGCGCCGGCGGCGACGTAGCCGCCGAGCAGACGCCGGTCCTGCACGGGCGCGTCGATCGCCCCGAAGCGCCAGCACCCGAGGCCGCCGAGCGCCGCCGCCGCGAGCACGAGGAGGAGGTACCACCCCGCCGGGCTCCGTTGCTTCGAGACGCGCTGGCAGATCGGCCGCGCCGCCGGCGAGGCCGACACGAGCGAGCGGACGAATCGCTCGCGGGTCGTCCGCGGGAGGTCGTTGAAGTCGATCGAGCGCACGCCGGCCGTTAGAGCACATCTCGTCACCCGAGATGTGCTCGTTGAGCAGGAGCGGACGCGGCCCAGACTACGGCGCCGCGCGCGCTCAGGCCCGCGGCTCGGAGAGCGGCACGGGGACGCGGCGCGCGTCCATCCAGAGCCCGTCGATGTCGTAGGCGGCGCGCGCGTCGTCCTGGAACACGTGGACGACGACGTCGCCGAAGTCCATCAGCACCCAGCTCGCGTGCGGCAGGCCCTCGACGGCGATCGCGCGCTTGTTGCGCTTGCGGAGCGCCTCTTCGATCGCGGCCGAGAGCGCCGTCACGTGACGATCGCTCCGGCCGGACATCAGGACGAGGAAGTCCGCGTAGTCGACGCGCCCGGCCACGTCGATCACCTCGAGGCCGGACGCCTTCTTCTCGATGGCGGCGACCGCGACGAGGACGGCGATCTCGCGCGCCTCGTCGCTCGCCGTGCTGACGCCGGCGGGGACGCGCGCGGCGGCCGGCGCGCGGCCGTCGGCCGGCGGCGCGGGCTTGGCCTTCTTCAGGCCCTCCTTGAAGCCGCCCTTCGGGCCGAGGCCGCTCTTCGCGCCGGCGCTCTTCCCCGGACGCGCGCGGGCCGGCCGGGCGCGATCGCGCGCTTCGCCCTCCGGGCGCTCGGCGCTCCGGGGAAGCTTGGCCTGCGCGTCTCTCTTCGGCGGCCGCGCGGCGGCGCCTCCGTGCGACGAGCGGATCAACGGGCGGTCTTGTCCTCTTGCGGGACGTTTGTTCGCAGCCAAGCGGTCTCCTCGTGTGGGGGCGATCGTCGACCGAGCGGGGAGCCGCGTCAAACTCGAAACGCGGCGGCCGACGCTTTCTCCGCGAGGCCCCGGCGCCGGCTCGGGCGGGCCCCGCCGGCGCGCGCCGGCGCGCTTCAGCCGCGCGTCTGGCCCTCGCCGTCGATCACCCACTTCATCGTCGTCAGCGCCTCGAGGCCCATCGGACCGCGCCAGTGCAGGCGGCTGGTCGCGATGCCGATCTCCGCGCCGAGGCCGAGCTCGCCGCCGTCGTGGAAGCGCGTCGACGCGTTGACGACGACGCAGGCCGCGTCGACCTCGCGCCGCCAGCGCTCGGCGTGCGCGGGATCGCGCGTGACGATCGCCTCGGTGTGCCCCGAGCCGTACTCGGCGACGTGCTCCAGCGCGGCGTCCAGGCCGTCGACGACGCGGACGGCGAGGACGGCGTCGAGGTACTCGCGGCCCCAGTCGTCGCTCGTCGCGGCCTTCGCCTCGGGGAAGAGCGCCAGGGTCCGCGCGCAGCCGCGGAGCTCGCAGCCGGCCGCCGCCAGCGCCCGCGCGACGGGCGGCAGGAGCCGCTCGGCGTCGGCGGCGTCGACGAGGAGGCACTCGAGCGCGTTGCACACGCCGGGGCGGCTCGTCTTGGCGTTCAGCACGATCTTCGTCGCGGCGGCGAGATCGGCCCCGGCGTCGAGGAAGACGTGGCAGACGCCCTTGTAGTGCTGCACCACCGGGACGCGCGCGTTCTCGGTGACGAAGCGGATGAGCGCCTCGCCGCCGCGCGGGATCGCGAGGTCGACGAGCTCCGACTGCTGCACGAGCGCGCGGACGGCGTCGCGGTCGGTGAACGGCAGGACCTGCGCGGCCGCCCGCGGGAGACCGGTCGACTCGAGCGCGTCGCCGATGACCCGCGCGAGCGCGGCGTTCGAGCGCTCCGCCTCGGAGCCTCCGCGCAGCACGATCGCGTCGCCCGCCTTGAGCGCGAGCGCGCTGGCCTCGACCGTCACGTTGGGGCGGGCCTCGTAGATCATCGCGATCACGCCGAGCGGGACCCGCACCCGGGCGACGTCGATGCCGCTCGGGCGCCGCGTCCGCGAGACCACCTCACCGACCGGATCGGGCAGCGCGGCGACCTCGCGCACGCTCTCGGCCATCGCGCGGACGCGCGCCGCGTCGAGCATGAGCCGATCGAGCATCGCGCCGCTCGTGCCCTTCGCGCGCGCGGCGTCGAGATCGAGGCGGTTGGCCTCGAGCACGGCCGACGCGCTCGCCTCGAGCCCGGCCGCGATCGCCGCCAGCGCCGCGTCCTTGTCCTCCGACCTCCGGGGCGCCACGGCGCGCGCCGCCCGCCGCGCCGCGAGGCAGGCGTCCCGCACCTTGTCGTCGAGCGAGCTCATCGCCGACAACCTAACAGCGCCCCGGCGCGACGGCGACCGGGACCGGTCCTCGCGAGCTCGACCGGTCGAGCGCCCGACGCCGCCCGCGCGGCGGAGCCTCAGAACCCGATCGCGAGATGAGCCGCCGTGAGCGCGTACGCGCGGAGGTCCTTCACCTCGTCGTCGACGGGGCCGACGATCCCACCGGTGACGCTCGCGCCGACGCGGACGTCGGCGTCCTCGAGACCGAGCGCGTACTCGATCGCGAAGCGCCCCGTCCCGACGCCGGCGAAGCCGCTCTTCGCGTCCGGGCGGCTCACGTGCAGAAAGCCCGCGCCCATCCCGACGATCGGGTGGATCGGCCCCCGCCGGTGCAGGTCGAGCGTGATCTCGCCCGAGTAGTGCCCGACGCTGTCGCCGGTGGGCGTGCTCGAGCCGCCGTCGTTCTTGCCCTCGCCGCGGAGCCACGACGCGGCGAGGCGGCCGCCCACCGAGCCCGTCCCGAAGTCGGCGCCGAGCCCGACGCCGAACCCGAAGCCCTTCCCCGAGGTGATGCCGGCGGGGCCCAGCGTGAGGCGAAACGGAGACCGGCGCAGCTCGGGCTCACGTGCGATGAAGCCGTCGTCGGCCACGACGCCGGCCGGCGCTCCGTCCCTCCGGACCGAGCTCGCCACGGGCTGGTCCGGCGGCGGCTCGGAGAACCGCGCGGGGTCCCCTACCGTGACCTGGGCGTCGTCCGCCTTCGCCTCACCGCCGAGCGCCGCCACCAACCCGAGCGCCGTCACCGCCCCGAGAGCCGCCTTCTTGCCGTTCTTTGCCATCGCGAGAGCCAAACGACGTCGCGCGGCCGGGCTTACACTCCGGCCCGCGAGGCGGCCGCGCGGCGCGCGCCCCGGCGGGCCGGCCTCAGAGATAGGAGCGCCCCGCGAGGCGTCGTGGTATGCCCCGCGATCTCGATGACCTACGACACGCGCGAACCGAGCGAACCGCCGAAGATCTGCGCTATTCTTCCAGGCGCATGAGGCGCGGGCACTGGGTACCGCTCTTTTGCCTGGCCGCGGCGACGGCGTCGCTGCCGGCCTCCGCGCAGCCGCGCGCCGGCGCGACGGCCGAGGTCGCCGCGCCGCCGCAGACGGACGACCAGCGCAAGGCGCAGGAGCACTTCCAGCGCGCTCGCGATCTCTACCAGACCGGGAAATACAGCGAGGCCATCGCCGAGCTCGAGATCGCGCGCGGGCTCGACCCGAAGGCGAAGGATCTCGTCATGAACCTCGGGATCGTGCACGAGCGGCTCGGCAGGTACGACGACGCGATCGCCCATCTCAAGACGTACCTGGAGATGGAGGACGTGACGCCGGCCGAGCGCGCGCGCGTCGAGGCGATGATCAAGCGCATCGACGGCGCGAAGAGCTCCGCGACGGCGCCCGCGGTCGCTCCCACGGCCCCGGAGACGCCGCCCGAGCCTCCCCCGGCGGACGCGCCGGCCGCCGAGCCGCCGCGGGGCCGCGTCGACGCGCTCACGATCACGGCGGGCGCGATCGCCGTCGTCGGGCTCGGCGTCGGCGCGGGCGTCGGCATCTACGCGCTCAGCGCGCGACCGGGCGACGGCTTCGTGACGGGCCGCGACGGGACGTACGACGAGCTGCAGCGGAGAGCGAACGACGCCCACACCGCCGCGATCGTGGCGGACGTGAGCCTCGGCGTCGGCGTCCTCGCCAGCCTCGCCACGGCGTGGCTCTACTTCGGCCGGACCAAGGAGCCCGCGCGCGCCCCCGACGCGGCGGCGCGCGGCGCGCGGCTGTCGGTCACCCCGTCCCCCGCGCGGTCGGGGGGCGTCCTCTACCTCGGCGGGGCGTTCTGATGCCGACGCTCCGCGTGCGCCGCACCTTCTTCGTCTCCGCCGTGACCACGGTCCTGCTCGGCTGCTCGCTCATCGTGCCGAGCGCCGTCCCCGACTACCGCTGCACCGGCGAGGATCCGTCGTCCTGCCCGGCCGGCATGGTCTGCGACGGCGCCTCGCTCACGTGCGTGGCGGCGCCCGCGCTGCCCGAGGCGGGCGGCGAAGAGGACGCCCCCGGCGTCGACGCGGCGCCCGACCGCGACGGCCCGAGCGGCCCCTCGCCCCTCGGCGGCGAGTGCGTCGTCGACGGGGACTGCACCGCGGGGCTCCTCTGCGGGACGAGCACCATCCTGACGACCCAGATCGTCCCGGCGAACTCGAAGCCGATCTGCACGAAGCCGTGCTGCTCCTCGACCGACTGCGATCCCGGCTTCGTCTGCCACCCGGCGGCCACGGGCGGCAACTACTGCGTGACCGCCGAGCGCGCCGATCGCACGCTCCCGTCGTCGGGCGGAGGGGCCATCGGACAGACGTGCTCGAGCCCGTCCGACTGCCGCTACGGCCTCTGCACGGGGCGCTGCCAGAACGATCCGTCGAAGTTCTGCGACAAGACCGACGACTGCGGGGGCGGCAGCTGCGTCAACCGCCGCTGCTCCGACAGCTGCTGCGACTCGGTCCCGTGCACGAGCGGGAGCACGTGCCGCGTGATGACCGTCGCGACGCACACGGTCTGGGCGTGCGGCGCGGTGAACGCCGGCGGCAAGGACCTCGGCGAGCCGTGCACGCAGAACAGCGAATGCCGCAACGACAACTGCGTCGGGTTCCCCACGAGGCGCTGCACGCCTCCGTGCTGCAGCTCCGCGGACTGCGCCGCGCTCGGCTTCGCGAACAACGTCTGCGCCTACGGCCAGAACGGCAACGATCGCATCAAGTGGTGCTTCGAGCCGAACACCGCCCGCGGCGCGGCGGCGATCGGCGGCGCGTGCGCGAGCGACACGGACTGCCTCTCGCGCTACTGCGACAGCGAGCTCCGCGTCTGCCTGAAGGTCTGCTGCACCGACGACGACTGCGCGAACGACGAGCGGTGCCGCCCGTCGCCGGTGGGCACCCCCTATCTCCGCTGCGTCGCGGATCGGTAGCTGCTATCCAAGGAGGGCATGGGGCTCTCCGCGACCTTCCGGTGCTTCCGCGGCTGCGACGGCAGCTACCCGCTCACGCAGGCCATCTACCGCTGCCCGACGTGCGACGGCCTCCTCGCCGTCCGGCACGACATGGCGGCGCTCGCGGAGACCACGGGCGAAGAGTGGCGCGCGCGGTTCGACCGGCGCTGGTCGGCGACGAGCCCCTCCGGCGTCTGGAGCAAGCGCGAGTGGGTCGCCCCGGACGTGCCCGACGACGCGATCGTCACGACCGGCGAAGGGATGACGCCGCTCGTCTCCTCCGCGCGCGCGGCCGGCCCCGTGCGCCGGCTCGCGAGCGAGCTCGGCTTCGGCGAGCTGCTCGTCAAGCAGTGCGGGACGACCCACACGGGGTCGTTCAAGGACCTCGGGATGACCGTGCTCGTCAGCGTGGTGAACCACGCCGTGCGTTCGGGCGCGCTCGACGTCCGCGCGATCGCCTGCGCGAGCACGGGCGACACGTCGGCCGCCCTCGCGGCCTACGGAGCGGCCGCCGGGCTCCCGGTCGTCGTGCTCCTGCCGCGCGGCATGGTGAGCGTGGCGCAGCTCGTCCAGCCGCTCTCGCACGGCGCCCGCGTGCTCGCGCTCGAGACCGACTTCGACGGGTGCATGCGCGTCGTCCGCGAGCTCGCCGCGCGCGGCCTCGTCTACCTGGCGAACTCGATGAACCCGCTGCGCATCGAGGGGCAGAAGACCGTGGCGATCGAGATCGCGCAGCAGCTCGGCTGGCAGGCGCCGGACTGGGTCGTCATCCCGAGCGGCAACCTCGGTAACTCGGCCGCGCTGTGGGCGGGCTTCTCGATGGCGAAGGAGCTCGGGGTCGTCGATCGCCTGCCCCGCCTGTGCATCGCCCAGGCCGAGAGCGCGAACCCGATGTACCTCGCCTTCAAGGCCGGGCTCCGCGACGAGGTCCCGGCCGTGGTCGCGAAGCCGACGCAGGCGAGCGCGATCCGCATCGGCAACCCCGTGAGCGCGCCGCGCGCGATCGCCGCGCTCGAGGCCATGGATGGGGTCGTCGAGCAGGCGAGCGAGGCGGAGCTCGCCGACGCCTGCGCGCGCGCGGATCGCTCGGGCCTCTACGCCGACCCGCACACCGGCGTCGCGATCGCGTGCGCGCGGAAGCTCCGCGCGCGCGGGACGATCCGACCCGAGGACCGCGTCGTCGTCGTCTCGACCGCGAGCGCGCTCAAGTTCACCGAGTTCAAGCTCGGCTACCACGAGCGGAGGCTGCCGGACGTCGACCCGGCGCTGGCGAACGCGCCGACGCCGCTCCCGGCCGACGTCGACGAGGTAGCGAGGCACCTCGTCTGATCGATCGCGGGACGGCGCCCGGCGCGGGCTCGACGGCCCGCGCGGCGCTCGGTCCCGGCGCGCGACGGCGGTCAGTCCGCGTCGGGCTCGCCGGCGTCCGCGTCGGGCTCGCCGGCGTCCGCGTCGGGCGCCTCGCCGGCGTCCGCGTCGGGCGTCTCGCCGGCGTCTTCCTCGGCCCCGGTGTCGGGGACGCCGGTGTCGGTGCCCGTCGCGTCGGCGCCGTCGACGGGGATCTTGGTGCGATCGAAGTCGACGATGAGCTCGCAGCCGACCGCGAGGACGCCCGCGGCGATGGTGGCGAAGAAGAGGCCCTTTTGGATCTTGCTGATCTTCATGGTCGGGACGCTCAGAACTTGATGACGGTGCCGAAGCCGCCGCCCGTGGGCGAGACGTACGGAGCCGGGAGGACGGTGACGTTCTTCTTCTTCGGCTTGGGCGCGGCGGCCGTCTTCGGGGCGGCGGCCTTCGCGGTGGAAGGAGCGTCGTTCGAGAGGAAGAGGACGGCGCTGGTGACGCCGAAGGTGATCGCGATGCCGAACATCATGTCGGCGACGAGCGCGTTGTTCTCGCCGTCGTCGGCCTTCTTCGTCGTCGGGTTGTCCTTGAAGTCGTTCGACTGGCTGAGCGCCTTGAGGCCGAAGCCCGTGCCGACGCCGGCCGCGACGATCGCGACCGCGCCCGTGACGTAGGCCGGCACCTTGCTGCGCGGCTCCGGCGGCGGAGGCGGCGGGGGCGCCGGCGCGGGCGCGGGCTGCTCGGCGACCACCGGCGGCGGCGGAGGCGGCGGCGGCTCCTTCTTCACGAGCTCCGCGTTGACCTCCTGCTTCGACGCGTACGTGACCTCGATCTCCTTCGTCGTGTTCTCGAAGCCCTCCGCGCCGATGAGGAGCGTGTGCTTGCCCGGCGCGAGCTCGATCTCCACGGGGGTGACCTTCTCGTACGGCACCTGCGCGGTGTCGATCACGACGGACGCGCCGGGAGGCGTGGTCTCGATCTTGACCTTGCCGGGCATCGCCTTGATCGCCTCGACGCGCTTCGTCGCCTCCTCGACCTCGTCCTTCAGCTTCGGCGGGTTGGCGGCGATGAACTTCTCGTACGCCGCGACGGCCTCCGGGTAGCTCTGGAGGTTGTCGTGGCTCAGGGCGATGTAGCGCTGGGTCGCGGGATCGTCCTTCGCCGCGAGCGACGCCTCGAAGTCGGCGAGGGCGCCGGCGTAGTCGTTCGCCTTGAATTTCTTCTCACCGGCGTTGAAGAGCCCCTTGG
>JAHBWF010000045.1 GCA_019637105.1 Labilithrix sp.
GAGATCGCACGAGGCCGCGGCGCGCGCGCGGGCGAACCGATCGCGACACGCGCCGCCGCGCGTCGACGGCGACGACACGTTCGTCTCCGACGCGGATCCGCGCGCGCCGATCACTTCTCGACGCACAGCTTGCTGCGCGTGCAAGACGTCACGGTCTCGAGCGAGTCGAGCGGGTTGCTACAGCGCTCGTTCTTGATGTCGTTGAGGCACGACGACAGCTTCGACGGATCGAGCGTCGCGCACTCGTCGACGCGCAGCGTCCCGCGCGCGTTCTGCCCTGCCTCGCGTATGCAGGCGTCGTGATCCGCGTACTTCTTGCCGGCGCCGACTTCGTTGCACGACACCTCGCGATCGCACCGAGCCGTCGCGAGCCTCACGATCGCGTCGTCGTGCGAGAGCGCGCCGGTGGTGGTGGTCGTCGCGGCAGGCTCGCTTCGGTCCCTGCCGCAAGCGAGGACCACCAACGACACGACGACGCCGCACACCGCCAAACGAGACTTGAGTTCCATGGTTCAGCTCCTCCGAGTGGGGCCGCGCGCCGAGCATCGACCATGCCGCTCGGTCGCGGCAGGGCTCCGGAGCGTGGACGTGACCGCCGGTACACGACGCCGGTCCGTGGCGAAGCGCGACCGGCGACGCCTCCGCCTCGATCGAGGCGCGGCATCGGCGGTTCGTCACCGCGTCGGAGCCGCCGCCGGCGCGCGGGCGGCGACGAGCCGTGCGTCGCGACGCCGGCGACGCGGCCCGGCGAGCACGTTCGATCGCGCCTCGACGATGTCCTCGCCCCAGCGGTCCCGGCGCGCCCCGGAACGGGCGCCGCGCCTGCGGCGTCGCGGCAGACGCGCCGTTCGCCGTCGGCGACCGGGATCCGGCGGGGGGGCGCGGCAGGCGCGCTATTCGCCGTCGGCGACGGGATCCGGCGGGTGCAGCGACGCGCGGCCCGGCGCGCGCGCGGACGCCGACGACGACGGACGCGCGCGGCCGCTGCGCTTGATCGCCGGCTCCGGGGACGCGCCGAGACGCTGGAGCATCTTGCGAGCCTCCGGCGTGTCCGGGTGGTTCGCGAGCCACTCTTCGAGGACCGCGCGCGCCTCGCGGCGGCGGCTGCTCGCCTCGAGCGCGGCGGCGAGGAAGAGGCGCGGCTCGGCGCTCCCGTCGTGGATCGCCCAGGCCTCGGCGGCGCGGCGCGCCTCGCGGGTCTCGCCGGCCTGGATGGCCGCGGTCGCCCAGGCGCGGAGCGCGCGCGGATCGGTCGGGCGCTCCTTCGCCCGCCCGCGAGCGTCGGCGAGCTTCGCCTTGGCGTCGGCGTCCTCGTGCCTCGCCGAGGCGCGCGTCAGCAGCGAGGAAGGCCGGCCCTCGCGCCGCGCCTTCGCGGCCTCGTCGGCGCGGGCCTCGGACGACGCCGAGCTCGACGCCGAACGCGCGTCGCCCTGCGCCCGCGACGACGAAGCGTGGCTCTCCGCCGCGACGGAGGTCGTCTTCTTCCGCGCCGCGACCGGCGCCTCGTCCGCCTGCGACGCGTCGTCGACGGACGAAGCGCTCGCGGCCTCGCCCGCGGGCCCTGCGGCCGGAGCGGACGCGACCGCGACCTCCGCGGCGGTGACCTCGGCCGTGGCGACCTCCGCGGACGCGGCCTCGGACGGCGGCGCCTCCTTCGACGCCACGGGAGGCGGCTCGAGCGGCGCGGCCGCGGGCAGCGACTCGACCGAGACCACGGCGATCTCGGCCGCGCGCGGCGCGACGAGATCGCGGATCGTCTGCCCGTGCTCCTTGAAGCCGGCCGCGCCGAGGACGCCGAGCGACGCGAGGACGGCGAACGACACGAGCCTCTTCGCGCGCGCCCTCCGGCGGTCGGGGGCGACGAGCGCGCGCTCGAGCGCCTCGCGCATCGCGAGCGCGGTCGGGTAGCGATCGTCCTTGGACTTCGCGAGCGCCGTCATGATCACGCCCTCGACGTCGCTCGGGAGCGCGCGCTCGGGAGCGCGGATCCGCGGCCTCTCGGGCTGCTCGCGGAGCTGCTTGCCCATCACCACGACCGGCGAGCCCTCGAAGGGCCGCGTGCCCGTGACGAGCTCGTAGAGGACGCAGCCGAGCGCGTAGAGGTCGCAGCGCGCGTCGACGGGCTCGCCGGCGACCTGCTCCGGCGCCATGTACTCCGGCGTGCCGAACACGGCGAAGCCCTTCTGTCGCTTCTCGGAGTCGGCCGTGTCGGCGAGCGCCATCGCGACGCCGAAGTCGAGGAGCTTGAGCTGGCCGTCCGACGTGAGGAACAAGTTCTGCGGCTTGAGGTCACGATGCACGAGCCCCGCGTGGTGCGCGGCCTCGAGCGCGCGCGCGACCTGGATGGCGAGCGTGGTCGCCTCGCGCCACGGCAAGCCTCCGCGCTCGGCGCCTCCGCGCTCGGCGTGGACGTCGAGCGTCTTGCCGTCGAGCAGCTCCATCACGAGGAAGACGCGGCCGTCGAGCGACTTGCCGAAGTCGTGCAAGCGCACGAGGTTCGGGTGCGAGAGCGACGCGATCGCCCGCGCCTCGCGCCGGAAGCGCTCCACCGAGTCGCTCGCGGCCGCGTGCGCGGCGGACAGCACCTTGACCGCGTACTTGCGCCCGAGCTCGACGTGCTCGGCCTCGAAGACCTCGCCGCTCGCGCCTTCGCCGATCTTCTTCACGAGGCGGTAGGACGTCCCCGCGAGGATCGACGGGTCCGCCGTCGCGGTCGCGGCCGCGATCTGCATCGAGCGCTCGGAGGCGGGGGTCTCCGGCGTCACGGGCCGAAGCGCCCTCGCCTGCTTCAGGAGCTTCGCGAACTCCGCGCGGAGGCGCGCGGGCTCGTGCGGCCAGAGCGCGCGCATCAGCGAGGAGATCCGCGAGCGGACGCTGCGCTCGCCGCCCTTGCCGGCCGGCGCCTGCGCGAGGACGCGCGCGAGATCGGTGGAGGCGTGCGCGGCGCTCGCGTACCGATCGTCGGGATCGTTCTTGCACAGCTTCTGGATGATCGCGTCGAGCTCCTTCGGGACGCCCCGGGTCGACGCGAGGAGCGGGACCTCGAACTTGCCGGCGGCGACCTCCTCGAGGTGCTTCTGCGCGTCGCCGGAGAGCAGCCGCTTGCCGGCGCAGAGCTCCCAGAGCATCACGCCCATCGCGTAGACGTCGATGCGCCCGTCGCCGACCTGCTGGCGCGCGACCTCGGGGGCGACGTAGCCCGGCTTCGCGAAGACGACGCCGGCGACAGTGTGACAGCGACGGTTGTGGCCGCGCGCGGTCCCGAAGTCGATGAGCTTCAGCTCGCCGGCGTAGCCGACCATCACGTTCTGCGGAGACAGGTCGCGGTGGACGATCCCGAGCGGGGTCCCGTCCGCGCCGGCGCGCTCGTGGACGTGGGCGAGCGCCTGGCCCATCTCGATCGCGATCGCGACCGCCTCGGGCCACCCGATCCGCGCGCCGACCTGCACGGCGCGGTGGCGGACGTCGGCGAGCGAGCGTCCCTCGACGTACTCGACGACCGTGTAGGGCTCGCCGTTCTCGTCGGTCGACGCCTCGAGGATCTGCGCGACCCCCGGGTGATTGAGCTGCGACTGGACGCGAGCCTCGTCGAGGAAGCGCGCCAAGAACGATCCGTCGTGGATGTGATCGCGCCGGACCGTCTTCACGACGATGGGACGCTCGGCCCCCTCGATCCCGGTCGTCGCCGCGAGGTAGACGTCGCCCATGCCGCCGCGCGCGAGGAGCTTCAGGAGGAGGAGCCGGCCGAAGACGCGCGGCAGCGGGATGCTGACGACCGCCGACGCCAACCCCTCGGGCTTCGCCGCTTCCTTCTCTCGTCGCGAAGGCTCGCTCATGAGGTTTGCATATGAAGTCGGCGCCGATCGGGCCAACTTTCGCACCACCGAGCGCGCGGGGGGCGCTACGGTCGGGCGATGCTCGAGCGCGTCACTCTCGCCGTCCTCACGTCGGCCGTCGCGGCGGCGGTCCTCGTCGCCTGCGGGCCGACCGGCGCGCCGCCCCCGGCAGCTCCTCGCGTCGTCGAGCCGAAGGCGTGCACGCAAGAGGCGAAGCTCTGCCCCGACGGCTCCGCCGTCTCGCGCGCCGGTCCGAGCTGCGAGTTCGCGCCCTGCCCCGAGGCGAGCGACGCCGCGGCCCCTCCGCCCGAGTCGAGCCGGGCCTGCCCGGACGACGAGCGGGACTGCTTCGACGAGCGAGGCGCCCGGACCGCCGTGCTGGGGCCTGGCGGGCCGGACCGCGAAGTTCCTCCGTGTCCCGGCCCGACGCCCGCGGCGAAGTGAGGAGCGGACGCCGCGCGCCGGCGGTCACTGCGGAGCGCAGGTGCCGGGCGCGTTCTTCGCGATCACCTGGAGCTTCGCCCGCGAGTCCGCGCCGACCTTCTCCTTCGAGAAGCGGCGCTCGCACGCCTCGTACGCGAGCTTCGCGTTCGCGCAGTCGTGCATGGTCATGTAGGCCTCGCCCATCCCGTAGAGCGTGCGATCGAGCACGTTCGATCGCGGGAAGAGCTTGAGCAGCCGGTTGAAGTTGCCGAGCGCGGAGCTCGGACGGCCGTCGGTGAGGTCGGCGTCGCCCGCGTAGAACAGCGCCTCGTCGGCTTTGTCGTCGGTCGGGTAGCGGTTGACGTACTCGGGCGCGAGCGCGCGGACGGTCCCCCAGTCCTTCTTGGCGTGCGCCTCCTCGAGCTGCTTGAAGTGCGTCGCCTTGTCCTGCGGCACGGCCACGGGCGGCGGCGCGGGGACGGGCGTGGCTTGCTGGGCGCGCTTGAGGTCGTCGATCCGCGCGTAGATCTCGGTGCGCGACGCCGCGACGTCGCGCCGGAGCTCCTCGACGCCGTGGTTCGCCTCGTCGACGCGTCCGGCGAGGTCGTTCAGGCGCTGCTTCGTCGACATCGTCTCGGTCGACGAGTCGGCGTTGGCGCGGAGGGCGTTGTCGAGCCGCTGCCGCGTGGCCTCGAGGTCGGCGCGGAGGGTCGTGACGTCGGCGCGCGCGGCGGCCGCCTCCTTCTCCGCCTGCTCGGCGCGCGCGGCCACCGCCTCGTGATCCTTCTGCGTCACGAAGCAGCCGGCGCTCGAAAGGCAGAGCAGCACCACGACGAGGTTGGACCGTGCGCCTACGCTCATGGCTCGGTTAAAGCCAAAGGTGCGCGAAAGATCCACAATCCGGCGGGGCCGCGCCGGGACGACCTCCGCCGTCACGCCGCGCGGCGATGCGAAACGCGTCACCGTCCCGTGTTCACACGCGTTTCACGCGGGGTGGCCTTGCCATTCGGCCCCCGCTCGCTTACGGAGAGGAGCTGCCCCCTTCCGGGCGCGACGAACCAGAGCCGACACCGCCCAGCGACGCTGGTCGGCGTACGCCGAGGACTTCGAGGATTCGGCGAACGCCGAACCGCACTGAATGGCGACCGCGACAGCAGACGTCGATCTCGAGCTCATCTCCGGGCCCCCGTACCGAACGATCCTGCGGCTCGCGGCGCCCACGGTCGTCGCGATGCTCTCGCAGAGCGTCGTCAACGAGATCGACGTCTTCTTCTTCTCGAAGCTCCCTCACCCGGAGGACTCGAACGCGCAGGCCGCGCTCCTGCCGTCGCTCCTCATCGTCTGGCTGTTCGGCGGCTCGCTCTCGGCGATCAGCGTCGGCACCCAGGCGTTGACCGCGCGGCGCTACGCCGAGCGGAAATACGACTCCGCCGGCGCGGTCCTCGCCAACGCGGCGTTCTTCTGCCTCGTCGCCGGGATCCTCTTCGCGATCATCGGCGCGCTCACGATCCACGACCTCCTCGGGGTCATCCTGAAGGTCCCGGAGGCCCACGCCATCGCGTTCGAGTACTCGAAGTGGCGCCTCCTCGGCATCGTGTCGATGGCCGGCACGATGGCGCTCAAGGCCTTCTTCGACGGCATCGGCAAGACGTGGGTGCACCTCGTCTCGGCCGTCGTGATGAACGTCTTCAACATCCTCTTCTGCTGGATCTTCATCTTCGGCAAGCTCGGCGCCCCGCGGATGGGGGCTCCGGGCGCGGGCTTCGCGGCGTTCGTCGCCACGTGGATCGGGCTCGGGATCATGCTGTATTACGCGGTGCGGGAGCGCTCGCGCTTCTCGTTCTTGCGCTGGTCGAACCTCTCCCGGTCGCTCACGTGGGACATCCTGAAGCTGTCGATCCCCGCCGCGCTCGCCACCGCGGTCATGATGGTCGGCTTCGGCCTGTTCGCGCAGGTCGCCGGCAAGCTCGACGCCGCCGAGGCCGCGGCCTCGCCGACGGGCGTGCGGGAGGCCGTGAACGGCGCCGCGACGACCGACATCGTCGCGATCCTCAAGCTCACCTTCACGGCCTGCATCGCCTTCGGGACGGCCACCGCGACGCTCGTGGCGCAGTCGCTCGCCGCGAAGCGCCCCGAGGACGCGGATCGGTTCGGCTGGGCGAGCGTACGGCTCGGGCTCGTGCTCTTCGGCGTGATCGGCCTCCTGGAGGGCGTCCTCTTCACGCCGCAGATCGTGCACTTCATCTCCCACTCGGACGCCGTGCGCGCCGCCGCGATCACGCCGATGCGCATGATGGGCGTGGTGACGCCGATCATCGCCGTCGCCATGATCCTGAGCGAGGCGCTCTTCGGCGCCGGCAACACGAAGTTCGTCGCCGCCGCCCAGTTCTGCCTCGTCTTCCTCGTGCTCGTCCCGCTCGCGTGGCTCCTCGGCATCCGGTCGGGCGTCGGCCTGAACGGGATGTGGGCGGCGGCGGTCTGCTACTCGATCGGCGCGGCGATCGTGATGACGCTGAAGTTCCGCGGCGGCGCCTGGAAGAAGATCGTCCTCTGACGATCGGAGCGCGCGCCTCGCGGAGCGGGCGACCGAGGACATCGCGGCGCGTTCGGCCTTCACGTGCGCCCCGGCGGGATTCACGCGCCCGGGCGACGCGCGGACGCGCGAGGCGCGTCGCCGCGCGATCGAGCCACGCCGCGACGGCGCCAGGCACGCGATGTACCAGGCGCTCCGCGAGCTTCGAGCTCGGAAACGAAAGATCGCTCCGAAGGCGCACGCAACGCAGGTGCGCGCGCTTCGTCAGGCGGACGGAGCGCTCAGAGGTAGTTGTTGATCGAGTCGCCGTTTCCCTTGAGGACGAGCGCGGTGACGAGAAGCGTGACCACCACGAAACCAATAATGCCGACGAACATCATGCGCGTTTCTTCCGTTGATCCCTGCGGACAGGCGCACGCACCGGGCGAGGGGACACCCCTGCCGGCCGAGACCTGCATTGAGCCGCGCATACGTCTCCCCTGCGCGGCGTCTCGAGGGACGAGACGGCCGCGCATCCACGAGCACGCGAACAGCGCGTCGCGTTATAAATCGCGACCGTTCTCCGCACCAGAACAATCGATGGCTGAGTTAGAAATTGCCTACCTGGCCAGGAAGGCTCAGCAATGTCGTTTGCTTCTGATAACGGTCCGACCGGCCGGTTTTCTCGTGAATTCGGCGTTCGTGACGCGTTGCGTCTCGAGCGGGTCGGGGTTCCCCCGCCTCCTCAAGGCGAACGCCGCGGCGCCGGAGGCTCCGTCGGCGCCCGCTTCTGCACCTCTTCGTGCAGGTCGAACGCGAGCGCGCACGCGTCGAGGCCGCTCGCGTAGGTCGGCCGGCGCGCCGGCGTGATCCAGCCCGGGTCGACCACGCGCCGGAGGCGGAGGAGCTCGCGCGACGACGCGAGCTCGACGAGCACCACGCGCACCGGATGCGCTCGCTCGCCGTCGAGCTCGGTCGGCCCGCCCCCGTCGCCCGGCTCGTCGAACGCGACGAGCAAGAGCTCGGCGCGCGCCGCCTCCCTGGCCCGCGCGAGCGGCGCGCGCGCCAGCTCGGCGCGGAGCCGCGCGATCGCCTCGCCGTCGGCCGCGGACCTCACCTTCTCCGACCACGGCGGCAGCGCGAAGGGCAAGCCGACGACGAGGTCGTCGAGCCGGCGCGCGTTCCGGGTGCGGCCCTCGAGGTTCGCTCCTCCGGTGTACGCGACGCGCACCTCGTCGAGGACGGCCTTCTCGCTCCGCGAAGCCGGGGGCTCGAGGAGGCAGAGGAGCAGCGCGTCCTTCGTGGACGCCGCCGCGGCTCCGCCGATCTGCGCGGTCTCCGACAGCGCGGCGCTCGCCCCGCGGACGTAGACGAGCGGGCGCTCGAGCGTCGCCGCGAGGGCGCCCGGCTTCTTCAGCTCGTCCGCGACGAAGTCACCGCCTCGCTCCCGGGAGAGGCGGACGAGCAGCGACTCGATCCGCGCCAGCGCCTCGCGATCCTCCGGCGAGAACGACGACGACGCGGCGCTCGCCTCCTCGAGCAGCGCCGCGCGCGCCTCCTCGAGCGCCCGGGCGCGCTCGCGGCGGCCGACCACGATGTTGTAGATCCCGGCCGCGACGGTGAGGACGACGACGACGCGGAGGATCGACACCACGCGACGCGCGCGGCCGCTCGATCGCGGGCGCGCGCGGGCCGCGCCGCGCCGACCGCGGACGCTCGCCTCGACGCGCGCGGCGAGCGCCGGATCCATCCTGGACGTCGTGAGGAAGGTCGGCATGGCCCTCAGTCGTGTCGGCCCTGCCCGGCGCGCCGGGTGTTGCGATCGATGAGCGAGAGCAGCTGCTCGCGCGTCACGCCGAGCCGCGCCGCCGCGTGGCTCGCGAGCGACGTCTGCGCGACGCCCGGGACGAACTGGTACGTCGGGCGATCGCCGGGACCGAGCTCGACCTGGAGGAAACGGAGCCCCTCGATGGCCCGCTGCCGCTCGAGCCGCGCAGCGAACGCGAGGAAGTGCGTCGTGATGAACGCCTGCGGTCCGAGCTTCGCCAGCATCGCGACGACGAGCTCGAAGATCTCCTCGCCCTCGGAGGGGTTCGTCCCGGAGCAGAGCTCGTCGAGGATGACCATCGCGCCCGGCGGCAAGCGCTCAAACAGATCGCGGATGCGGACGAGCTCCGTCCCGAGGCGTCCCTCGGTCTGGTCGGCCTTCGTCTCCTCGATGAGCGACACCACGAGCCCCGTCGAGAGCGCGAGCGTGCCGGAGCGCGCCGGCACGAACAGCCCCGACTGCGCGAGCAGCTGCGTGAGCCCGAGCGACTGCAAGAGTCGCGTCTTGCCGCCGGAGTTCGGGCCGGTCACGAGCACCGTGGCGTCGTGGCGATCGGTGTCGACGTCGCAGGGCACGGGCTTCACGCCGTGCGCGAGGAGCAGCGGGTTGAACAGCCCGCGGAGCCTCCGCGGCTCGGCGGCGTCGCCGAGGTCGGGCAGGCACACGGCGAGCCCGGCGTCCCGCGCCGCGTCGTGGAAGCCGAGCGCGCCGAGGTACAGCTCGACGTCGCCGAGGAGCTGCACCAGCGGGACGATCTCGTCCTGGACGCCGTCGAAGACGGCGTCGATCAGCCGCGCCATCACCTCGCCGTCGCCGAACTTGTAGCCGCGGGCGAAGAGCTCGATCTTCGCGAGCCACCGGCGCCACGGCGAGCTGACGAACGGGTTCTCTTCGTCCTCCTGGACCGAGAGGATCTCGAAGCCGCGGATGCGCCCGTCCGCGCCCACGCGCACCTTCAGGTTGAGGGTCGCGAGCCGCTCGTCGTACTTCAGGAGGTCGGCGAGCGAGCGGTAGGCCTCCCCCTCGCGCACGCGACGCCCGAACGCCGCCAGGCGCGAGAGCCCCGACGCCGCGCCGGCGAACCGCTCCGCCGCGCAGTCGATGATCTCCTTCACGAGCTGGAGGACGTCGAGCTGGCGCCGGTTCACGTCCCACTTGCCGGTGCCGGTGGCGCCCTCGAGCAGCGAACGGAACAGGCAGAGACGGGTGTAGAGGTGCTCGAGGTCCTTCCGCAGCGACGGCGACGCGGCGAGCTCGCGGAGGATCGCGCGGCGATGCCCGACGACCGCCGGGTCGGAAGGCGGATAGGCCAGGACCTTCACGAGGTGCTTCGTGGAGATCGCGAGGTCCTGCCCGTCGATCCGGATCTTCATGCACAGGGCGACGAACTGCGGGAGGAAGAGGTCGGCCGCGAACGACGCCGGCTCCCAGGTGGACGGCGCGACGCGCGCGTTCTCCAGCGCCTCGGCGAGGACGCCGCCCGACACCCCGCTCGCGAACGCGAGGGCGATCGCGAGCCTCGTGCTCTCCGCGTCGATACGGCAGAGCGGCGTCGGGTGGAGCAGGTCGGGGACGAACACCGGCTCGCTGTCGGCGAAGGGCGGGTCCGGAACGGCCGCGGTTCGGCGGGCCTGGGCGGGGAGGACGACGCTCACGTTCACCATGTAGCGCGAGGAGGACAGGACCAGAGCCCAAATGTTCCCGTCCCGCTCCGGCGCCCTCGCGCTGCCGTCGCCGCTCTGCCTTCGCCTGCTCGGCCTTTCCCGGGCGGACGCGGGCGCGCCCGCCGTCGACGCCCGCCCTCACTCGACGCAGACGAGGCTCTGCCCGTTGGGCGCCAGGCCCTGGCAGCGCTGGGTGAGCGCGCCGCACTGGAGGCCGCCCGCCACCGTGCCGCCCTCGCAGAAGTAGCCGCTCCACGGCGCGAGCTCGCTGCAATGGAGGCCGTCCGGCCTGCCGAGGCACGAGTCCTTCGAGCGGACGCTGCCGCGCACGGTCCCCTTCTTGAAGGCCGCCAGCGGGAGCCAGCCGAAGCGCCCGCCGATCGAGCCGTACGCGAAGATCATCGATTTTTTCGTGCGGTGGAACACGGGGACACGGACGAGCGTCGGGACGTCGGCGGTGGATCGGGCGCGCTTGAAGGCCAGCGCGTCGTCGGCGACGAAGAGCGTGTCGGCCGCGGCGCCGCCGACGCCCGGCGTGTGGAACGCGAGGTTGATCACGTTGCCGTCGCGGAGGAGGTAGTCGAGCGCTCGCTTGCTCGAGTCGTTGCCCCTCGCCACCTTCGCCTGCGCCCACGAGGGCAGCTTCGCCGAGGAGAAGCTCGCCTGCGACTGCCCCCAGTCCTTCGCCGACTTGACGACGTAGCTCGTGCTCGACAGGTTCGAGCGGCTCGGTGTCTTGACGGTCGGCATCTTGGAGAGCTCGCTCCGCCGCACCACCTTGGAGAGCGGGATCCAGCTGGACGCCGGAAGCTTGCCGGCGATCGACACCGAGAACGCGTAGACGTACGCGCGCTTCGCGCTCTCGCCGTCGACCTTCATCGTCTTCCTCTGGCCGAAGTTGATCTTCACGCAGGTCTTGCCGTCGATCTTCTTCGTCTTCGCGCCGCTCGCGCCCGCCCACTCGTAGCAGGCGCCGCGGACCGGCTGGCCGCGCCGGTGCCCGGTGCCGTCGTAGATCGGCGTGTCGTTCGCGATCTCCCAGCGGCCGATGGCGTCGATCGACGCCATCTTGTCTCCGCCGCGCCGTTCGATCGGTCCGACCTGCCCCGGCGGGATGTAGCGGTTGCGCCCCGGCTGCTCGCTCGGGAGCTGGCAGTTCAGCGGCGAGCCCTTGCAGACGCAGCTCCGCTTCGTCTTCTGGCGGCAGCGCCAGGTCTTCGCGCCGATGCGGATCCGCTTCTCGCCCTTCGGGATCGTCCCGGGCGCGATCGCCGGGCGGAGAGAGCGCGTCCCGAGGTCCGAGCCGTCCTCGTCGCCCCCGTCCTCGGCGGCCTCGTCGCCGTCATCGCCGTCGTCGCCGTACTCGTCGCCGTCGTCGCCGTCCTCGCCGTCGTCGGCGGGGATGGGGTTGTCGAGGACCTCGCCGGACGCGTCGAGGATCGGCTCGCCGTACTCGTCGAGCGGCGCGTCCTCGGCCCCCTCGTCGGGGATCCCGAGCTCGTCTTCGTCCGCGATCGGCTCGTCGGCGCCGATGTCGAGCGCGGCCAGCTCGGCCTCCTCGTCGGCGACGTCGAACGGATCCGGCCCGCTCCGCTCCTCGACGCGGCACGCGACGGAGGCGAGCCCGAGAGCGAGAAGGGCCGAGGCGGCGAGGATCGACGTGCGCATGCCGAGCTCTTCGGCAACCGCGGTGCCAGAGGACGTCGCCGCCGGGGCGCGCGACGATCTGCGCAACGGCATGTAGGCGTTCGTCTCCACGAGCGCGCGCGAGACGCCGCGCGGGCCCGAAATTTCCACGTCGCCGGGCCCTTGCGCAGATCCTCGCGCGACCGACGCGGCGAGGCGCGGGCGCGCGGAGGTGGTCGCCGAGCCGGGGCCGCGCGAGACCGCCGACGCGACGAGGGCCGAAACGATCGCGCAAGATGCGCAACGCCCCCGGGCCGACGTGACCGAGCCGTTCGCGGGATCGGCGGACGGGAGACGGACGGGGACCTCGGTCCGCCACGCGAAGCCAGACGCCGGCGCCGCGCGCGGATCCCATCAAACGGACGCGCCGCACACGCCGAGCGCGATCACGGCAGGCCGACGCCGCGCGCGCCGAGCGCGATCACGGCAGGCCGACGCTGCGCACGTCGCGCGCGATCACGGCAGGCCGACGCCGCGCGCGCCGAGCGCGATCACTTCGGGCCGCCGCGGCGGGCGCAGCCGAAGGCGAGCGCGACCTTGGCGGAGGGATCGGCCTTGGCGATCGTGCAGGTCTCCGGGCAGAGCACGACCTGCTTCGGGTCGGCCTTGTTGTCGTAGCGCCAGCCGCCGGCCGCGCAGGTCTCGTCGTAGGTGAGCTGCTGGGTCGCCTTGCCCGTCGGGGTGTAGTTGACGTTCACCTTGTCGGCGTCGAGCTCTTCGCCGGCGGGCGGCGGGGGGATGTCGATCTCGCACGCGATCGCCTGACCGCGGATCTCGTTGATCGCGGCGAGGAACTGCGCCTGCGTCGCGGCCGGATCGTTCGTCGCCACCACGAACGCGTCGCGGGGCCCACCGCCCTGCGCGATGAGGTTCAGGTTGTTGATGTTGCCGACGCCGATGACGTACGTAGGGATCGTGTCCTTGGTCGGCGAGACCTCGCCGATGATGTTGTTGATGTTGCGGTCCGCGCTGTCGCAGCCCGCCGGATCGCCGTCCGAGATGAGCACGATGGCGACCTTCGCCTGCGGGTTGGCCGCCTGGACGGCCTTCGCGTCGGCGACCGTGGCCTTGATCACGGCCCGCGTGGGCGTACCCGAGAAGTTCGGGTTCGCGACCAGCTTGCTCGAGAACGCCGTGCTGTCCGGCAAGGCCGTCATCGAAACGTCCGGCGTCGCGTAGCTCGCGGCGTTGCACCGGGTGTTCTCGTTGGCGTTCACCGGGAAGAGGCGCATCGACGCCTCGATGCCGACGGTGTCGGGCTGCGCGAGGAACGCCTTGAGCGCGGTGGTGACCGGCACCCAGCGGTTGTTGTTGGCGTTGCCGCCCATGCTGCCGGACTGATCGAGCGCGAGGAGAAGCTTCACCGGCTTGCGCGTCGCGGCGACCTCCTCTGCGGCGCACGCGCCGCCGTCGGCGAGGTCGTCGCCGCCGCCGTTCCCGTCGTCGTCGCCCTCTCCGAAGCCGCCGCTCGAGCCGCTCGAGCCGCTCGAGCCGCCGCTGCTGCCGTCGTTGAAGTTGCTCTCGTCGCTGCTTCCGCAGGCGACGCCGAGCGCCGCGGCGAGGGAGAACCAGAGTGCGATGCCAGTGCGATGCGCCACGAGCGCCTCCGTGGGGGAGAGGAGAGGGGGACCGTTCGAAGTGTATCGTGCACGCGTCGGACGAGGACGCCTCATCGACGCGCGGAGCGCAGAACGGTGTCATCTGGTGCGAGACGTGCGCCGGTGCGAGACGTGCTCCCCCGCCGGCGTCTGGATCCCCCGACAGCGACGGGGGCGGCAGGCGCGATCGACAGGACCGGTTTGGCAGGGCCGCCGCCGCCCGCCGCGCCGGGCGCGAGGTGGGACGACCGCGCGCGACGCGGCGAGCCCGACGGCCGCGACGCCGCGCTTCAGTTGCCCTTGATCATGTCCATCAAGTCGTCTTCCGTCTCCTGGCCCATCTTCGGGGCCGGCTTGACGGACTCGGCGTCGGCCTCGCCGGCGTCGGGCGCGTCGCCCACCCCCTTGATCGCGCTCAGGAGGTCGTCCTCCGACTCGGCGCCGGACGGCGCGGCGCCCGCCTCGGGCGCGCCGGCGCCGCGGATGATCGCGTCGAGATCGTCCTCGTCCTCGTTCGCCGGCTCGGTCGACGGCTGGCCGGGGTCCTGATCGGGCGCCGCGACCTCCGGCATCTGCCCGTTGGGGTACTTCGCCTTGTCGGCGTCGGAGCAGGGCTTCGGGTTGTTGCGGTCGAGCTGCACGCACTCGAGGAACCACGCCTCGCTCGGGACGCGGTTCTCCTTCTCCGCCTGAGCGCGCCACTTCTCGATGTCCTCGAGGACGAGCTGGTTCGAGATCCGCGGCACGTACGTGACGACGAGCAGCGCGAGCGCGAGCAGGCCGACGAACGGCATGGCCACGCGGTACAGGCTGATGACGGGCCGGTTGAAGCGGAAGCTCGAGATGAACAGGTTCAGCCCGAGCGGCGGGCACGAGAACGCGAGCTCGAGGTTCAGCACGAACATGATCGCGACGTGGAACGGGCCGAGCCCGAAGTACGACGCGAACGGGAGCACGAGCGGCACAGCGACGAGGATCGCGCTGAAGCCGTCCATGATCATCCCGAGGACGAGCAAGAAGACGTTCATCACGATGAGGAACTGCCACGTCTTGTCGAAGCCGAGGTTCAGCATCGCGTCGAGCACCTTGTTCGGGAGGTGCTCGTCGCCGACGTAGCTGACGAGGGCGTTCGCCATCGCGAGGATCAGGATGACCGCGCCGGCGAGCGCCATCGATCCGCGCGCGATGCGCACGAGGTCACGCTTGAACGTGAGGTCCTTGTAGATCCACACCTCGATGCCGAGCGTGTACGCGGCGATGAGCCCCGCGGCCTCGTCGATGCCCGCGAGCTGCGTCTTGATGCTCACGATGAGGAGCACGAAGACGCCCATCTCCCACTTGAAGGCCCAGGTCGCGGCGAGCGCCTCTTTGACGTCGAACGCCTGGCGCGGGATCTTCTCCTTGACGCCGACGTAGACGCAGTAGGCGGAGAGCAGCGCGAGCACGAAGACGCCCGGCAGGAGCACCGCCTTGTTCACGAGCTGGAAGTCGAGGCCCGTGATCATCGCGTAGACGAGCAGCGGCAGCGCCCACGGCAAGAGCAGGCCGAGCGAGCCGCCCGTCGTGACGAGCCCGAGCGAGAACTTCTCCGAGTAGCCGCTCTTGCGGAGCGCCGGCAGGAGGAGGCCGCCGACGGCGATGATCGTGACGCCGCTGCCGCCGGTGAAGAGCGTGAAGATCGCGCTCGCGATGACGCACACGATCGCGAGGCCGCCCGGCATCCAGCCGAGCCACGCGGTCGCCGCGCGGACGAGGCGCTCCGGCGTCTTCGACTCGGCCATCAGGTAGCCGACGAAGGTGAAGAGCGGGATCGTCGTGATGATCGGCGAGCCGGCGAAGTACGGGCCGAAGACGTCCGAGGCGAGGCGCCGGAGGACCTGCTGGTCCGCGTTCGGGTGGGTGAGCCACGCGAGCTCCGCCGCCCCGCCCATGATGGCGAAGAGCGGCGCGCCGAGGAGCGCCAGCGCGCCGACGATCGCCGTGAGCGCTCCGCCGAACGCGCCGAGGAGCGCCACCACGCCGCCGATGGCGCCGAACGCCGTCCGCGCGGCCTTCGGGCTGACGACGTCCTGGTCCTTCACCTGCGCGCTCACGAGTGCGTCTCCTGGATCTTGGCCTCGGCCCGGTCGGCCTCCGGCGAGTGGTCGTGGGCGTGCGCGAGCTCGTCGTCGCCGTGCGCCGCCGCCGGGTCGACCTTCACCCAGCCGGAGACGGCGAGGAGCGATCGCAGGATGAAGCGGAGGCCGATGACGAGCAGGCCGAACGAGAACACGAGGTTCATGAGCGGCACGAGCAGCTTCGGGATCGCCTCGGTGCCGCCGGGGATGGCGGTGACCGACGGGTTGCGGAACTCGACCGAGCCGTCCTCGGGGAGCTCGAAGCCCTTGACGTCCTCGGCCGCGAAGCGGCGCTCCCAGCCGCCGGCGCGGAGCCACTCGTTCCACTCGCGCGGCGTCAGCCACTGGTTGTAGGGCGTGCCGGTGACGACCTTGGGGAGCGACTTGAGGTCGAGCGAGAGCTGACGGGTGGCGAGGAAGAAGTTCCGCCCCGCCGACGACGCGACGCGGTCGACCTTCGACATCGGCGGCGCCGGGCAGCGCTTCGGGGTCTCGGCCGCCTCCTCCCCGGGGCAGACCACCGTCGGCGGCGAGCGCATCTCCTCGACCGCGACGTAGTCGAAGAAGCCCCACGAGGCGGAGATCGAGACGACGGCCGCCGCGAGCCAGCCGAGGACGGCGACGGGCACGCGCGCGCGCGGCGAGAGGAAGCGCATCACGACGTCGACGTTGATGTGCTTGCCCTGCGCCGTCGCCAGCGACGCGCCGAGCAGCGCGAGCCACAGCGTGAAGCGCTTCGCGAGCTCGCTCACGCCGCCGAAGAAGACGAGGATCGAGGCGTTCTGGAGCCAGGCGAAGAGGTTCGAGAAGTACGCCGTCCCCGCCTCGCCCCACTGGGTGCCGAGCACGAGCCCGGAGAGCACCGCGGCGGTGGTGATGATCTCGCGGCGCGCGTGCTTCCGCGAGAGGCGGTGCGCGACGACGCCGAGGACGAGCGCCGTCAAGAGCGCGCGGAAGATCATCCCGGGCCCGGCTCGCCCGGTGGCCGAGAGGGCGCGGATGCCGATCCAGAAGACGAGCGTGAGCACCTCGGCGACGAGCACGCCGGCGGCGAGGCGCGACTCGAGCGTCGTCCAGGCGCGATCGAGCTTGGCGAGCGGCGCCCCCCAGGCAGCCTTGCCCGAGTCCTCGGGCTTCGGCGCGGGCGCCGCGGCCGCCGGCGCGGGCGTCTCGCCCTTGCGCGCGCTCGGCCACGGCGACGACGGCTTCGTGTCCCCCTTGTCCTTCGCGTCCGTGTCGCCGCCCTTCGCGTCTGCGTCTTTCGCGGCGTCCGCGTCTGCGTCTTTCGCGGCGTCCTTCGCGGCGTCCGCGTCGGCGTCCTTCGCGGCGTCCTTCGCGTTCGCGTCCTTCGCGGCGTCCGCGTCGGCGTCCTTCGCGTCCGCGTCCTTCGCGTCGGCGTCCTTCGCGTCGGCGTCCTTCGCGTCCGCGTCCTTCGCGGCGCCCGCGTCCTTCGCGGCGTCGTCCGCCGGCGCGTCGCCGCTCTTCGCGTCGTCCGCCGACTCCTCCGCGCTGTCCGGCTTCTCCTCGTCTGCCATCGCATCGCGAGGGTACACGAGCTCGCCACGAGACACGCACAAACGAGCGGCTTTCGCGCGGCGGGGAGCGCCCTCCGCGCGAGCGCACGGCTCGGCTCGACACAAAGCGCGAAGGCCCCGGAGCCGGAGCCCCGGGGCCGACGCCCGCGCCTCGCGCACCGCGAGGCGTCATCGCGCGCGACGCGTCACTTCGCGGCCGCGATGACCTCGTCGAAGACGTCCGCGCGGATCTTGCCCTCGGCCTTCAGCGCGTTGCGGACCTTGCCGAAGACGGCGGCCCAGGCGGCCTTCTCCGTGTCGTTGAGGTCGACGACGGTCTTGCTGCCCTTCAGCCGGTTGAACGCCTGCGTGTCGATCGCGCGGATGCGGTCGGTCAGCAAGCGACCCGTGTTCTTGCCGGTGCGCTCGAGGACCGCCTTCGCGTCGGCCGGCAGCCCGTCGTAGGTCTCCTTGTACATGACGAGCGCGCCGATCCCGATGCCGCTCGGGAGGTCGTTGATGTGCGTCATGTGCGGCGCCCAGCCGAGCTGCTCGGCCGCGATCGACGGCGAGTTGATGACGTCGATCGCCCCCTCGCTGCGCGAGGAGACCGCCGGGAGGATCGCCGGGACCGTGAGCGCCTTCGGCGAAGGGACGCCGACGGTCTCGAGGAACTTCTGACCGATGGGATCGCCGGCGATGTAGAACGGGTGCGCCTTCTTCAAGTCGTCGGGCGTGCGGATCGCCACGCCGCGCGACATGAGGTGCGCCATGCCGACGTCCCCCTTGCCGAGGATGACGAAGCCCTGCTGCGCGAACTCCTTGTCGAACTTGGGCGAGACCTTCTCACGCACCGCGTCGAGCTTGGCCCAGTTGGGGAAGAGGCCGGGCATCTGGAGCGCGCCGACGTGAGGCCAGATCTGCGAGAGGCCCGTCGCGGTGATCGCCGCGCCGTCGAGCTCCTTGCTGCGCATCTTGCCGACCATGGCGATCTCGTCGCCTTTGCTCCCGTTGTAAAACCACGTGAGCTTGACGGCGCCGCCGCTCTCCTCGCTGACCGCTTTGCTCCAGGCGCCGAAGACCTTGCCCCAGGCAGAGTCCTTCGGCGCGAGGGTTCCCAGCTTGATCTCCTTCGCGTCCGCGCGCGCGGTGCGGGAGAAGCCGAACATGGCGAAGGCCATGAGGGCGACGACGACAATTCTTCGAAGCATGGAAGACGTCTCCTTCCTCTTCCTCAAACAGACGCTCAAGGAGCGACCTGGGCCGCTGCGATCGACCCTACGCTTGGACGGAAAACCCGCAAGCGCAATGTACGCTTAGCCGCGTCTCATTTCGCGGCGGCGGGTACGGCGGCGGCGGGCGCTGCGGCGGGGGCAGGCGCGGGCGCCGCGTCACCGGACGCCGACTCGGCGGCCCCCGCGGCGGGCTTGGCCGGCTCCGCGACCTCGAAGCCGCAGTCCTCCATCGCCGACTTGTGGAGCGCGCGCTTGGCGCGACGCTTCGCGATCGTGTTCTGGAGGCGCAAGCTCGGATCCGGGTCCTCGGCCGAGAGGACCTCGTTCAGCACCTTCTCGTAGAGGGCCTGATCCGACTTCACGCACGCGTACTTCGCGTAGTTGACGAGGACGCCGAGCGATTTTCGCTGCGTCTTCTCGAGGGCGAGGTCGAGGAGCTTCTTCGCCTCGTCGAGCTCGGCCATCGCCGTCCGCGCGTGGTACGCCGCGAGGGTCGACGTGGCGCCCCAGGCCATCAGCTCGGGGTGGAGCTCGCGGCTCCGCTCGAGGAGCGCGACGCCCACGAAGAGCTCCGCGACGTACTCGGGCTCGTCCTTGAGGAGGTTGACGCGCGCGAGCCACGCCGAGCCGAGCCAGAAGAGCGTCTCGGCGTCCTCCTTGTCGTCGAAATGCTCGCCGAGCCACGCCTTGAGCGTGTCGGCGTTCTTCTTCGCGTTCGAAAACCCCTCGTCTTCCTTCGCCAAGAGCTCGAGGCCGTAGGAGATCGCCCGGTCGAACGCGAGCTTCGCGCGCTGCTTGTGGTACTCGGCGGCGTCCTCGTCGCCGGCGAGCGTCGCGACCTCGTAGTCGTCCTGCGCGAAGGCGTACCCCCACCCGGTCCAGCCTCGGACGAGCATGAAGAGGGCGTCCTCGTTGTCCGGCGCGAGGCGGTGCATCCCCTCGAACTGCATGACGCCGCCGGCGGCGGCGCCGCGCGCGACCTCGTAGTCGCCGATGGTGTCGGCGGCCCCCGCTCCGATCCGGGTCGACTTGATCTGCCCGTTGAGGAGCATCTTCTTGACGCACCCCGTCGAGCCGAGTGCGAGCGTGGCCGCGAGAGCGAGACCGAGGACGTTCGTACGCATCGCGCCGAGTCGTACAGGCCGCCGGCCGCGGATGTCAACGCGCGACGCGCGTCGACTCGCTGCGTCAACGCCGCGACGCCGTCAGCATCGTGCACGCGGCGCGCGTCCGCACGCTCGGATCGGGATCGGCGAGGAGCGGCGCGGCGCGGGCGGGACGGCCCAGCGCGGCGAGCGCCGCCGCCGCCGAGGTCTTCCGCCGCGCCTCGCTCGACGCGAGGTCCGCCTCGATCCACGCCTGGATGCGCAGCTCGCCCGCCGTCGCGAGCACGTGACGCGCGCGCGCCGCGTGATCGAGCGCGCGCGCGTCGTCCGCCTTCCCGCCGAAGCCCTTGACCCCGTAGCCGGCGATCGCGAAGAGCTCCTTCTTCGCGGCCTCGCGATCGGGCTTGGAGTCGAGGAGCCGCCCGAGCACGGCGACCCTCACCTCGCGATCGTCGTCGTCGGCCGCCTTGCGGATCGCGTCGAGCACCGGCCCCTCGGCGCGCGCGACGGCGAGCGCGTGGAGCCGGTCGCGACGCGAGCCGTCCGCGATCGTCCGCGCGAGCAGCGCGCCCGCCGACGTCGTCAGCTCGGCGTCCTTGCTCGCCGAGCGCGTCACCACGCCGGCCGCGGCGATCGCGCCGGGCCCCTTGCCGCCCGACACCGCCACGCGGAGCGCCTCGCGCCCGCCGTTCTCGAACACCGGCGCGAGGCCCCACGCGACCGCGACGTCCTCCTTGATCGCGTCGTCGCCGGCGGTCCAGAGATCGCGCAGCTTCACCGCGAGATCGGCCGCTCGCGGACGCGCCTTGTCGCCCTGCCCGCGGAGGATCGCGCTCATCGAGCGGAGCGCCTCGTTGCGCAGCGCGAGCTCGGGATCGACCCGCGCGGTCTCGAAGAGCAGATCGAGATCGGTGACGTCCCTGGCGGTCGCGGCGGCGCGGATCGCGCTGCGGCGCACGCGGGGGCTCGGGTCGAGGATCGCCGCCTGACGGCGGGCGCGGTCCTCGTCGCGGTGGAGCGTGCGCGCGCCGACCGCGCGCCAGCGATCGTCCGCGTCGTCGAGCCACGCGCGCGCGGCGCCTTCGCCGAGCTTGCCGTCCTCGAGGCGCGACAGCGCGGCCTCGGCGCCCGCGCCGTCGCGCGTCTTCATGCGCGCGCCGAGGGCGTCGTCGAGCTCGGCGGCGCACGCGCGCGTCTCCCTGAGCCGCGCGAGCGCGACGGACTCGTCCCTCGCCGTGGCGATCTCGCGCTCGGCGACCGCGCGCGCGAGGTCGGCGGCCTCGTCGTTCGAGAGCTTGCCGCGCTCGTGCTTCGACGCGATCTCCGCGCGGAGCTTCGCGGCGTCGCCCTGCTCCGCCGCGCGGAGCGCGGGGCTCCCGCAGGCGGCGAGCAGCGCCAGGGCGAGCGCGGGCCGACCGAGTGAGAGGATGCGACCGGAGCGCCTCATGAGGTAAGAGCGAATGTCCCGAGTCCGCAAGGACTCGGGCGCGGGAAAATGAGAGAACGTACCGTGTCCCGAGTCCGACGTCCGGCTTCGTCGGACGATCGCGAGGCCCTCACGGGCGAGGCGGGCCTCGCGATCGTCCGACGAACCATGGACTCAGGACGCTAGCTCGTCTCCGCGGCGCGGAGCAAGGAGGCTGCCGAGTGACGCGGGCGTGGGTCGTCGTGAACCGGAACGCGCGCCGTCTGCGCGCGGGCGGGCCGCTGCTCGACGAGCTCTGCCGCCGCCGCCCGGGCGTCGAGGTCTTCGAGACGCGCGGCGGCGCCGATCTCGACGCCGCCATGCGCGCCGTCCGCTCGCGGGCGGACGGCGAAGGACCGGGCTCCCGCCCCGCCGTCGTCCTCGCCGGCGGCGACGGCTCGTACATGGCCGGCGTGAGCGCGCTCGTCCGGGCGTTCGGCGATCGTCCGCTGCCGCCGGTCGCGCTGGCGCCGGGCGGCACCGTGAGCGTCGTCGCCCGAAACTGGGGGATGCGCGGGGATCCGGTGAGGTACGCGACCCGCCTCCTCGACGCGATCGCGGGCGGGACGGCGCGCGCGACGCGACGTCCGACGCTCCGCGTCCGCGAGGCGCGCGACGACGACGCTCACGCCGCGCGCGACGGCGCCGACGCTCACGCCGCGCGCGGCGCGACGACGCCCGGCCGCCGAGAGCGCGTCGGGTTCATCTTCGGCGCGGGCCTCGTCGCGCGGTTCTTCGAGGTCTACGAGGCGCGCGGCGCCGGCGGCAACGTCGCGGCCGCGCGGATCGTCGCGCGGGTGTTCGCGGGCAGCGTCGTCGGCTCGCGCTTCGCGCGGTCGGTGCTCGATCCGAACGCGTGCGAGGTCTCCGTGGACGGCGCGCCGGCGCCGTTCGATCGCGTGAGCCTGCTCTGCGCGAGCGTCGTCCGCCACGTCGGCCTCGGGATGCGCCTCACGCCGCGCGCCGGCGAGGCGCTCGATCGCTTCCACGTCGTCGGAACGCCGCTCGGCCCGCGCGCGCTGGGGCCGCAGATGCCGCTCGTCCTGGCGGCGCGCCCGCTCCTCGGGCCGCGCGTCGACGCGCTCGCGACCGAGCTGCGCCTCCGGTTTCCGGACGGCGCCGGCGCCTACGTCCTCGACGGCGACCTGCTCCACGCCGACGCCGTGACGGTGACGGCCGGCCCCGCGCTCGACGTCGTCGGCTGACGGAGCTCGACCTCCATGAAGCGCCGAGGGAGAGCGCGCTCCTCAAGACCGGGACGATGTCGCGCGCGGCGCTCGTGCTCGAGCTCGAAGCGATCCGGGCGCGCCGCGGAGCGGCTCGAGCCGGACGACGAGGTCCGCGATCGCCATCGGCTCGGGCCGGTGGGTCACGAGGATCACCGTGCGCTCGCCGCGCAGCCGCGCGATCGCCTCGAGCAGGCGCCCCTGCGACGCGGCGTCGAGCGCGCTCGTCGGCTCGTCGAGGAGCAGGACCGGGAGCCCCGTCGCGAGCGCGCGCGCGACCGCGATCCACTGGCGCTCGCCGCCGGAGAGCGGGCGGACGGTCCCGAGCACGTCGTCGCCCAGCGAGGCGCCGAGCGCCTCGTTTCCGAGCTTGGCCAGGACGGGCTTCGGGTCGGGGACCGCCGCGTCGTCGTCCGCGCGGCCGAGCCCGACGTTGATCGCGAGCGTGTCGCCGACGATCGGCGCGTCCTGCGGCACCCACGCGAACGGCCGCTCGCCCGGCCCGACGCCGCGCCGCGCTCCGCGAGGCGACGCGAGCGCCCCCGACTCCGGCGACTCCGGCGCGGCGTCGAGGACCCGCGCGCCGTAGCGGACCTCGCCGGTCCGCAACGGCTCGAGGCCGAGCAGCGCGCGGAGCAGCGACGTCTTCCCGATGCCCGTCGGTCCGACGAGCGCCACGATCGAGCCCGCCGGAACGCTCACCGAGAGCGGCGCGTGCTCGCCGTGGGACGCGCGCACGTCCGTCAGCGCGAGCGGCTCGAGCGTCCAGGGCGTCGCCGCGACCGCGCCGGCCGCCGCGGAGACGCGCTCGCCCGCCGCCGCGCCTTCGTCCGGCGCGACGCGCGCGTCGTCCGGCGCGCCTCCGTGCGCCGCGTCCGCGCCGTCGCCGAGCGCGGCCGCGAGCGCCTCTTCGCCGCGCGCCCGCGCGAGCCGCGCGTCGACGAGCTCACGCAGCGGCCGGTAGGCCATGAAGAACGCGATCGCGAACGGCACCACCGTGCCGTGATCGACGCCGAGCGCCCCTCGCGACGCCAGCGCGAGCGCGAGGACGAGCGCCGTCGCGCCGAGGACCTCGCTCGTCGACGAGAGGAGCGACGCGCGGACCCGGATCCGCGCGGCCTCCCGCGCGATCGCGCGCCCCACGCCGGCGACGTGCGCCCGGATGCGCCGCTTCGCGCCGTAGGTCGCCCAGAGCTCCGCGTGCCTCACGGCCTCGTCGGCCGCTTCGACGAGCGCCGCGGCCGAACGCGACGCGCGCGCGTGCGCGCGCTTGAACGCGCGCCGGAGCGAGAACGCGAGCGCGCCGAAGGCGCCGAGCGCGAGGACGGCGCTGCCCGCGAGCTCGGGCGCGAGGAGGACCAGCAGCGCGCCGAGGGGCACGAGCTGCATCACCGCGCGGACCTCCGCGAGCACGCCCTGCGCCACGCCGCGCTCGACCTCGCCCACGTGGCTCGTCAACGCGGCGAGGCGCTCGGCCCGTGTGCCAGCGGCGCGCTCCGCCGTCGATCCATGATCGTCGTGTCGCGGCGTACGCAAGCCGTGGAGGGCCAGCACGTCGTCGAGCACGCTGAGGCGCACGCGCGCGGCGACGTCCCCGGCCACCCGCGCCTCGGCCCACGACGCCAGCGCGCCGCCAACCAACTTGACGATCGCCGCGAACACGCCGGCGACGGCGAGCGGCAACACCGCGAAGTCCGGAGATCCCGACACTGGGAGGACGAGCGTGGATCCGGCGTCCATCGGGGCGGCCCCCCGCGCGAGCGCGCGGGCCAGCACCCCGGCGGCGGCGGCCAGGAACGCGTGGCCGGCCGCGTGCATCATGGATCCGACGACGATGGCCACGCCGCGCGACCCGCGAGACCGAACCGCCCGCCAGGTGCGGACGTACAGCGAGGGATGTGCGGACGCGCGCGACACGCAGAGTCACATACATGCGCGGCTGCCTCGGCACCACCGGCGCGACCCGCCGACGGAGCCCGAGATCCGCTGCGCCTCGGCAAGCAGAGCCATAACCCGGAACAGGAGGCGTCCCTGAGAATGCAACTTGCACGATTTTTCGGGCGCACACTGGCGCCGGGATCTCGCTACGATGGCGAGTCCCTCCACGGGCGTCCTGCGTTTCCCCGACGTTCCGTGAGCTGGTCTCGGTCTGACTCCGAATCGACCACTTGTCAAAGGCCCACGCGCCCGGCTCCCGATCCATGCCCCGAAGGTCGTCGTCCCCCAAACCCACTCGAGCGACGGAGCCTCGCAGCTCCGCCAAGAACGAGGCCGCGATGAGCAAGAAGAGCAACGCCGCGCTCGCCGAGCCTGCCCTTGCCCCGCCCGACGAGGAGTCGGAGGAGGATCTGACCACCGCGACGAGCCCCGGCGCCGAGGGCGATCTCGTCGTCCTCGAGGACGAGTTCGAGTTCGAGGAGACGTCGGAGGCCGACGGCGACGAGCCGCGCCCGCCCGCGGCGAAGGCGAAGGCCGAGGGCGAAGGCGGCGGCGACTCGATGCTCGCGCGCTACTTCCGCGAGATGGCGACGCACCCCGTCATGGGACAGGAGGAGGAGCTCGGCACCGCGGTGGACGTCGAGCGCGCCGAGGTCGAGCACTGGTGCGCGATCCTCGCCTTCCTCCCCGCCGCCGAGCACGCGCTCGACACGCTGGAGGCCGATCTCCCGAAGGACGAGGAGGCGATCGACGTCCCGCAGATCGGCGAGCTCAGGAAATACATCAAGGCGTACAAGAAGCAGCGCAACAAGCTCACGAAGGAGCAGGAGAAGAAGTACCGCGCGCTCAGCGAGAGCCTCGGGCGGGCGATCCGCCTCGCCGACTCCGATCGCCTTTGGATCGCGCGCGCCGAGGACACCGTCCGGAAGCTCGGCGATCCGGCGCCCGTCGAGGACCTCGAAGAAGAGGGCATCGCGATCGCTTCCACGACGACGCCGCCGGTCGAGACGCCGACGCTCGCCAACACGCCCGGCTTCAAGAAGTACCTCGCCGGGATCTCGGAGGCGTCGCGCCACAGCAAGCGCATCAAGAACAAGTTCGTGAAGGCGAACCTCCGGCTCGTCGTCTCGATCGCGCGCCGTTACAACCGCGGTCGCCTCCCGCTCATCGATCTGATCCAGGAGGGCAACATCGGCCTGATGAAGGCGGTGGAGCGCTTCGACCACTCCCGCGGCTACCGCTTCTCGACCTACGCCTCGTGGTGGATCCGCCACGCGATCAGCCGCGCGCTCGCGGACAAGGGCCGCGCGGTCCGCATCCCGGTGCACATGCTCGACACGCACAACCGCGTGCAACGCGCCACGCAGGCGGTCATCGCGCGGACCGGCCGCGACCCGACCCTCGACGAGCTCGAGAAGGAGACGGGCATCCCGCAGGAGAAGCTCGACAAGGTGAAGGGCGCCTGGGCGGAGACGCCGTTCTCGCTCGATCGCCCCGTCGGCGACGAGGACGGGCGCAAGTTCATCGACTTCCTGCAGGACGAGAACATGCTCTCGCCGTACGAGAGCCTCATCTCGCAGAAGTGGGGCGAAGAGGTGCGGCGCCTCCTCGGCCACCTCACGCCGATCGAGTCGCGCATCATCCGCTGGCGCTTCGGCCTCGACGACGAAGACGAGCTCACGCTCAAGGAGATCGGCGACAAGTACAACCTGTCGCGCGAACGCATCCGCCAGCTCCAGGAGCAGGCGCTCGGCAAGATCCGCAAGCACATGCGGGACTGACGTTCGAGGCGCTTCGCCCGCTCAACCGGCCATGCGCAGCGGCCGGTCGATCACGCGCAGCGTCGCCAGGTCGTCGAGCGTCTTGTGAATGAGCGCCTCGCTCACGTGCGGGAACGCGGCCAGGCTCTCGTCGAGCGCCGCGAGCCGCGCGCGCAGGCGCTCGCTGCCGAGCCGCGGGATCGGCGCCGCGCCCTGTGGCGCCGACCACGCCTCGAGGATCGCGAGCGGCGAGTGCTGGCGGCGGGCCTCCGGGAGCGAGGTCAGCCGATCGTGGAACAGCCGGAACCACGCGTCGTAGTCGGCGACGCGCCTCACCGGGTACCCGGCGGTCTTCACCCAGTGCACGATGACGTCGAGCGAGATCCCGTCGTCGTCGTACGGGTTGACGACGTTGTACGTCGCGAGCCCGCCCGCCTGCCCGCGGTTCGGATCCGCGCGGTTGTGAAAAGTAGTCGCGAAGCGGATCGTTTATCCGTCGGCCGGTCGTTGTGGAGGAGGCCCTTGGCCGGAAGTGGAACGATCCCGTGGACCTCGGCGTCGAAGGTCACGCCGAGGATGGCGCCCACGACTTGCGGAAGTTCTGCCAGACGCCAGCCGAGTCGGGGCCGGGGCAATCGTGTCAGGCGCGAGTGTTCTCGACGCCGAAGCCGGTCGCGAAAAGTCGCCCATCACCTCGATCTTCCGCAGCTGGCGTGGCGGTGACGGGAGCGATTTTCCGCCGTGGAAGTCGAAGCCGAGAAACTGCGTGATGCCGGTCTGGGTCTCGCTCCGCTTGTAGATCTCGACCTCGTGCGGCCCTGGCGAGAGCGAGCGGCACGAAGTCGTGCGCCTTCTCGTCGGCGATCATCGCGATCGCCCGCCAGGATCCTTGTCGATGGTGACCTCCCAACAGCTCGGCGCGCCCTCCATCGATGGGTTGCTCTTGAAGCATTCACCGACACTCGGGTGCCGTCGAAGCGCGCGAGGATGCGGGTGCCCGGCCAGAAGCCTTCGGCCCGCGGGATCCGTCGTATCGAATCGACCGACGAACAGCGGCTGGTGGATCGTGCCGCGAGAACCGGCGATGAGGGCCCAAGTCAGTCTCAAGGGCAAGAACGTCCGGCGTGGGGGTTCCATCGGTGGTGTCGTTCCGGGCCGGACCGCTGACCCGACGACGCCTTCTTGTTCGGCGAGAGCTCCGAGCAGAGGTGGATCCCCACTGCGACGAGGAAGAGCGCCGGAGACGGCGAGGAATCGGGAAGACAGGCGCATGCTCGTGCGCCGTCTCTGGCGGCGAAGCCGGCAGGCGTGGTGCGTTGCCGCTCCTCGTGACGCGCTCGGTCCCAGATCGGGCCGGCGCCGCGGCACGACGTCGCCTTCTCCGAGCACGTCCAGCACGACCGCCTGTGCTTCGTGATCGAATGTGGTCGGGTTGTCGGCATGCTCAGGTCGCCGCAGGCCGGTCCTTCCAGCCCGTCATCCGCAGCGGTCGATCGATCACGCGCAGCGTGGCCATGTCGTCGAGCGTCTTGTGGATCCAGCGCTTCGCTCACGTGCGGGAACGACGCGAGCTCGACGTCGATCGCGGCGAGCCGCTCCGGAGACGCGTGCTGTCGAGCCGCGGGAGCGCGCGCCTTGCGGCGCCGACCATGCGTCGAGGATGGCGAGCGGCGAGTGCTGTCGCCGCGGCTCCGGCAGCGACGCGAGCCGATCGTGGAACATGCGAAACCACGTGTCGTAGTCGGCGACGCGCCTCACCAGGTAGCCCGCCGTCGTCACCCAGTGCACGATGACGTCGAGCGAGATCCGTCGTCGTCGTGCGGGTTGACGACGTTGAACGTCTCGTAGCGCGCCGCGCCGTCCTCGCAGGGCGCGCGCGGCTCACCGACGGCGCCGCGATCAGGAGCGCGCCACGACGTCGCCGGGAGGCCGTCGTAGTGCCTCGCCGCCGGGGCGGCGTCCGCGTAGAACGAGCGCGGCGCGAGCTCGGTGTAGACGATGCCCGCGAGCAGGCGCGTGAAGAAGTCCGGGACGTTGACCTGGCCGCGATACACGCTGTGCGCCATGATCTCGCTCGGGCGGAACACCACGACCGGGAGGCCCAGCTTCTCGTGCGCGTCGCGGAGCAGGACCTCGCTCGCCCACTTGCTCGCGCCGTAGCCGGCGGCGTAGCCCGACTCGGTCGGCTTCTCGCGGAAGAGCGCGCGCACGTCCTCGTCCTCGCCGACGACCCTGCCCGGCCCCCTCTGCCCGCTCATCACGCCGACGGTCGAGACGTACGCCGTCGACTTCACGCGACCGGCGAGCGCGAAGCGCATGACCGCGACGGTGCCGAGCACGTTCGGCTCGAAGAGCGCCTCGTAGCCGAGCGCGTGGTTCACGAGCGCGCCGTTGTGGACGACGAGATCGACCTCGCGGGAGAGCCTCGCGTAGACGCCCTCCGCGAGGCCGAAGCGCGGCTTCATCAGGTCGCCGGCGAGCACCGCCAGGCGACCGCCGCGCGCCAGCGCCTCGAAGCGCTGCGCGAGCGCGGGATCGCTCCGGTACGAGCTCGCGAGGCGCTCGAACGCCGCGGAGTCGCTCGAGGCGCGCACGATCGCGTAGAGCTTCGTGCGCTCGCCCGCGAGCCGCTCGAGCAGCTCGAGCGCGAGGAACCGGCCGAGGAAGCCGTTCGCGCCGGTGAGCAGCGCGACCTCGGCGCGCGGCGGCAGCGCGGACGGCGGCTCCGCGGCGCGCGCGGCCTCGATCTCGGCCGGGGCGAGGAACTTCTCGATCACGAGGTCCTCGGCGCGCACCGCCTTCGCGCCGGCGCCGTGGACGTCGGCGAACGTCACGTCGCGACCGAGCTCCCCGGAGAGCGCGCGCTCGACGTACTCGACGACGGTCCGCACGCTGCTCGTCGGATCGAGCAGCACGCCCACCGGGACGCGGACGCCGGTCACGTCGTGGATCAGCTCCTCGAGGCCGACCGCGCTGAGCGAATCGCCGCCGAGCTGGATGAAGCTCTGCTCCGACTGCCGGAGGTCGAGGTCGGCGAGGCCGAGCGTGACGCCCATCGCGCGTCGCACGCGCTCGGCGACCGAGGCCTCCCCGCGCGCCCCGTCGCCTCCGCGGAGCGCGTAGAGCTCCTCGACCTGAGCGCGCTCGATCGCCCCGTAGAGGGCCTCGAGGCGCTCTCCGTAGCGCGCCTGGAGCCGCGGCCGCGATTGCTTGTTGCTGTCGGTCAACAGACCGCGCTCGACCGAGAACGGCTCGCGCTCGAGCAAGAAGTCGCGCGGCACCTCGTGGCCGCGGAGGTGCTCCTCGCGGGCGACGCGATCGACGTCGCTCCGGATCAGCGCCTTGATCGCCTGGTCGTCGGGCTCGATCCCGCGGGCGCGGAGGGCGGAGCTCGCCGCCTCGACGTCGGGGACGACGACGGCGAGGAGGTACGAGCGGAGCCCGTTGCCGTAGACGTAGATCTGCCGGATGTACGGGCTCCGCGAGGCGAAGAGCCCCTCGAGACGCGACGTCGCGACGAACTCGCCCTGCGAGAGCTTGAGGACGTTCTTCGCGCGATCGATCCATACGAGGCGGTCCGGTCCGCGCTGCTCGACGATGTCGCCGGTGTTCAGGTAGCCGTCGTCGTCGAAGAGCTGCCTCGTCGCGCGCGCGTTCTTGTAGTAGCCCGGGACGACGAAGCGCGACTTGAGGTGCAGCTCGCCGCGCGGGAACGGCTCGTCGGTCGTCCGGTAACCGAGCTCGGGGACGTCGACCAGCTTCCAGTCGAGCCCGAGGTCCGCGTCGACGCGATCGTCGAACGTCAGCGGGCCCGCCTCGGTGGTGCCGTAGGCGTCGACGACGGGGACGTCGAAGCACCGCTTGATGAACGCCGCGATCTCGGGCGGCGTCGGCGCCGTCCCGGTCATCACGATCAAGAGCCGATCGCCGAGGAAGGATCCGCGCATCTCGGACATGATCTCCTCCGAGGCGCGCGCGCGTTCGGACTCGCCCGCGCCGCGCGGCGATCGCCGGACGAGCTCTCCCTGATAGTGCTGGAAGATCGTCGCCGCCACGCGCGGGACGAGCATGAGCATCGTCGGGCGCGCCAGCCGGATGTCCTCGAAGAGCGTCGACATGTCGCTCTTCGCGACGAACGACGTCAGGCCTCCGCGGACGATCGCCGTCGTGATGCTCATGCGCCCGGCCGCGTGGTTGAGCGGCATGTAGTTCACGGTGATCTGCGGGAGCTCCGGCATCCTCCGGAGCAGCCGCACCGAGAAGCCGGTCTGCCAAAGCTCGCGCAGCAAGCTTTCCGGCAGCATGGCGCCCTTCGGCGTGCCCGTGGACCCGGACGTGTACACGAGCGACATCAACGGATCGGGATCGGGGCGCGCCGACGGCGACGTCATCGGGACGATCCCTCGCTCGATCCCGCGCGCCTCGACCGCCCCGATCGTGAGCACGCGCGGCCCCGAGGGGGCGCGCGCGCGGCGCGCCAGCTTCGCGGCGGCCGCGCGGTCTCCGTCGCGCACGTCGATCACGACGAGGCTGGTCACGGACGGGCACTGCGGGAGGACCGCGTCGACGGCGTCGAGCTGCTCGACGCTGCAGACGAGGCAGCTCACCTCGGCCTCGCGGAGGATCTGCTCCAGATCGCCGGGGCTCATGTTCGTCTGGATCGGCACGGACACGGCGGCGAGGCGAAGCGCCGCGAAGTCCGCGACGACCCAGTCGACGCTGCCGAACCCGCAGATCCCGACGAACGCGCCCGGCGCCGCGAGCGCCTCGTGCGCGAGGCCGCTGGCGAACGCCTCGACGCGGGCCCAGACCTCGCGGTACGTGACCTTCCGGAGCTCGGTGGAGAGGCGCGCGCCGGCGGCCCCGTCCTCGACGCGGCGCTCCTCGAAGCACGCGCGGTCCGCGTAGAGCTCGAACGCCTTGGCGACCGTCTCGATCGTGGTCGCGCACGCCTGGATCGCCGCGATGGCGTCCGCGTCGGGGCGCGCCGCGGCGATCTCCGGATCGTCCTCGAGGAGGCTCAGCCGCTCGAGCGCCCGTCGAACGAGCGCGTCGTTCGACAGCTCTTCCCGCGCCTCGGGTCCTCGCTCGTTCGTCGCCTTCATGGGATCGTCCTAGAGACCCCGGCGATCCCGTCAAGCTCGCGCGGGAGATCGCCCGCGCACCGAGGGCGCGCGCGGGCGCCGCAGGGACCGAACGGAGCTCCCCCGCGGCACGAGAGACCGCCGCCGCGGAAGAGCTGGCGACGCTCTCCGGCTCGACGACGGCTCGCTCGACGGCCGCTCGCCCGGCGACGGCTCGCTCGGGCGCGCGGCGCGCTTCAGCTCGCGTCGGCGACGATCGCCGCCCACTCGGCGGGCAGCACGCCCGCGTCGAGCGCGAGGACGCTCACGATCTCGCGGAGGCGCTGCTTCTCGCGATCGGACACCACGCCGTCGGCGATCGTGATCTTCCACGTCGTCTGGACGAAGTCCTCGAAGACCTCCTTGATCTCGCCCTCACCGAGGACGTTCGACGCGAGGTAGGCCTTGAGCTCGTCGCGCTCGGCGTCCTCGGCCACGGCGTCCGAGAAGATGCGGGCGAGCATGCCCTTGAGCTTTCGCTTGGGGTCCATGGGATCGCCGGGAACGTACCATCGTTGACGCGTGACGGCGTGCGCCCGCGCGGACCGCCGAAAGAAAGGAGGGAAGGAGCGCACCTTCCCTGACGTAGAAGCTCACCGTCGCCGGCCCCCCTCTCTCCCTCCCATGGGACGGCGCCTTACCTTCGCCTTTTTCTTCAATCAATTCTTACATTTTTGAATCTACCTTGGCCGGCCGGCCGAGACGCACACATTCACGTTGCATGTGTGCATCTGTGTGTTAGACCGACCCTGTCTCGCCGCCGAGCGCAACCCTCCTCCCCGTTCCCCTCCTCCGGCGGTCTCGGCCCTCCCTGCCGACCGACGCCGCGCTCTCTGCGAGACACCTAACTCCCGCCGCCCGCCGCCGCCCTCCGGGGCCGCGGCCGGGCGCGCGCGTTCGCCGTCACGCCTCCCCAGAAGGAGACCCTTCCATGCGATTCGACCTTGCCCGCCGCTCGCTCCTCGCCGCGCTCTTGGCCGTCGGCACGACCTTCACCGCGGGCTGCTCGCTCGCCGGAGACGAGGAGGAGGAGACGGCCGCGAGCGACGACGCGATCGTCGACATCGAGAACTCGCGCGTGAAGCGCCAGTCGATCGGCAACTGCTGGCTGTACGCCACGGCGAGCTGGGCGGAGTCGCTCGCGATGCAGGTGCCCGGCGCCCGCGAGCTGAACATGAGCGAGTCGTACTGGACCTACTGGCACTGGTTCGATCAGATCGCGAACGGCGCCGTCTCGAGCGAGATCTCGACGGGCGGCTGGTACTCGACGGCCGCCGAGATCATCACCCGCTACGGCGTCGTGAACGAGGGCTCCTTCATCCCGTCGGAGGCCGCCGACGAGATGTCGCTCCGTCAGAAGTCGGCGCTCGAGAAGATGAACGCGTCGATCAAGTCCGGCGCGCTCTCGACGCCGGAGGCGCGCCGCGACCGCGCGCTGGTCCGCAAGGAGCTCGACAAGGCGTTCGAGCTCGCGCCGAACGTCGTCACGCAGCTGAACCGCGTCTTCGGCGCCGGCGTCACGCGCACCCTCGACAAGAGCACCGTCAGCACGCGCTTCACGTCGATCAAGCGAGCCTCCGACATCAAGGTGCGCCTCCGCGATCCAGGGACCAAGGAGCCCGTGACCGTGAACCTCCAGGACGCGCTCGGCACGCGCACGTCGACCTGGAGCAGCTACCGCAGCGGACGGTACGCCTGGCAGCCCAGCAGCTACCCGTACTCGCCGTCGTCGCGGCGCTCGATGCTCGCGCGCGTCCAGCGAGCGATGCACGACGGCCAGCCCGTCATCATGTCCTGGTACGTCGACTTCAACGCGCTCGACGCGCAGGGCCGGTTCGCCGCGCCGCCGGCGACGCCGGGCCGCCAGGGCGGCCACATGGTCGTCGTCGAGGACTACCAGATCAACGACGTGCCCGGCTTCGGCACGCTCAAGGTCGGCGAGAACGAGACCCGGCCCGAGGCGCTCGCCGCGGCGCTGTCGCCGTCGGCGAAGATCGAGCTCATTCGGGTGAAGAACTCGTGGGGCAGCTTCCGCCCCGACCGCGAGTTCGTCCTCCCGGGCTTCCATGACCTCTACATGGATTACCTCGACGGCCCGATCCAGCAGTGCACCCAGAAGGACGACGACACCGGCAGCACCGACGACTGCTGGGACGCCACCCCGCTGAACGACTTCGTCCTGCCCGCCGGCTACTGAGCCCCGCCCGGGCGAGGATCGCGGTACGATCCACGCGTGCGACTGGGCCTGATCGGCGACGTACACGCGGAGGACGTCCACCTGAAGCTCACGCTCGACGCGCTCCGAGAGGCTCGCGTCGAGCGCGTTTTGTGCACCGGCGATCTCGTCGACGGCCCCGGCGACGTCGACCGCGCCAGCGCGCTGCTCCGGGAGGCGAGCGCGCTCGTCGTCCGCGGCAACCACGACCGGTGGATCCGCGCCGACGAGATGCGCCGGCTCCCCCACGCCCACGCGATGACCGCGCTCGCCGTCGACACGATCGCGCAGCTCAAGGGCCTGCCGCCGACCGCGTCGCTCGCGCTCCCGGGCGGGGGCACGCTGCTCCTCTGCCACGGCGTCGGCCCGAACGACATGCAGCGCCTCCTGCCGGACGATCGGGGCTACGCGCTCTCCACGAACGACGACCTCCTGGCGATCCTGTTCGATCCGAGCGTCCGCGTGATGGTCGCGGGGCACACGCACCGACCGATGCTCCGGCGCTTCGAGCGCGGCCACGGCAAGCCGCCGCTGTTCGCGGTCAACCCGGGGACGCTCGCCCGCGACGACGAGCCGGGCTTCGCGATCCTCGAGATCGCCGACGACGGGGCGGGCCGCGTCGACTTCCATCGGATCGGACCGGACCGGACCGTCATGCGGACGTCGTCCGCGCTCCTCTGACCGCGGCGCGCGGCCGAGGTCGGCCTACCTCCACTGCCGCTGGTAGATGAGCTCGACGAGCTTGTCGGCGGCCATCCGCGCCGACGCCGCGTGCCCCGAGACGCGGTTGAAGAGGATCGAGAACGCGATCGTGCTCTTCCCCGGCGGACCGAGCACGTAGCCCGAGAGCGCGATCGCGTCGTCGAGCGTACCGGTCTTGGCGCGCACCGCCCGCCTCGCGCGCGTGTTGCGGAACCGCTTGTGGAGCGTGCCGTCGACGCCGCCGATGGCGAGCTGCGCGACGAACTCGTTCTTCATCGAGGAGTCCTGCCAGCAGTACCGGAGGAGCTTCGCCGTGCTGAACGCCGTCGCGCGGTTCGAGTCGAAGAGGCCCGACCCGTTCTTGACGACCACGCCGCCGTCGCCGAGGTCGTTCTTGACCAGCCACGCGCTGATGGCGTCGGCGGCGTCCTGGCTCTTCGCCGGGCGCGACCGCTCGCCGGCGATCGACTTGAAGATCATCTCCGCGTAGAAGTTGTCGCTGTTCTTCCCGAGCGCGTAGAGCAGCGTGGAGAGCGGCTCCGACTCGTGACGCGCGATGACGCTGCCCTTCTCGCCGCTTCCGAGCTTCACGTCACCGCCGACCTTGATGCCTTGCTCCTCGAGGATCGCCTTGAGCGCGTAGCCGGCGAGGAGGCGCGGGTCGTCGACGCGGCGCGTGTAGCGCACGAGCTTCGCGTCGGCGCCCACCGTCCCCGACAGCTTCGCCGAGAGGCGCTTGCCGTTCGGAGACAGGGCGAGCACGACGGCGTCCGCGCCGTCCTCCCCCGTCTTCACCGCGCCGTCGACGTCGACGAAGCCGGGCGGGTCGAACCACGAGATCGCGGACTGACCGGCGCTGGTCGGGCGGACGGCGAGCGTGACCGTGTTCCCGTTCAGCGCGACGGCGCTCACGGGGGCGCGGAACGCCGCCCACTCGTTCGGCTGCTGCTCGAACGCCGGCGGCGTCGTCTGCTCGTCGAAGAACTTCTGCTCGACGAAGACGTCGCCCTCGATCCGCCGCACGCCGCGCGCCCTGAGCTCGGCGACCATCTGCCAGAGGTCACGCGAGCGCAGCGACGGATCGCCGTGGCCTCGGATGACGAGGTTGGACACGTTGTTTCCGTTCAGCGAGCCGCTCAGCGTGGTCTGGTAGCGGTGCGTGCCCTTGAGGAGCGCGAGGGCGCCGGCCGCGGTGTAGAGCTTCGCGTTGGACGCCGGGTTCAGCACGAGGTGCTCGCCGGACTGCGCGAGGATGTGCCCGTCGTCGGCGTCCATGACGACGACGCCGATCTGCGCGTCCTTGAGCGCGCGGTCGTTGACCAGCGCGCGGACCGCGGCCTCGAGCTCGGGGGCGCGGCCCTCGTCGTTGCCGGTCGCCGAGGCGGGCGGCGTCTGCGAGCGGGCGCTCCCGCCGGCGCCGGAGAGGACGAGCAGCGAGGCGGCGAGGCCGAGGAGGAGACGTCGTGCGGCGCGCATCGACGAGGTTCTTACTCCGGGGGGCGCGGCGACCACAAGCCGCGCGGCGCCGGACCGCGCGCCTCAGCGCTTCTCGGCGTCGACGGCCTCGCGCACCGCCGGCCGCGCGGCGAGCCGGGAGACGTACTCCTTGAGCGTCCCTTCGAGCGGCACCTTCGTCAAGAAGCTGGACGCGCGGAGCGCCCAGAACGCGTAGGCGTCCGCGACGGTGAACCGATCGCCGAAGACGTACTCGCGCGCGCCGAGCTCGGCGCGGAGCAGCTCCACGCGCCCGACGAGGCGGTCCTTCGTCCACTGCTTCGCCTCGTCGCCGACGTTCGGCATCAGCGTGTACGGCGCGAAGCCCTTGTGGAGCTCGGTGGCGATGAAATGCAGCAGCTCGTCGAAGCGGACGCGCTCGAACGAGCCCGGCGCCGGCGCGAGCCCGGCCTGGGGGGACGCGTCGGCGAGGTAACGAACGATGACCGCGAGCTCGGTCAGCCTCTCGCCGCCGTCGAGCTCGAGGACGGGGACGTAGCTCTTCGCCGTGATCGCCTCGAGCGGTCGACCGGCGGACGTCGTCTTCGTCTTGAAGTCGACGCGGACGAGCTCGAAGGGGACGCCGAGCTCGCGCAAGACGATGTGCGGGACGAGGGAGCAGACCTGGGGCGAGTAGTAGAGCTTCATGCCGGCGGGCAGTGTACGGGCGATCGCGCCGGCGCGGCGAGGGCTCCTTGGCCGCGGGCGCGGTCGTCAGTGCCGGCTCTCGACGACCTTCTCGACGGCCGGCTCGACGTGCTCGCCGGTCCCGGAGAGGTGCGCGACGAACGGGCGCACGAGGCTCGCGAGCTCCATCGGGACCACGATCTTGGTCGATCGGTGCGCGCCGAGCGACCTCAGCGTGTCGAGGTACTGGAGGCTCATCGTCTTGTCGTCGAGCGTCCGGGCGACGGCGAAGATCGCGTCGAGCGCGGCGGCGAACCCCTGCGCACGCAGGATCGACGCCTGACGAGCGCCCTCCGCCTCGAGGATGGTCGCCTGCTTCTTGCCCTCGGCGATTCGGATCGTCGCCTCGCGCCGGCCGTCGGCCTCCGTGACCATCGCGCGGCGCGAGCGCTCCGCCGACATCTGGCGCGTCATCGCCTCCTGGATCTCGCGCGGCGGCGAGATCTCCCGGATCTCGACGGCGGTCACCTTGATGCCCCAGCGGTTGGTCACCTCGTCGAGCTTCCCGCGGAGGATGTCGTTGATCGCCTCGCGCTTCGCCAGCACGTCGTCGAGCAACATGCTGCCGACCACGGCGCGGAGCGTCGTGATCGCGATCCCGCGCGACGCGCCCTCGTACTTCTCGACGTTGAGCACGCTCGACAGCGCGTCGACGATCTTGGAGTAGACGAGGAAATCGATCGAGAGATAGGCGTTGTCGGCGGTGATCGTCGTCTGCGGCTGGACGTCGAAGAACCGCTCGCGGAGATCCACGATGACGCCGCGATCGACGATGGGGATGAGGAGCACCAGCCCCGGCCCCTTCGCCCCGAGGACGCGGCCGAGGCGGAAGACCACGAGCCTCTGATACTCGGGGACGATGCGGATCGCCTTGGCGAGCAGCGCGATCGCGACGACGATCAGGCCGACGATCAGGACGAGGTTGGTAGCGAACGGTTCCATGACTCTTCTCCTCCGGCCCCGTCGAGCCGCGTGACGTGCAGCACGACGCCGGCCGCTCCGACGACCTTGACGCGCTCACCGGAGCGGATCGCGCCGCTCCCGGACTCGGCGCTCCACACCTCGCCCTCGACGCGGACCGTGCCAGCCGGCGCCAGGTCCGACGTGGCGACGCCGACCTGCCCCACGAGCGCCGGCACGCCGGTCTGCACCGCGAGCCGGCGAGCCCGCAACGTCGCGCGGACGACGAGGAGGAAGAACGCGGTGACCGCCGACGCCATGACCCCGACCAGCACGGGGCTCACGCGGATCGGCGCCGCCGGGGACATCGGCTCGCGCGGCGCGTACAGCATGAGCGAGCCGATGACCAGGGCCGCCACCGCCGCCGCCGCGAGGACGCCCGAGCCCGAGTGGAGCTCGCCCACGAACAGGCCGATCGCCAGTAGGATGAGGAGGATCCCCGCCCAGGCGATGGGGAGGTTCCCGAACGCGACCAGCGCGAGGACGAGCGCGATCGCGCCGATCGTCCCCGGCACGAGCGCGCCCGGGTTGTAGAGCTCCGCGGCGATCCCGAGCAAGCCGAGCAAGAAGAGCACGTAGGCGACGTTCGGATCGCTGATCGCGCGGACGACCCGCTCGCTCAAGAGCATCGGGCGCTCCTCGACGCTCACCCCGGCCGTCCGGAGGAGCTCGTCGCCCGACGCCGTCGGCACGGCGCGCCCGTCGAGCCGGAGGAGGAGGTCCGGGACGTCGGCGGCGACGAGGTCGATCACGCCCGCGCGCGCGGCCTCGTCGCTGGTCAGCGACACGCTCTCGCGCACGGCGCGCTCCGGCCAGGCGCCGTCGCGATGCCTCAGCTCGGCGAGCGCGCGCGCGAACGCCGCGGCGTCGTGGACGACCTTGGCCTCCGTCGTCGAGCCGAGCCGGCCGCCGCCGACGCTCACCGGGTGCGCCGCGCCGATCTCGGTGCCGGGAGCCATCGCCGCCACCCCCGCCGCGAGCGTGACGAACATCCCCGCGGACGCGGCGCGCGCGCCCGGCGGAGCCACGAAGACCACGACCGGGACGCGCGAGCCCAGCAGCGCCTGGACGATCGCGCGCGTCGATGCGTCGAGGCCGCCCGGTGTGTCGAGCTGGACGACGACCAGCGCGGCGCCGTCGCGCTCCGCGCCGCCGACCTCGCGCTCGACGTAGCGCGCGACGACGGGATCGATCGGGCCGCTCACCGACAAGAGGCGCGCCGCGCCGAGCTCCTCGGCGTGCGCCGCGCGCGGCGCGAACGCGAGGGCGAGCGCGAAGACCAGCGCGGCCGCGAGGTGGTGGACGCATCCCACGCGCGGTCAGGCTGCGAGAACCGTTCCGTGCGCGCTCCTCTGCCGCGCGCACGGCTCGACCGGGAGCGCGCGCGGCTACAGACAGCTCGGCCCCAGGCACGACTCGATCACGGGCGGACCGCCCGTGCCGGAGGTCATGCTCGTGCTCCCGCCCGAGCTGAAGCCGATCGGGCCGGTGCCGAACGACGTGCTCGTGCCGATCGGCCCCGTGTCGTACGACGTGCTCGTGACGATCGGGCCGCTGTCGTACGACGCGCTCGTACCGATCGGGCCGGTGCCGAACGACGTGCTCGTGCCGATCGGTCCCGTGTCGTACGACGTGCTCGTGCCGATCGGGCCGGTGCCGAACGACGTGCTCGTGCTCGTGCCGATCGGGCCGGTGCCGAACGAGGTCCCGGACGTCACGCTCGATCCCACCGCGCCGGCGCCGAGGGACGAGCTCGCCGCGGTCGAGGCCGCGCCGACGCCTGAGCCTGCTCCGAACAGAACCGTTCCGAAATCCGCGCCCTCCACCGAGAAGGCCTCGAACGGGAGGAACGGGAGGGCCGAGCTCACCTCGGCGGACGGCCCCTCGTCCGCGGTGGACGCGTCTCCGGGCGCCGTGCACGCGCCGAGCACGAGCCCGAAGGCGACGAGGACCGATGAGATGCGTCTGGATGCGATGCAGCGGGACATGTCGAGTGACCTCCTGGCGGCGGGGCATCTGCACCCGCGGGACCAGGCGAGGCGCGGCGCGCGCGAACGTTCGGCGCGCGCCGCGAGCGCGACCGGGAAGGGACCTCGATTCTCCGCTCCCGCGGGGGCGTCGATCGACGGGGCGCCCGCGTAGCCCTCGACGCCGATTGTTCCCGATCGGAGGTCCGCGCGCCGAACGAGCCGCGACGGGCGCCCCGCGCGCCCGCGCAGGCGGAGGTCCGGGGGCGATCTCAGCCGGGCCCCGCGCCGCGCGTGTTGCCCGCGCTCCGCGGGTCGCGATCCGCCTCGCACCACGCCGGTCCGCCGGCCGTTCACGCCCGCGCGGCGACCGCCTGCGCCGCGCCCGCGAGCCGCCCCGCCGCAGCCGCGCGCGATCCCGCGGCGGTGACATTCGTCCAAGCCACGCCAGGCGGCGCGCGCTACCGTCGACGCATGACGGACGAACCCCTTCGCCTCGGGCGCGACGCCATCCACCTCGGGGGGCCGAGCGTCGCGCTCGCCCTGCGCGCCTTCGGCGGCGACTACGACCGCTACGTCGCCACGCACTGCACCTCCGAGGATCCGGGGCGGCTCGTCAGCGTCGCCGAGTCCACGGAGGACTGGCCCGTCTGGGAGGTCCACCCCGCCGGCGACGAGGTCGTCGTCGTGCTGAAGGGCCGCGCCGAGCTCGTCCAGGACTTCGACGGCGCGCTCCGCACCGTCGTGCTCGGCCCCAACGACGCCGTCGTGAACCCCGCCGGCGTACCGCACACGGCGAACGTCATCGAGCCGTTCACCGCGCTCTACATCACGCCGTGCCCCGGCACGATCCACCTCCCGCGGGAGAGAGACCGCGGCTGAGGCCGCCGAGCGCCGCGTCGAGCCGCTCGAGCGCGCCGTCCGCCCGCGGGAGGCCCGCCCGCGAGGCCTCGCTTTCGATTCGTCGGCTCCCCCGCCTTTTGCTACTCGTGGAGCGTGCGCGTCATCGAGCTCTCGCCGGCCTGCCGAGGCGTCGCGCGGAGCTCCCGCGCCGCGGCGGTGACGCTCGTCCTCGCCGCGCTCTCCGCCGGCTGCACGCCCGGCCGCGCGAAGGACGAGGAGCGGCCGATCGAGCTGCTCGTGCCGACGGACGCGGAGACCCTCGACCCGCGGCACGCCACCGACGCGGTGGCGCTCCGGACCACGCGGCTGCTCCACGCGGGCCTCGTCCGGCTCGATCCGAGCACCCTCGAGCCCGCGCCGTACCTCGCGCGGTCGTGGCGCTGGGTCGACGACCGGACGCTCTCCGTCGAGCTCCGCGGCGACGTCCGGTTCCACTCCGGCGCTCCGTTCGGAGCGCGCGACGTCGTCGCGACGATCCGCGCGTTCCAGTCGCCCGAGGTCGGCTCGCGACACGCGCGCGTCGTCGACGCGATCGGCGAGGTGCGCGCCGACGCCGACGATCGGGTCACCGTCACGCTGCGGCGTCCGCACGCGACGCTGCTCACCGATCTCGAGCTGCCGATCCTCCGCGCGGACGAGGCCTCCTCGAAGCCGCGCCCGGACGGGAGCCTCGACGGGCTCGGGCCGTTCGTGATCGCGTCACGCGAGCCGGGCGCCATCGGGCTCGCCCCGGCGAAGCGCGGCGCCCTCCCCCCGCCGGCGCGCGCCGTGACGATCCGGACGGTGCACGACGAGAACGCGCGCGCGCTCAGGATGCACGCCGGACGCGCCGATCTGGTCGTCAACGGCTTCTCGCCGACGCTCCTGCCCGCGCTGGAGAGCGCGCCCGGCCTCTCGGTGTCGGCGCGGCCCGGCGCGAACCTGACGTACATGCTCGCGCGGTGCGATCGCGGCCCGCTCGCCGACGTCCGCGTGCGCAAGGCCCTCGCGATCGCGCTCGATCGCGCGCGGATCGCGCGGACGCTCCTCGCCGGTCGCGCCACGGCGGCGAGCACGCTCCTGCCGCCGTCGCACTGGGCCCACACGGACGCCGCTCCGATCCCCCACGATCCGGACGCCGCGCGCCGGGCGCTCGCGGAGGCCGGGGCCCTGCCGCTCCGTCTGACGCTGCTCACCTCGACCGATCGGCTGCGCGGGACGATCGCACGGCAGATCGCGCAGGACCTCGCGGCCGTCGGCGTCGACCTCGAGGTCGTCCCGCTCGAGCTCGGGACGATGCTGGCGCGGCTCGGCGCCGGCGACTTCGAGCTCGCCACGCTGCAGATGCCGGAGGTGACCGAGCCGAACGTCCTCCACGTCTTCTTGCACTCGTCGTCGGTGCCCCCCGCGGGCGCGAACCGAGGGCGCGTGCGCGACGCCGACGTCGATCGCCTCCTCGAGGCCGGCGCGTCCGAGCGCTCCCCGGCGGCGCGGCGCGAGATCTACGCCGCGCTCGAGCGGCTCGTCCGCGATCGCGCGCTCCTCGTCCCGCTCTGGCACGAGGATCAGGTCGCGGTCGCGAGCGCGCGCGCCGCCGCGTTCCGCCCGAGCGCCGAGGGGCGCTGGCTCGACCTGGCCGCGCTCCGCTGATCCCCGGGCCAGGCCGCGCGCCGCGTCGATCAGAGGCCGAGCGGCGGCGTGCTCGGGGGCTCGAGCTCCGGCAGGCAGGCGTCGCCGAGGGCGTCCTGCATCAGAGAGAAGCGCTCGAAGACGGCCGCCGTCGAGACGGCGTTCGAGCGCTGCTCGGCGCCGGCCTTCGTCCCCGCCGCGAACGTCGTCTTCGGCGCCTCGCCCCCCTCGGTCGCGTTGAACGGGCCGAGCACCTCGTCGATCGCCTTGCTCGCGGTCTGCGGCGCGAGCCAGCCGCTCTTCGTGGCGCGCATCGGCTCGTCGTCGACGCTCGTGATGAAGTCGCACATGTACTGACCGTTCGTCGACACGCGCGCCTCGAAGACGCCGCGCGCCGGCGTGCCGGCGAAGAGCACCTGCGCCGGCCCCATCACGTGCAGCATCTGCCAGCCGTCGGCGGACGCCGGGCCGGGCGCGACGGCCTCGGCCGCGGCGAGCTCCGCGGACAGGGCCGTGACCTCGGACGTCAGCTTCGCTACGTCCTCCGGCTTCGCGACGCGCAGCGCCTTGCCCGACGCCGTGAGGAGCTTCGCGGTCGGGAGCTTGACGTCGTCCGCGTCCTCGAGGTCCTCGTCCACGGGCTCGAGCGCGAGCGTCGCGATCACGCGATCGGCCCCGTCGAACCAGCGCTTCATCCGCTCCGGCTTCGGACAGCGGACGCGCAGCTCGTCGTGCGTCCCCGCCTCGCTCTCCGCCGTGCGCACCGAGGCGACGCAGCCCCCGCGCGCGACCATCGAGACCGTGCCGCGGTCGGCCACGACGAGCCGCTCCACGCGCGGGGTCACCGCTGCGGCGGTGGTCGTCGTCTGGCCGTGTGGCGTCGACGCGCGGCGGGTGGTGCCGCCACACGCCGTGAGCAGGAGGGCGACGGCGATGCAGCACGGCGTCGCGACGGAGCGGACGGCGTTCCAGGAGCCTTCTCGGTGGGAGCGGGACATCGTGGACACCCCGGGTGCAAGTGGTGAACCCGATTGAGCGCTCGACCATGCGACCGACGGCCTCACCTCCGTCCGCGGCGCGAGCGCGCGCGGCGCGATCGCACCCACGACGACGGCCGCGCGGCGCAGCCGCCACGACGACGGCCGCGCGGACGCCCGGCCGCGCCGAGCGCGGCGTCAGTTGACGCTCGGATGCTTCGCCTTGACCGACTCGATGCACGCCTTGTCGCGGAGCGCGACGCACGCGTCCATGAGCAGCGACGCCTCTTCGTCGCTCCCCTTCCCCGCCTTCACCTTCTTCTCGAGGAGCGTACGCACCTTCTTGTGCTCGCCTGCCTCCGCGAGCTCGCGCGCCTTCGCGACGTCGGCGTTCGCCGGCTCGGCAGGCTCGGGGGGCGGGAGAGGGTTCGTGTCCGGCGGCGTCCAGATCGGCGGCGCGGTCCCCGCGGGCGCCGTGGCCGTCGCCGGCGGGGTCGCGCTCGCCGCGGCGGTCGCGACGGGCGGAGGGACCGGCTCGGTCGACGCGGACGCCGCGGGCGCCTTGTTCTTCCCGAGCGCCTTCGCGCATCCCTCGGGGAGCGTAGGAGCGAGGGCCATCACCGCGACGAGGAAGGCAGCGCGAGTCATCGATCTCGAGGTGTACGAGCGGGCGAAAGCGGGCGAGCCGCTGCGGGAGGGACAGTCTACGCGGTCGCCGTCGCCGAGCGCCAGGAGTCATGACGCGCGGCGCGCCCGGGCCGCGGCAGCGCGGCGCGGGCGCCCGACGAGGGCGGCGCCGCGTGGACGCGCCGGGCAGGCGGCTCGATCACGAGCTCCGCTTCGCGCCGACCCCCGCCTTCTGGAAGCGCTCGATGCTCTCGAAGAGCGCGCGGAAGTTACCGTAGCCGAAGCCCTCGTCGCCGCAACGCTGGATCACCTCGTAGAAGAACGGGCCGGCGCGAACCTCGTCGTACATCGCCGCCGCCTCGCGGAGGAAGATCTGCAGCATGTACTTGTCCGCCGCGCCGTCGACGAGGATCTGCAGCCGCTCGAGCTCCGCGATCTCCTCCTTCACGTTCGTGATGCCGAGCGCGGCGAGGCGCTCGGGCAGGGCGAGGTAGTAGGCCTTCGGCGTCTCCATGAAATCGACGCCGCGGCGCTTCAGCTCCTCGACCGACCAGACGATGTTGTCGACGGCGAACGCGATGTGCTGCACGCCGGGGCCGCCGTTGTCGTCGACGAACTTCGCGATCTGCGAGTCGCGGAAATGCGGGCGGAGCGGCTCGTTGGTCGCGAACTTCACGCCGCTCTTCGGCTCCCACATGACGATCGAGCGGAGCCCCGATCCCGAGACGCGCTGCTTCGCGACGTCCTGCGTGTGGAAGCTGATGTCCCAGAACGGCTCCATCCCGAGGACCTCGCGGTACCACGCGATGATCGGCTGCATCGTCAGACCGTTCGACGTGACGTGATCGATCTGGCGGATGCCGTACACGTTCACCGGGTTCGAGGCGTGGCCCTCGTTCACGTCGACGAAGCCGGGCGCGAAGCGCGCGTAGCCGCGCCGCTCGACGAAGCGAAAGGCGACGTCGCCGAGCGGCGTCGCGATCTCGACGGACCGGTAGGTGCCGCCCGACTCGTCCTTGTCCTCGAGCGGATCGGCGAGGAAGGTGCCGCCGCGCTTCTCGAGGAACGCCATGGTCGCGTCGAGGTCGTCGACGCGGAAGCTGAGGCTCATCACGCCCGCGGGGTGCCGCTTCAGGTAGCGCGCCGCCTTCGACGGCTGGCGGAGCGGCGTCGACACGCAGACGCGCACGTCGCCCGCGCCGAGCACGATCGACTGCTGGCCGCCGCGCGAGACGAGCTCGTCGCCGGCGCGCGCGACCTCCTTGAAGTCGAAGCGCTCCACGTAGAACTTGCGACTGCGGTCGAGGTTCTCCACGACGAAGTGGAAGCTGTCGTAGCCCGTGATCCCGATGTGCTCGCCAGACATGTCGCCGTGCGAGATAGCACGACGCGCGGAGCGGCTGAAGCGACGGCGCCCGGGGGCGGCGCGTCATGACGTGCAGCGGCGCGTCATTCCGACGCGGCCTGGCGCGCGGGCGCTCCCGCGCGCGACGCTCAGAGCGCGGCGCTGGGAGGCGCGTCGGTGGGGCGCTCGCGCGCGAGCCGGCTCTCGGGCCCGACGACGGGGCGGAGGCGCGTGAGCGCGTCCGACATCTTCGCGGAGGCCTCGAAGTCGGGCAAGCGCGCGACGATCGCCTCGAGGAGCTCGAGCCAGAAGAAGCCCTCGAAGCCGTGCTCCTCCGCGAAGCGCTCGAGGCCCGACGCGGGGCCGGCGATGTCGGGCAGCGCTCCGCGCGCGACGTCGAAGACGATCCCGAGCACCTCGACGAGGACGTAGGCGTCGGCGCCCGCGCGGTCGGCCTCGCGCGCGCGCGCCTCGGCCTCGGTGAGGGCGTCCTCGGCGCCCTCGCGATCCGAAGCGGAGAGCGACGCGAGCGAGCGCGCGATCCACGCGAGCGCGGCCGTCCGCCCCTTCACCGCCGAGAGACGGGCGTCGCTGAGGACGGCGGCCGACTCGTAGGCCGCGTGGAGATCGCCGATCGCGAGCTCGGCGAGGACCTCGAGGCTCGCGGAGGCCACCTCGAGCTCCCCCGCGCGCTCGGCGTGCGCCGCCTCGCGCGCCGCGCGGAGGTGCGCGACCGCGTCCTGCCATCGCCCGAGCGCGAAGAGCGACGTCGCGCGCTGGTGCTCGGCCTCGTGCTCGAGGCTCGGCGCGTCGCCGTGGGCGAGGAGCGTCCCCGCGCGCTCGAGCGCGAGGAGGCCCCGCTCGTCGCGCGGGGAGTCGGCGGCGCGCAGGATCCCGAGCGCGGTGGAGGTCGCCGCGTCGAGGAGCGTCGTCCCGGTCTCGGCGGCGATCCGCTCCGCGCGCTCGAGCTCGGCGAGCGCCCGCGGCGCGTCGGCGGCGAGCGCCGCGGCGGAGAGCGCCCGCACGATCGCGTGGAGCGGCGCCTCGGCGCGCCCCTCGCTCACGGCCAGGAGCGGCGCGACGAGATCGAACGCGACGCCCCGGTCGAGCTCGCCGCGCCGGACGCGCGCGGCGGCGTGGGCGATCCGCAGGGTCGTCCGCGTCGCGTCGACGACCAGCGGCATCCCCTCCTTGGCGGACGCCGCGTCGAGGCGCGCGAGCGCGCGGGCGCAGCGCTCGGCGTCGCGTGACGCGTCCTCGGCGGTGGCGAGCGCCGCCGCGAGCGCGACGAGCATCGCGGCGAGCTCGGCGTCGATCGTCTCGACCCAGCGATCCTCGCGATCGGAGTCGACGCGCGCGCGCGTCACCCGCCGGGCCCGCGGCGCCAGCACGGCCGCGCCGATCGCGCGCGCGACGTCGCTCTGCATCGCGAGCGGCTCGAGGATGAGCGCCGCGGCGTCGAGCTCGAGGCGGAGCGCCAGGGCCACGGCGCGCGCGATGCGTCCCGCCGGGTTGCCGCGCTCCCGGCGCGCGAGCGCGTCGAGCATCGGGAGATCGAGGTGCCGGAGCGTCTCGCGGAGCGCCACGACGCCGTCCGGCGGCAGGCTCGTGAGCCGGGCAGGCGGCGCGCCGGAGGGCGACCGCGGCCGCGACTCCGAGGCGGGCCGGCGCGATCCCGGCGGGTTCGTCGATCGGTGCGCGGGCGGGTTCGTCGACCGATGCGCGGGCGCCGCCATGACCCGCGCCGACGAGGGCGTCGAGGCCGGCCTGTTCGGCGGCGCGCTCGGCGGGAGGCTCTCCTCGCTGCGCACGACGGAGACGGGCGCGGTGTCGAGATCGACCACGGCCTCGTGCGCCGCGCCCGCGTCCGCCCACCGCGCCGCCGGATCGCGCGCGAGCATCCGCTCGAGGACGTCCGACAAGGGCTCGGGGACGCGCTCGCGGAGCGCCGGATCGTTCGCCACGCGAGCGCGGAGCTGAGCGCGACCGTCGCCGATCGGAAAGAGCGGGCCGTCGTCGAGCAGCTCGAAGAGGACGAGGCCGGCGGCGTAGAGGTCCGACCGCGTCGTCGGCTCGCCGCCGGCCAGGACCTCGGGCGCCATGTAGCGCGCGGTCCCGAGGACCGAGCCCTGACGCGTCATCGGCTCGCCGATCGACGCGGCGACCTCGGACCGCGAGACGATGCGCGCGAGCCCGAAGTCGACGAGCTTCGGAGCGTCGAGCGCCTTGTCGCCGAGCGGGACGAGGACGTTCGACGGCTTGACGTCGCCGTGCACGACGCCGGCCGCGTGCACGGCGGCGAGCCCCTCGAGCAGGGCGCGGGCCACGCGGAGCACCTCGTGCGGGAGGAGCGGGCGGCCGAGCGTCGGCACGCTGAGCGGCGCCCCCTCGACCAGCTCGGTCACGAGCCAGGCGCCGCTCTCGTCGTCGCCGGCGTCGTAGACCCGAGCCACGTGCCGCGACGCGACGCGCCGGAGGAGCTGACCTTCCCGCCGCAGGCGCTGAGCTGCCACCTCGGAGCCGAGCCCGGGCGCGACCAGCTTCACCGCGACGTCCACGCCCGTACGGCGGTCCCGCGCCCGATAGACGGTCCCGAAGCCGCCCGAGCCGATCGCGGGCCCGAGCTCGTACCGATCCCCGACGACGGGACGCTCCACATCCGAACCGTATCAACGCCGGGAGAGATCGAAAACGTCGGTCGTGCGTCAGAGGCTCGGGTGAGGCGGCGGCGGGCGCTTCGGGCCTCGTCGCGATCGCCGATTTCACGGAGGAGCCGGAAATGAAGAGGAAGGTCGGTCGACTCGCGGCGCTCGGGATCCCTGCCCTGTCGTGCCTGGTCCTGGCAAACGCGACCGGCTGCTCGCGGCGCGCCGCGGACGCGGCGGAGAAGCCCGCCG
>JAHBWF010000046.1 GCA_019637105.1 Labilithrix sp.
CGATCTCGCTCGCGAACGCGTCGTCTCCGAAGATCTCGTCGCAGAGCACCTTCACGTAGTGGCTCGTCTTCGGATCGACGTGTACGACCACCGAGCCGTGCGGCGCGAGCAGCTCCCGCACGAGGACCAGGCGCTGGCCGAGCGCCTCGAGGTACTCGCCGCGGCTCGCCCATCGATCGTCGAACGCGAACCTCTTCGGGCGCGTCTTCAGCGGCCCCGAGCGCGCGACGCGCTTGCCCGACTCGGGCGGGCTGGCGCGCTCGATCGCGTCGAACGCGCGGTTCGTCAAGAACGGCGGGTCGAGGTAGGCCAGCGACACGCGGCCGCCGAGCTCCGCCGCCATCGACGCGAGCGCCGCACGGTTGTCCCCGAGGTGGAGGCTCCCCTTCCCGTCCCGGGCGACCAGGACCCTCCGGGGTGCCTCGACGGTGGCCGGGTCGAAGACGCACGTCTTCCCCTGCCACGAAAGCCGCACGCCTTCGTCGCGCTTCACGGAGCGATCGTCGCCAATCGTCCCGGGCCGGCGCCAATTTTCGACATGGCTATGTCCGACCGATTGCGCGCTAGACTCGCGCCCCGTGAGCCCACAGAGCCCCTTCGCTTCGACCTCGAACCCGACCGGATCGCCGGCGCGGCCGACGGTCTTCTCCGGCATCCAGCCGTCCGGAGAGCTCCACATCGGAAACTACCTCGGGGCGGTGCGGACCTGGCGCCAGCAGATCGAGGCGAACCGGGAGGACACGCTCTTCTGCATCGTCGACGCCCACGCGACCACTGTGCCCTACGACGCCGCGGACCTCCGCCGGCGCATCGACGGCTTCGCGATCGACCTCATCGCCTGCGGCGTCGATCCGGACAAGACGATCCTCTTCGTCCAGAGCGACGTGCGCGAGCACACGGAGCTCGCCTGGTACCTCTCCGGCGTCACGCCGATGGGCGATCTCCAGCGCATGACGCAGTTCAAGGAGAAGGGCGAGGGCAAGGAGTTCGTCTCGTCGGCGCTCTTCACCTACCCGGTGCTGATGAGCGCGGACATCCTGCTCTACAAGGCGACGGTCGTGCCCGTCGGCGACGACCAGGTCCAGCACCTCGAGCTCGCGCGCGAGACCGCGCGCCGGTTCAACCACCGCTTCGGCGACGTCTTCCCCGAGCCCAAGCCGCGCCTCTCGACCACGCCGCGGATCATGGGCCTCGACGGCGACTCGAAGATGTCGAAGTCCAAGGGCAACACGATCTCGCTGTTCGAGCCGGAGGAGTCGTTCTGGAGCAAGCTCCGCACGGCGTACACCGATCCGCAGCGCCTCCAGCTGAGCGATCCCGGGCGCCCGGAGATCTGCAACATCTACACGATGCACAAGGCGGTCTCCCCCAAGGAGACGCAGGACGAGGTCGTCGCGAACTGCACCGGCGCCGCCTGGGGCTGCGTCGACTGCAAGAAGGTGCTCTTCGAGAACTTCAACCGAGAGCTCGTCCCGCTCCGGAAGAAGCGCGAGGCCCTCTCGCTGCCGGAGGTCCGCGAGGCGCTCGGCGACGGCGCGGCCAAGGCGCGGCGCATCGCGCAGGCGACGATGAGGGAGGTCCGCGAGCGGATGGGCCTCGGCAGCCTCGCGTCCTCGACGGTCACGTGAGGCGGCGACCGTTCACGACGACGCGGCGCGCGGCGCTCGCGGGGCTCGCGGCGCTCGCCGTCGCCGGCTGCTCGCGCGCGCCGCCCGACGCGACGCCGGAGGGCGTGGTCCGCCTCTGGCTCGAGAAGATGGAGAGCTCCGCGGACGACGGCCGCGCGATGAGGGAGGCGTACGCCCTGCTCGGCCCGCGCGCGCGCGCCAACCTCAAGGAGCGCGCGGACCGGGCGAGCCGCGGCCAGGGCCGCCGCTACGAGCCGCACGAGATGCTCGCCGAGGGCCGCTTCGGGCTCCGGTTCCGCCCGAAGTCGATGACCGCGAAGATCGAGGGCGACGACGCGTGGGTCGAGGTGAAGGGCGACGGCGCCGACCAGCGCGCGACCGTGAAGTGCACGCGCGAGGGGGGCGCGTGGCGGATCGAGCCGGACCTCCCGGACGTCCTCGCGCCCGCCCGGCGCGAGGGCGGCTAGAACACGCGCTTGAAGCCGCCGTCGGGCAGCGGCGTCCGCGTGACGCCGATCCGCGTCGTCACCTTCCGCTCTTCGCGTCCGAGCCCGTAGAACGGCAGCTCGACCGTCACCGTGTACTCGCCCGGGACGAGGTTCTGCGCGGTCGTCTTCGGCACGTAGCGGTGGCCGCCGTCGAGGGTCACGGCCGGCGACGGCGCCGGGATCCGGAGCGCCCACCACGAGATCACGCGCGTGAGCTTTCCGCCGGGGCGGAGGTGGACGGCGAGGAGCGTCGGCGCGGGCGGCGGGGCGGAGGGCGCGACGGTCGGCACCGCGTCGACGTCGCGATCGCGGCTGTCGGTGGTCGTCGTCGGGAAGAGGAGACGGGGCGCCTCGGACGTCCCCGGACGCGGCTCGGGGATCCCGACGACCCGCGACCAGTCCGTGCGCGGGCCGGCCGGCCGCGCGCGCGCCTCGAGGAGGAGCGTCGCCTCGGCCGGCGAGGTGTTCTCGATCGTGAGCGTGAGCAGCGCGGTGCCGCCGCCGACGACCTCGGAGGGCGAGGCCGTGAGGGTGATCGACAGGCTCTTCAGCGCCGCGCGCGTCGCGTCCTCGCTCGCGCTCTTCACCACGCACGTGGGGTCGTTCTCGACGGCGTCGAAGCCGCCGGCGCGAGCGCAGCCGGCGCGCGGCGGCGGCGGCGGCGGCGACGACGGGCGCACGCTCGCGTCCACGGCCGGCGCGGCGCGGGGCGGGTCGTCGCATCCGGCCAGCGCCGCGGCGATCGTGAGCAAGCGGACGTGCGTCGCGCGGACGGCCATCGACGACGGCGGTAGCCCCGCCGTCCCGATCCGGTCAAGACCTTCGCGCGCCAGTAGGCCCGCGAGGGGCGCGAGCGATAGACTGCGGCCGTGCTCCCCGCCCTCTCGCAGCGCGCGCGCGCCGTCGTCCTCGGCGTGGTCGGCGCGGTCGCCGCGTTCTTCCTCTTCGGCGGAGCACGAGGGACGAGCGCGGCCGGCGTCCCCGTCGACGCCGTGCCGCGCGACTCGTTCTTGGTGGCGACCGTCGATCTCGCCGAGCTCCGCCGTTCGCCGCTCTACGAGGTGCTCTTCGGCAAGGACGCGCCGGGGGGCGGGCCCAAGCCCGACGGCCCGATGTTCGGGCCGCGCGCGCTGGGGATCGGGAAGCTCGCCGACGCGTGCGGCTTCGATCCCCTCTCGCGCGTCGAGCGGCTCGCGGTCGCCGTGCCGGAGGAGGGCGACAAGGGCGAGCTGGGCGTCGCGGCGAGCGTCACCGTCTCGCGCGCGGAGCTCTCGACGTGCACCGAGAACCTCGCGGGCCGCCGCGGCGGCAAGGTCGCGACGAAGGAGACCGGCAGCTTCGTGGTCGTCGAGGACTCGACCGGCGCGGGCGAGGCCGCGCGCCCGCGCCTCGCCTACGGCCGCGGCGGCCTGCTCGTGGTCGGGCGCGGCGCGTGGTTCGACGCCATGCTCGCCGCCGCCGACGGGAAGCGGCCCGGCGTGCGCGAGGCGGAGGCGCACGTCGCGATGCGCTCCTCGCTCACCGGACGCGACGGCTGGCGCTCGCCCACCGTGCTCGTCTCCGCGCTGCTCCCGCGATCGCTGCGGGAGCGGCTGAAGGACGAGATGGGCGCCGAGCTGCCGGCGGCCGGCGGCGAAGGCGGGCAGGGCGTGATGGCCGGCGTGCTCGGGGTGTCGGGCGTCGGGCTCGCGCTCCGCGCCGGCGGACGCTCGATCGACGCGGCCGTCGAGCTCGTGTGCGACGCCGAAGAAGGCTGCGCGGTGGTCGAGAAGCTCATCCTCAAGAAGCGGCTCGAGTGGTCGAAGGAGCTGACGCTCCGTATGGTCGGCCTCGGCCCGCTGCTCGACTCGATCGAGGTGAAGCGCGAGGGCGCTCGCGTCCGCGTGACCGCCGGCGCGTCCGCGGACGCCCTCGCCGCCACGATCGATCGCCTGCTGCGGCTGCGGGCCCGTTCGCGAGGGCTCGACGCCGCGCGCGACGCGCCGCCCGCGGCGCCGCCCGCGTCCACGCCCCCCGGCCCGCGGGGCGAGACCATGCCGGCCCCGCGCCCCGCGCCGCAGCCGCCGGAGCGTTGAACGGCCGAGCCGCGCCGCGGGAGCGGTAGATTTCGCGGCCGAGATTCCTTACCCTACGAGTCCCTTCGGTCTCGGCCCGCAACGCCGTAGCCCGAGCTGCCATCCGAACTCGTTGGAAGGCGTCGGTCGAGACGCCCTCCGCACCTAGCAAGCACAGGAGGCCGCCATGGCCGGCAAGAACGTCATCGAGCTCACCGACGCGAACTTCGAGGCCGAGGTCCTCCAGTCGAACGTGCCCGTCCTCGTCGACTTCACGGCGACGTGGTGCGGCCCGTGCAAGGTCCTCGCGCCGATCGTCGAAGGCCTCGCCGATGAGTTCGCGGGGAAGTACAAGATCGGCAAGCTCGACATCGACGACGCCCCCGGCGTCACGCAGAAGTACGGCGTCCGCGGTGTCCCGACCGTCATGGTCTTCAAGGGCGGCGAGAAGAAGGCTCAGCACGTCGGCGTGACCAACAAGGACACGCTCGTGAAGCTGCTCGAGTCCTGAGCGGCTCGCCCCACGTCGTTTCACGGCGGCGCGGCGCCTAGCCCGACAAACCCGGGTTGGCCGTGGCCGACTCGGGGCGTATCCTCGGGCAGAGCATGCACCCGTCGCCGGACCTGCGCCTCGTCCCCCTGCGCGACTCGCTCGTCGGCAGGGTGCTGCGAGGCACGGGCAACACGGCGTACTACCTTCGCGAGTGCATCGGCGAAGGCGGGCAAGGGTGGGTCTTCCGCGCGAACTGGGACGATCCCTCCGGCCACGTCGTCATCGTCAAGGTGCTGCGGCCGGACGTGGTCGCGACGGAGGCGCTCCGCCGATTCCAGCGGGAGGCGGAGGTCCTGCGCATGCTCTCGACGCAAGGTCGACCGAACCCGTACATCGTTCGGTTCTACGACCACGCGATCGCCCAGGTGCCGTCGACGTACGGGCCCGATCCGCTGACGCTGCCCTTCACGGTCCTCGAGTTCGTCGACGGGACGACCCTCGAGAAGGAGATCGTGAAGCAACGCGCGACCGGTCGCGGCTTCTCGGCGGAGCGCGTCCGGCGCCTGCTCCGGCAGATCTGCCAGGCCCTCGACGTCGTGCACAAGCAGAAGGTCGTTCATCGCGACCTGAAGCCGTCGAACATCCTCCTCGCGAACGAGGCCGGGACGGAGGTCGCGAAGGTCACCGACTTCGGGCTCGTCAAGCTCGTCGACGTGAACCTGCAGAAGACGTCGGCGCTCGCCGGCGCCTCGCTCGGCTACGCGCCGCCCGAGCAATACGAGCAGGGGAACCAGCGCGTCTCGCCGCGCACCGACGTCTTCTCGCTCGCCGCGGTCGTCTTCGAGATGCTCACCGCGAAGCCGGCGTTCCCGTTCCACGACGGCGAGAACCCGCTGCTCATCGTGACGCGCATCCTCAACGGGCCGCGGCCGTCGCTGGTGAAGGCGCGGAGCTCGCTCGCTCCCGAGCTCGAGGCGTCGGCGCCGCTGGTCGAGGCGCTCGACCGCGAGCTCGCCCGGGCGCTCGCCGCCGATCCCTCCGCGCGCCACGAGGGCGCGATGGAGCTGTGGAACGCGCTCGAGCCGTCGCTCCGCGCGGCGACGGAGGAGCACAAGCCCGCGCCGCGGAGCCACGTCTCTCCGTACGAGACGACGGCGCGCGCCGGCGAGCCGCAGCCGTCCGCGGGCGGCGGCTCCGGCGTCCGCGTGCGGACCGACGACCAGCAGCCCTTCGTCTCGAACCCGTCGGCGCCTCGGCTCGAGGCGGCGACCGGCGACGCCGCGCGCCCGGAGCGCGTCCCCGAGGCGCAGGCGGCGACCCCGGCCGCGTGGACGTGGTCGATGCTGACGCCCGCGCTCGCGGCCAAGTCGATCCGGAGCGCGGTGTTCACCTCCACGGCCGACGCCGCGATCGCCCTCACGACGGCGGGGCTCGTGCGGTGGGAGCGCGGCAGCTGGGTCTCCGTCACGCTGCCGAGCCACGTGCCGCGGAGCGGGCTCCGCGGCCTGCGCTGGATGCGCGACGGCAGCGTGCTGCTCTTCGGCGAGGGCGGCTTCGTCGCGCGCCACGTCCTCGGAGGCGCGACCACGCTCTGGCGCGTCCCCGATCCCGAGATCACGTTCCTCGGCGCGCTCGTCGAGGAGAACGGCGTCACCACGCTCGTGGGCGAGCGCCCTTACCGCGGCGGCGCCGCGCGATCGTTCCCCGGCAAGACGGCCGGCGTCGTGACGCAGTTCAACGGCGACCGCGTCACCGTCGTCGGCGACGCCATGAGCTGCTCGCGCCTCCACGGCGTCGCGCGCATGACGAACGGACAGCTCGTCGCGTGCGGCGACTGGGGCGCCATCGTCCGCGTCGAGCTCGGCGTCGTCGAGTTCGTCTCGTCCATCTGCGCGGGCCACCTGCTCGCGATCGCGCCGCTGCCCGACGGCGGCGCCGTCACCGTCGGCGTCGGCGGCCACGCGCTCTCGCTCGACGCCCAGCTCCACGCGCAGCTCGAGGCGGTTCAGACCACGCGCGACCTCTTGTGCCTCACGAGCACGGACGACGGGCAGGCGTGGGCGGGCTCGGCGCAGGCGCGCCTGGTCCGGCGCTCGAGCCTGGGCGGCGCGAGCAGCTGGGTCCGGATCAGCGGCGACATCGGCGTCACGGCGAGCATGATCGCGATCGCCGCCGGCCCGCGCACCGTCCGCTCCATCGGCGACGACGGGACCGTGGTCGAGGGCCGGCTCGCGTAGCGAACCGGGCCCGCCTCCGGGAGGAGCGAGGGCGTCGCGCGCGAGCGGCGGGCGCGACCGCGCCGAGCCCGCGATCCAAAAATTTCATGGGATCATGTACTTGGGTCGTGCCGCAAAAAAAGTCCTGGCCGCGCGGCGACGGCACGTCATACCAAGGCCGTGAATCGCACTTTGCCTTACAAGGTAGGCCTCGCCCTCGGCGCGCTGCTCCTCGCCGCGGCCTGCGGCGCCGCCGACGACGACGCGGCTTCGTCGGAGTCCGCGCAGACCACGTGGCGCGCGCCCGCCGAGGGGAGCTGCGAAGCCGCCGGGATGCTCGCGGTCGCCAACGAGGCGACCTTCGACGAGCTCGACGGCGAGGCGAGGCTCGATCGTCGCGCCGCGGAGAACCTCGTCGCCGCGCGCCCCTTCTCGACGGTGCGCGAGATCGACGACGTGCCGCGCGTCGGCGACGCGACGCTCGCGTCGATCCTCGAGTACGCGCGGCGGCGCGGCGATCTCGACGCGTGCGCGACGGACGCGACGGAGATCGGCGTCGTGTCGGACCTCGACGAGACCGTGATCCCGTCGGCGACGCCGGACCTCTCGCGCGCGCCCTTCCCCGGCGTGAGGGCGCTGCTCTCGCTCCTCGAGCATCGAAACGGCGGCGCGGCCGGCGACGTCCACTACGTCACCGCGCGGACGCCGGAGCGGGTGGCCGACGTGCCCGCGTACCTCGCGGCCCACGGCGTGCCCTCGGGCGCGATCGAGACGGGCGTCTCGGGCGTCCCCTGGATCGCCGAGGCCGAGAAGGTCAGGGACATCGAGGCCATCCTCGGGCGGACGGGCGCGCAGCGCTTCGTCCTGCTGGGCGACTCCTCGCACCGCGATCCCGAGGTCTACAAGCGCGTGCTCGCGGCGCATCCGGATCGCGTCATCGGCGGCTTCATCCACAAGGTGAACGCGACGGTGTCCGCGGGCCGCGTCGAGGGTCTCCACCTCTTCGAGAGCTACGCCGAGGTCGCCGCGATCCTCCACGGCATGCGTGTGATCACGCGGGAGGAAGCGCTCTCCGTGATGCGCGCCGCGCGCGACGAGGGGCTCGCGCTGACCGACGCCGAGATGAACGCGTTGCTCGACGGCCCGTCCCCCTGACCCCGAGGGCGCGCGCCTTCGAGCTCTTCAGGAGCGTCCGGCGCTCCGCCGCGCGCCGGCGACCTCGTTTCGCGTCGCCGAGCGCCGCGACGACGGAACGGTGGTCGAGCGGCACGACGCGTAGTAGGAAAAAGGTGGCTCGGCGCGGTCCCACGGTCGAGCTCGTCGCCCCATGTCCGCCTCGCCGCCGTCGTCGTCCCCTGCTCTCGTGGACGAGTCGCCCCCGCCGGGAGGAGCCGCGACCCCGAGCGAGCCGCGGCAGCGGCTCAGCAGCGTTCCGCCGCCGCACGCGGCCGCGAAGGCGATCGGCAAGCGCCCGCGCATGTCTCGCTTTCGCCGCATCCTCCTCGGCATCACGGCGCTCTGTCACCTCCCCTTCGTGGTCGGGCTCGCCGAGCTCGCCCGGCGGCTCGGCGCGCCCTCGCTCGCGGCCTGGCTCAGCGCGACGCTCGCGGGGGCGCTCGGCGTCTACCTCTTCCTCGGCCGCGCGGAGAAGATCGCCGACGACGCGCCGCGGCCGTTCTTGCCGACCTTCTTCTTCGACGTGCCGTACTACGTGCACTGGTCGGCGTGCGTCTTCTGCCTCGTGCCCTCGCTCGTGTACCTCGTCGGCGAGCCCGTCGTCGACGCGATCCGCGGCGCGCCCATCGGCCCCGAGCCCGGCTTCTTCATGTGGACGTACGCCCTCGGGCTCGTCGTCTGCTTCTACGGCGTGACGTTCCGGCGCTGGTTCTTCGTCACGCGGCGCGTCGAGATCCGCGTCCCCGGCCTCGACGCACGGCTCGACGGGTATCGCATCGTCCACCTGTCCGACCTCCACATCGGCGCGCTCACGCCTCCGTGGTGGGGCAAGCGCTGGATCGAGCGCGCCAACCGGGAGCGCGCCGACGCGATCGCGGTGACGGGCGACCTCGTCACGAGCGGCGTCGCCTTCCACCAGGCGATCGCCGAGCTCGTCGGCGGGCTCCGGGCGCGCGACGGCGTCTTCTGCGCGATGGGGAACCACGACTATTTCGGAGAAGGTGAGCCGCTCATCACCTTCATCCGCGCGCGCGGCCCGAAGGTGCTCCGCAACGAGGGCGTCCTCGTCGAGCGCGACGGCGCCCGCCTCTACATCGCCGCGATCGACGACACCTGGACGCGCCGCGCGAACCTCGATCAAGCGCTCTCCGAGCGGCCCGCGGGCGTCGCGACCGTCCTGCTCGCGCACGATCCCGGCCGGTGTTCGCAGATCGCGAAGCGCGGCGTCCAGCTCGTGCTGAGCGGCCACACCCACGGCGGTCAGATCGCCGTGCCGTTCCTCGCGCGCTGGATCAACGCGTCGAAGCTCGCGCATCACTTCCACCTCGGCGTCTACGAGGAGGGCGACTCGACGCTCTACGTGCACCCCGGCCTCGGCACGACCGGACCGCCGATCCGGCTCGGCGTCGCGCCCGCCGTCGTGGTGCTCACGCTCCGCGCCGCCTGACCCGTGCGGAGGCGCCCTTCGCGCGCGGGTGATACGCTCCGAGCGTGACCACCTCGCCCGGCGCTCGACAGCGACGGAGCGCCCGGGCGCGGGGGCGCGCGTGAGCTCGCAGCACGTCGTGGCGGTGATGGCGTTCGCCCGGAGCGTCGACGACGAGGCGCCGCGGCTCGCGGCCGACCTCGGGCTCACCGCCTACGAGACCGCGATGATGCTCCGCGCGCCCGCGCCCGTGATCGTGCTCCGCTCCGAGGACCGCGCCCGGGCGGACGCCGTGCTCGGCAAGCTCCGGTCGCGCGGGCACGACGCCATCACCTGCGGGCTCGACGAGGTCGTCTCCAGCGACGACATGTTCCGGCCGCGCGCGTTCCGCTTCGAGCACGGCGACATCATCGGGCTCGGGCAAGGCGCGGAGCGTCGCCTGCCGCTCACGGACGTCTTCGCCCTCGTCCGCGCGAACCACGCCACGCGCATCGAGGAGACCGTGGTCGGGCGCTCGCGGAAGGTCAGCCTCGCGCGGGCGGTGCTCTCCGGCGGCATGCTGGCGACGAAGACGACCGAGAGGACCCGCGTGACGAACGAGCGCGAGCCCGTGCTCTACGTCTTCCGGAGCGACGGACCGCCGTGGTTCTTGGCGTCGATGCAGATGCGGTACGACGGGCTGGAGGAGGGCATGAAGGTCTCGAAGATCCAGAACTTCGAGGTGCTCGTCGGGGCGCTGCGAGCGCGGGCGCCCGCGGCGGTGTTCGACGCGCGGCTGCTCGCCGTGCGGGCGAGCTCCACGGTCGTCGCGTCGAGCCCCACGCACTACGGCGCCTCGTCGGCCGCGGCGCTCGACGTGCTCGCCCACCTCATCGCCCTCTCGCTCGGCCGCGCCGCCCGGCCCTACCGCTGATGCGCTCCCCCGCGCGTCCCGGCGTCGCCGCGCTCCCGACGGTCGCCGCGTCCGCGCCCGACGCGCCGCATCGCTCGCGGCGCTCGACGCGCCTCGTCGCGAGGGCGCAGCGGCCGCGTCGCCTCCGGCGACCGTCGTCGGTGGAAACGACCTTTCGCGGCGACGGCCGCCACGGAATTCGGCCCCCGCGAAGCGGACCGGTCACGAGGGGCGTGCTAGACTCTCCATCGTGTCCGTCGGACGACGTGGAGGGCGCCGCTCGGTGAGTACGACCCGACGGCGCCGTGGGCTGACCCGCGCGGTGGCCTGCTGCGCGATCGCGCTGGCGTCGCTCTTCGCCGGCGGTGAGGCGAGCGCCAAGGCGCCGCCGGGCTTCTGGGAGAAGAGCCTCCGCAGCTTCAAGGCGCAGGACGAAAAGGATCGGACCAAGGGCGGCGTCGTCTTCGTCGGGAGCTCGAGCATCCGCGGGTGGCACCTCCCGAGCGCGTTCCCGACGCTCCAGGCCGCCAACCGCGGGCTCGGCGGGGCGCAGATCGACGACGTCCTCGGCTTCACCGAGCAGCTCGTCCTCCGCCGCGAGCCGAAGGTCGTCGTCTTCTACGCCGGCGAGAACGACCTCGGGGCGGGCGCCACGCCCGAGCGCGTCCTCGGCGACTACCGCGCGTTCGTCGGGCTCGTCCACGCGCGCCTCCCGAAGACGCAGATCCTCTTCATCTCGATCAAGCCGAGCCCGGTGCTGCGGGGCGTCTGGCACCGAGCGCGCGAGTCCAACCGCCTCGTCGAGGAGTTCACGGCCAGCGACGCGCGCCTCCGCTACATCGACGTCGCGTCGGCGATGCTGAGCGAGTCGGGCAAGCCGCGACGCGAGCTGTTCGTCGACGACGGCCTCCACATGAACGCGGCAGGCTACCGCCTCTGGAGGCGGATCGTGGCACCGGTCGTGCAAGCAGCGCTCGCCGCGCCCGCCGCGCCCTGAGCGAAGCGCGCGAGATTCTTGCTCCGCGCGCGCGTTCGTGCGTAATCGAAGGCATGTCATCCACGAACATGCTTCGAGCGTTCGCGCCGCTCCTCGCGTGCGCGGTGGCCAGCGGGGCGAGCGTCGCCTCCGCCGCACCGAAGGCGAAGGGGCACGTCGTGCTCGTCGGCTCGTCGTCGGTGAACGACGCGTTCGGCGACGTCGTCGTCGACGCCCTCGAGCGCGAGGGGTACGAGGTCGTGCGCCGCGGTTATCCGTCGGCCGGCCTCTCGCGACCGGACTTCCGGAACATGGCGACCGAGCTCTCGTCGATGCGCATCGGCCCGAGCACCGACGCCGTCGTGTTCTACCTCGGCGGCAACGACGCGCAGGCCTTGTGGCTGGACGAGAAGGAGCGCCCCAAGGGCGGCGACGCCTGGATCAAGTGGGAGGAGAAGGGGTGGTCCGACGTCTACGAGCGACGCGTCCGCCAGCTCATCGACGGCGTCTGCGCGCGCGGCGCGCGCCGCGTCGTCGTCCTCCCCCCGGCGGACGTCGTCGGCGCCAAGATGCAGCGGCGCCTCGACCGCGTCCGCTCTCTCCAGCAGCGCGCCGCGTCCGCGTCGAAGTGCGGTCAGGCGGTCTCCACCGCCGGCGACGAGAGCGCGCTCGCCGCCGACGGCGCGCGGCTCCGCGGCCCCGGCGGCGTCCACATGACGCACGCCGGGGCGAACCGCGTGTGGGACCGCGTCTCGAGGCGCGTGCTCGGGCTCATCGCGAAGCCGGAGTGACGGCCCCGGCGCGGAGCTGCTCCGCGTGCCACGCGACGTGGCGCGGGAGCTTCTCCGTCCACGTCGGCCAGTCGTGGCCGCCGGCGTGCTCCTCGAACGTGTGGTCCACGCCGAGCGCGGCGAGGAGCTCGGCGAACGCGCGGTTCTCGGGCGCCCAGCGATCCGACGAGCCGACGGTGATCAGCATCGGGAGGCCGCGGGCGACCTCGGCGCGCGCCTCGACCAGGTGGCGCGCCGAGCTCTCCTCCCAGCGCTCGCGGTTGTCCGCGTAGGGTCCGAGCCGCTCGACGAGCGCCTCGCGGCTCGCCGCCGCCGAGAGGTCGACGACGCCGCTCATCGAGCTCGCGCTCGCGAACAGCTCCGGGTGCTTGAGCGCGAGCGTGAGGGCGCCGTGTCCTCCCGCGGAGATCCCCGCGACGCCGCGCCGGTCGTCGACGGGCATCGTCGCGCCCACGTCGGCGACGACCTCCTCGACGACGTGCGACTCGTAGCGGCTGTTCGGGACGAGCGGGCTGTCGACGTACCATCCGCTCGCGCCGCCCTCCGGCGTCACGATGACCAGCTCGTGCCGGCTCGACAGCTCCTGCAGCGCGCGGTGCGCGTGGTCCGCCCAGTCGGTGAAGCCGCCGTCGGCGCCGTGGAGCAAGAGCAGCGTCGGGAGCGCGTCGCCCTCGCGCGCCGCGGTCTGAGGCACGTACGCCAGGTACGAGACGCTCCGCCCGAGCGCCTTCGAGTCGATGTCCCGGCGCACCACGACCGCCATGTCCTCGTCGGCGGGCACGAGGAGCACCTCCCGCTCGAGCTGCTCGCTGACCCGCCGCGCCATGTAGACCGCTCCCTCACGCGTGAAATGAACGCCGTCGGACGAGCGCAGGAGGTGCGACGCGCCGTCGAGCCGGATCGAGTTCGTGTACTCCCCGCGAGGGTCCGCGGAGAGGTCCCAGGTCGAGATGAAGGTCGCGCCGCTCTTCTCCGCGCGCTCGCTCGTGATCGCGTTGACGTGCTCGATGCGCCGGGAGAAGCGCGGCTCGCGCATCATCGGCATGCCGAGGAGGATCAAGCGGGCGCCGCGCGACCGCACGAGCTCGGCGAGCGCCGTGATGCGCCGGCCGTACTCCTCGTCCCACTCCGGCGTGGCGAACATCAACGGCGCGCGCCGCGCCTGCGCGATGGCCTGCGCGTCGTTGCCCCCGAACTGAGCGACCACGACGTGCGGCTCCACCTTGTCGAGCAGCTCGGTCGTCTTCGCGGGCCAGTCGAAGAAGTCGTCCCGCACGAGCCCGGTCGCGAGCTTGCCGAGCCGGGTGACCTCGACGCTCTTGTACGACGTCCTCAGCGTGCGCTCGAGCTCGACGCCGAAGTGGAGCAGCATCGACGAGGCGCCGATGAGCAGGACACGCTTGGGCTCGCCGGCCTCCGCGAGCAACGGGGCGCGCTCGGCCGCGCTCGGGGCGCCGGCGTCACCGTCCGCGGCCGGCGGCTCGACGCGCGCGGGAGGCGCCGCGGCGCGACGCGGCGCGGGAGCCTCGTCCTCGCGGAGCCAGACGACGTCGGGCCTCGCGCGCTCCACGAGGCCCGAGAGGAGCTCGGAGAGCCACGAGGCGCGCGCCCGCTCCGACGTCTCCACGAGCGCGTCCGCGGCGGCGAGCGCCACGGGCCTCGCGCCGAGATCGCGATCGTGCACGACGAAGCTTCGCACGTCGTCGGCGAAGAGCATCGTCAGCGCGAGCGCGGTCAGCCACAGGCCCACGATCACCGAGGCCGGCTCGCTCCGCTCGCTCGGGCGCGGGCTTCCTTGGAGGGGAGATCGGGGCGCCATCGTCAGAACCCGAAGTAGATGTAGGGCGCGACGTCGCGCGTCTTGATCGCGAGCATGACCACGCCGACGGCGATCCACGCCACCGGCCGAGCCGCGGCCGGTATCCGCGCGTGCCACTGGACGCAGCGCTCGAAGACGGGGCGCCCGACGAAGTTCATCGCGACGGTGAGGGCGGTGACGAAGACGACCATCGCGTCGACGCCGCGACCGTGGACGGTGAGGCGCGCGAGGCCCGCGAAGACCTCGCGCGCGACCGCGAGATCGCTCGAGCGGAAGAACACGCGCGCGAAGGCGCAGAAGGCGAGCGTCGTGAACCAGCCGAGCGCGGCCCACCACCACGCCCGTGGAGGCTCGACGCCGCGCGCGCGCCGGAGGTCGACGAAGAGCTTGTAGGCAGCGAGCCCGACGCCGTGGGCCAGCCCCCAGATCACGAACGTCCACTGCGAGCCGTGCCAGATCCCGCAGACGAGGAACGTGAGGATCAGGTTCAGGCTGGTCCGCGCGCGGGAGCGGCGCGAGCCCCCGAGCGGGAAGTAGACGTACTCACGGAGCCACCGCGAGAACGTGATGTGCCACCGCTTCCAGAACTCGCCGATGTTCGTCGCGGCGTACGGGTACCGGAAGTTCTCCGGCAGCTCGAACCCGAGCAAGAGCGCGAGGCCGCGCGCGAGGTCCGTGTAGCCGCTGAAGTCGAGGTAGACCTCCGCTGTGTACGCGTAGATCGCGACGACGAGCTCGAGCGACGAGTAGTCGCCCGGCATCTGGAACGCGCCGCTCATCGAGCTCGTCGCGAGGAACGACGCGAGCACCATCTTCTTGAAGAGGCCCGAGGCGATGAGGACGACGGCGCGCGACGCGTCCGGCACCGCCGACGGAGCGCGGGACATGATCTGCGGGAGCAGCTCGCGCGATCGGCAGATCGGCCCCGCGAGCAGCTTCGGGAAGAACGCCATGAAGAGGAGGAAGTCGAGGAGCGGCGGCGCCTCGACGGCGTCCCGCCGATAGACGTCGACGAGGTAGGCGATCCCCTGGAACGTGTAGAACGAGATCCCGACGGGCAGGAAGATCTCGAGCACCGGCAGGTGCGCCCCGAGCCCGAGGAAGTCGGCGAACGCGGCGGTCGAGACGCGGAAGAAGTCGTAGAGCTTGAAGACGCCGAGGAGCGACAGGTTCGCCACGACGCCGGCGACCACGAGCGCGCGACGCGCGCGCGCGCCGTCGACGCGCTCGAGGGCGCGACCGATCCCCCAGTCGACGACCGACACGCCGAAGAGCAGCGCGAAGAGCTTGGGATCCCAGCGCGCGTAGAAGACGTAGCTCGCCGCGAGGAGGAAGAGCTTCTGCGCCGTCCGCCATCGCCGGATCGCCCAGCCGATCGTCGCGACCGCGAGGAAGAAGTAGGCGAACGGGAGAGACGGAAAGGCCACGGAGAGAGCTCGCGATCGGGCGTCGCAACGCTGCGCTGTCCCCCCGGCCCGGCGTGATCGCGAGCTCTGGCAGCGAGGCCCCTCGAGTTATAGCGGCGACCGGCGGGCGTCGCTCCTCGTACGACCGCGGCGCGGCCCGAAAAGTGGCCGGGCCCGCGACGTTTCGCCGCAGGCTGCGAGCGGGACCGGACCGGCGGCGACGTCGCGCGGCCGTTCGCGCGACGCCGCCGAGCCTCTCACCGGGCGCGAGGCCGAGCCTCCCACCGGGCGCGAGAAGGCGGGAAACGTCCGCCCCGTGCCGCGCGCGACGCAGGCGAGGTAGCCTCTCGCGAGGATGTCGATCTTCGTCCCCTCCCAGCAGGCGCGCGCGTTCCGCGGCATCGCCGTCCTCGTCGCGCTCGCCGGGATCGCCGTGTTCCTTCCGCTCTGGATCTCGCTCGTGCTGGCCGCGTGGGCGGCGTCGATGGCGCGGCCGCTCCTCGAGCGCATCTCCAGCGCCACGGGCGGGCGCAAGCGCGCCGCAGGCGTCCTCGTGGCCGCGCTCGTCTTGACGATCGCGCTCCCGCTCGCGACGGCGGTGATCTCGCTCTCGCGCGGCGTCGTGAGCCTCGCGCGGGGGCTGATGGGATCGTCGGGCGCACGCGGGGCGCTCGTCTCGCTCGTGTCGGGCGGCGACGGCGAAGGCGCGGCCACGCTCGACGTCCTCCGTCATCCGGGCAAGGTCATCGGCCTCGTGCAGGAGCACGGCGCGCAGGCGTTCGACATCGTCGGCGGGATCGCGGGCGCCGCGACGGACGCGCTCGTCGGCCTCTTCGTGTTCCTCTACGCGGTCTTCGTCTTCCTCGTCGACGGGCCCGCGTACTACGCGTGGATCGAAGAGCACGCGCCGATCGGCCGCGAGGCCACCCGGCGCTTCGCCTCCGCGTTCAAGGAGACCGGGCGCGGGCTCTTCGTGGGCATCGGCCTCACGGGCCTCGCGCAGGGGGCCGTCGCGACCGCCGCGTACTTCGCGCTCGGCGTCCCGCGCGCGCTCGTCCTCGGCATGCTCACGTGCCTCGCGTCGGTCATCCCCTCGGTCGGCACGGCGCTCGTCTGGGTGCCGGTCGCGGCGGGCCTGGCGTTCTCCGGGAAGACGGGCTCCGCGGCGATCCTCGTGGGCGTCGGCGTCGTGATCATCGGATCGATCGACAACGTGCTCCGGCCGATGTTCGCGCGCTTCGGGCGGCTCGAGCTGCCGTCCTTCGTCCTGCTCACGTCCATCTTCGGCGGCCTGGCCGTCTTCGGCACGTGGGGGTTCGTGCTCGGACCGCTCCTCGCGCGGCTCGCCAAGGAGGCGCTCGTGCTCGCGCGCGAGGACCGCCTCCGCGAGGCGCCGGCATCCATCGCTCCTCAGCCGCCGTCCAAGGACGGCGATTGACGAGACGGCGCGCCTGACGGCACGCTGCGGGAGGTCCTCCCGGCGGGCGCGCCGCCGCCGAGAGCGCGCGGGGTGGGAGCATGATCGAGATCGTCGTCACCCAGAATCGACGCGAGACGACCTATCGGCTCGAGGGCGCCGTGAGCGTCATCGGCCGCAGCCGCGACGCCGAGGTCTGCATCCCCGACGGCACCATCGCTCGGCGCCACGCGCGCCTCTACGAGCGCGACGGGAGGATCTGGATCGAGGACATGCGCAGCACGAACGGCACGTGGATCGACGACGCGCGGGTCCAGCGCGCGCGGGTCGAGGTCGGCCAGCGGTTCCGGATCGCGCTCGACGCGTTCGTCGAGGTCGTCCGTCACCTGCCGGTCATCTCGCCCGACTTCGAGGCCCGCGAGGCCGCGTTCCTGACGCCGATCGTCCGCGATCCCGACGACGAAGACGCGCGCGAGGCCTACAGCGCCGCCCTCGCCGAGCGCGGCGAGCACCTCCGCGCGCAGTGGCTGCGCGCCGAGCTCGCGCTGCGGCGCCGGGCGCGGGCTCCGGGCGGCCCGCCGGTCGACTCCGAGCCCTACCGCGAGCTCGACCGGAAGCTCGAGGCCGCGCGACGCTGGCGCATGCTCGTGGGGCGCCCGCGGATCGAGGGGTGCGCCCGCCCGAGCTGTGCGACGCGCTGGGGGCACCTCCCGCGGAGCCCCGGCGAGCTCGACGCCGTGATCGTCGCGCGCGAGTGCGAGACGTGCCACCGGTCGGTGGTCTACCGGAACGAGCTCGACAGGGATCCGCCTTACGACGCGCCCACCCCGCCGCTCATCGCGATCGATCGGCTCGCGGAGACCGCCTCTCCGCGGCGCGGATGACGCCCGCCGAGGCCGACGACCTCACGCCCTCCCGGCGCCCGACGGGGCTCAGCGCTCGTCGTCGTCGTCCGTCTCGACGCCGACCGTGTCCTCGAGCGGCACCCACTCCATCCGCGCGAGCGCCTGACCGTCGCCGTAGAGCGTGACCGGCGCGACGCCGCGGAGCACCTCGCGCACCGAGACCGGCAGGTCCTGCACGCTGATGCCCGCGCCCGCCTTCAGCCCCGCGAGCCCGAGCGCGTACTCGACGAGCGACTGCTGCACCGGGGGGTACTCGGCGATCGGCGCGTCCTTGGGGAGGTGGGCCATCTCCCGCGCCGCGTCGAGGGCGTGGCGGAGGCCGCCCATGCGATCGACGAGCCTGTGCTGGAGCGCCTGCTGCCCCGCCCAGACGCGGCCCTGCCCGACGGCGTCGACCTCCTCCTTCGTCATGTGCCGGCCCTGCGCCACGCGGTCGAGGAAGACGTCGTAGAACTGCCGGACCTTGTGGTTCAGCTCGGCGCGCTCGTCGTCGGTGAAGCCGCGGTAGAGCGACTCGGCGTCCGCTCGCGACGTCGTCTTGCGGACCTCGATGTTGACGCCGATCTTGCCGAGCAGACCGCTGATGTCGGCCTTGCCGTAGAAGATGCCGATCGAGCCGGTGATCGTCAGCGGCAGCGCGTAGATCACCTTGGCCGGCGCCGCCACGTAGTAGCCGCCGCTCGCGGCGATCGAGCCCATCGAGACGACCAGCGGCTTCTTCTCGCCGAGCTTCTTGAGCTCGCGCCACATGACGTCCGACGCCATCGACGAGCCGCCGGGGCTCTCGATCCGAAGGACGACCGCCTTGATCGACGGATCCTCGCGGAGCTTCTTCACCGACTCGGCGATCGTGTACGAGCCGACGAGCTTCGTGTCGATGAGCGGGATCGTGCGCGAGCGGCCGTCGATGATGTCGCCGTCGATGTAGAGCAGGGCGATGCGCGGGCGCGGGCCGAACTGCTGCGGCACCTTCTTCTCGTCGGCGTACTTCTGGTAGCTCGTCTTCTTGCCGACGACGTCCTGCGTGACCCGCTCGAGCTCGTCGTCGAACGCGAAGCCGTCGACCAGCTTGGCGTCGCGCGCCTCGCTCGCGACGAACGGGCCCTTGGCCGAGATCTCGCGGAAGCGGTCCTCCGGGATCTTCCGGTAGAGCGCCATGTTGCGCGCGAAGACGGCCTCGTGCTGGCGGAGGAGGTCCTCCTGGTCCGCCCGCGCGACGTCGCTCGCGTGCTCGTTCATGAACTGCTCGGGCGCGCTCTTGTGCGCGCCGATGCGGACGAACTCGGCCTTCACGCCGATGTTCTTGAGCAGCCCCGCGAGGTACATGTGCGACGTCTTGAGGCCCGAGTAGCGGACGCCGCCGGCCGGGTTGACGACGATGCGGTCGGCGCTCGCGCACGTGTAGAGCGCCTTCGCGCCCGCGTCCTCGAAGCTGCAGACGACCTTCTTGCCGTGCGCGCGGAGGACGCGGAACGCGTCGGCGACCTCCTCGGCGTGGGCGTAGCTCGTCGCCGGCTCGGCCCGGAGCACCATCGTGACCGCCTTGATCTCCTTGTCCTCGGCGATCTTCCAGAGGCGGCGGAGGAGGCGCACGTGGCTCCGCGTGCCGGGGGTGCTCTCGAGCCGGATGTAGACGGACCGCTCGGAGCGCGGGACGCCCGGCATCAGGTAGGTGCCGATCGCCGCGGTCGCGTACTGGCCGACCGAGTGCGCGTCGCCGAGGGCGTTGCCGAAGAGGGCGCCGCCGCCGGCGCTGAACTGGTTGAAGTAGATCTCGGCGCCCGCGGTCGCGAGGACCCCGCGCCGCGCGTCGTTGCCGAGGTCCTGCACCTCGACGTCGCCGCGGATGCGCCCGACGCCGGGGATGTCGATGCCGAGGTTCGCGCGCGGTCGGACCTGATCGGCGCCGTCGAAGTAGCGGGCCTCGAGGCCGATCTCGACGTTGCGCTTGCCGGTGGGGCGGAAGACGGCGGCGCCGAGGAACGTCCGGTCGAGCACGGGGAAGCCGCCGGGCGGCAGGTTCTGCATGCTCGGGCCGTTGAAGTCGTGCGCGACGACGGCGAAGCCGAAGCGCGTGTTCATCCGGTACGACAGGCCGCCGCTGATCCCGAAGAGATCGTTGGTGTACGGGTTCGCCGAGTACGACCACTGGATCGAGCCGCCGATCTGGAGCCGCTCGGAGACCTTGTACGCGAGGCCCCAGGTCAGCCACGAGTAGTCGCGTCCGTTGTAGGGGAACCCCGCGCCGGAGGGCGGCGTCACGTAGTCGAGGCGGAGCCCCGAGGCGATGCCCCAGAAGAGCGGCGTCGCGAGCTCGATCGCGTGGCCGCACGCGACGCGGCGCGTGTCGGGGCAGCGCACGCCGGTCCAGCGCGCCTCCGCGCCGGGCATGTTCGCGAGGTTCGCCGGGTTGAGGACGAGCGCCTCGGCCGAGTCCTCGCCGGCGGCCGAGCGGCCGGGGGAGAGGATGCGCTCCGCCCGCGGAGGGAACGGGTCCGCGCTCGCCGTCTCGACCGCGAAGGCGGACGCGAGGGCGAACGCGCCCGAGGCGAGCGCCGTCCGGCGCGCGCTCGTCCACGACCGCGGCGTGCGGTCGGCGCGCGCGCCCGGGTTACGACGGGGGAGCGAAGGGCTGGTCATGACGTCCTCTTCCAAATGCGATCTGCGTTCCGGCGAGCCTCAGACGAGCGTGGCGAGATCGCGGAGCGTCTCGGCCTCGGCGTCGAACACCTTCCTCACCTCACCGACGATGAGCTTCTCCGCGACCTGGCTCAGGACGGGGACACGCAGCTCCACCGCGCCGGTCACCGTGCGCTTCGTGCGGCCGCTGTCGAGCGACGTGAGGAGATACGTGCCCGTCGACGCGAAGTACTTCCGCCACTCGGGCTTCACGCGCGGCGTGATGGTCCACTCCGACGCGTGCTTCTTGATGTCGTACGAGCTCCGCTCCTCCCAGGCCATCATCTCGGGCGTGACGTACGCGCGCGCGAACGCCGGGATCCGCACGTTCGCGCGGTAGCTCCACACGCGCTCGAGGCGGTCGTCCTTGAGGACGTGCTCCTTCTGCTGCACGCTCTCGATGTTGGCGAGCCGATGCGCGAGCTTCTGGCACAGCGCCGGCGAGATCACCGCGAGCTCCAGCGCGTCGAGCGGGATGTCGAACTCGTGAACGATCTCGAAGTGCACGGGCGGCCCTCGTCCCTGGAAAGGGCCGCCAGCTTACCCGACCTTCGGACGGGTGTGGCGCCTTCCTGCTCGGTCGTCAGATCATCCCGCGCGCGCGCGCGACCGCGACGATGGCCGCCCTCCGCCGCGCGAGCTCCTCGTGGTCCTTGACGGGCAAAAAACGCGACTCGACGCCCTCGCGCGGGACGCGGAGGTACGTCGTCGGCAGGTGCGCCGTGATCTCCTGGACGAGCCGCTCGAACTGGATCGCCGGGCGACCGTCCACGGTCTTCTCGACCTCGAAGTACGTCCAGCCGAGCGGCGCCCTCGCGATGGGCTCCGCGCGGACGAGGAAGGTGTTCGTGTTGAAGACGTCCACGGTCTTCGGATCGAAGCCGGGCGGCAGGCGGAACTCCTCGAGCACCTGGAGCCTGCCCTCGGCGTGCACGGGGATGCCGCCCTTGTCGCCCGCCTTCGGGCAGACCTCGCACTGGACGTCGATCCCGCGCGCGGTCGCCTCGATGAAATGCCCCAGGGTGGCCTCGTCGATCGACGCGCCGAGGTTGTCGACGTTGGTGATCCAGACGTACTTCCCGCCGGCGTCGACGAAGGCGTCGAGGAGCCCCGCGCGACGGAGCGCGTCGACGAGGTCGCCGTGCCCGGTCGCGTAGACGCTGGGCGCGCCGCGATCGTCGAGGAACAGCGTGCCGTCCGGGTTCAGCCGCAGCGAGAGATCCTGCATGAAGCACGCGACGTGCGGGCCCGCCCCGGCGGCGGCGAGCGCCTCGGTCAGCGCGTCGTGCGTCGCCTCGCTCGTCATCAGCCAGAGCGGGATCGGCCGCCCGGCGCGCGCGCTCGCCGAGCGGTTCTCGCCGAGGCGCAGATCGAGGAACGTGCGCCCGGCGTCGACCTCGGCGAGCGCCTTGACGATGCCGCCCATCCGCGTCGCCATCCCGCCGGCCATCGTGCAGAACGCGAGCTCGCCGCGCGCGAGCGCGGCCGCCCCGACCACGCGGAGGCGCTCGCGCTCGGGCGAGCCGGCGTCCGGGAGCGCGGCGATCTCGCCGGGGCGCGGGGCGGTCACCTCGCCCTTCACCGTGTTGCGGAGACGCCGGCGTAGGGCGGCGTCGCCTTCGGTGAGCGTCGCGGCGAGCGCCAGGAAGCGCGCTCGGTCGAAGCCGCCTGACGCGAGGCGGCGAACGAGCGCCGGATCGAGAGACGCGAGCTGCGCCTCGAGGTCGGTGTGGGGAGTCGCCATCGCTTCGCGCCTTTCCTTGGGGGATCGTCCCCCCCTCGCGGCACGTATCATGGCTCGGCATGCACGAAGCGTGGGTGGGTTTCTCGGGTGTCGTCGCGCACGTGGACGGGACGCGATCCGGAGGCTGGGGCGTACATGAGACGCGACGCCGTGGGGCGCAGAGGTTGCTTCGCCCGCGGGAGGTGCAAGTCTTGTCTCGGATGGCCGCGAGGCCGGGGGTGATCATGCGCGCCGGGTGGTGGATGGCGATCTCGATGGTGGTGGGTCTCGCGACCGGCTGCGTGGTGAACGAGCCCGAGTCGCCGCCGCGCGGCGTGGTCGTGAGCGGACCGCCGCCCGCGCCCGTCCACGAGGAGCGCCCGCCGGCGCCGAACCCGCAGGCGATCTGGGTCGCCGGCTACTGGCACTGGACCGGTATGCAGTACGCCTGGATCCCAGGACACTGGGAGGCTCCCCCTTCGGGCGCCGTCTGGGCCGCGCCGCGGGTGACGACGATGAAGGACGGCCGCTACATCTACGAGTCCGGCGGCTGGCGCCCCGGCGGCGGCGCGCGCAACGCCATTCGCTGACGGCGGCCCACGGACGAGCTCGGCGTGCCCTCGTCGAGCGCGGCGCGGCCCGACGACGCAGGTGGGAACTTCGGCGCGCCTGCGGGTACACTCGAGGACCGTGCCGGCCCCTCGACGTCCGCGGAACGCCTCGAAGCGCGCGCGCGTCCTCGCGTTGCCGCTGCTCCTCCTCGCGCTCACGCCGCCGGCGATCGCGCAGCGGCCCTTCCGCGGTCCCACGCTCCACGAGCCGATCCCGCCCGATCCGCGCGAGGACGTCGCGCTCTCGGTGTCGCTCGACGGCGATCTCCCCGCCGCGATCAACACGCCGCGCGGCCTCGTCTCGGCGCCGGATCCGGCGCGCCCGTTCGGCACGGGCGAGGCGCCGTACAGCCCGGTCCCGAAGAACGACGCGCCCGGCTCGACCTTCCGCCCGGACCGCAACACCGCGCGCCCCGACGCGCTCCCGTACGACGATCCGTTCTCGCCCTCGACGGCCCCGTTCAAGCGGCTCGCCGCCTACGACACGGTCGATGCAAACTACACGCTCTCGGTGCGAGACGCCCACGCGACGCCGCTCGCGGTCTCGCCGACGCCGCCCCCGGACGCGTCGGAGGAGCACTTCTACGCGGACATGGTCGTGGACCTGGCCGCGGGCCGGAAGGTCCGTATCCCGTCGGTGGGTCCCGGGGCGCGCGTCCTCCGCGCGCGCGCGGGCATCCGGACGGAGGACGTGAGGTTCACGCTGTACAAGGACGGCGCGGAGAACTGGTTCATCGAGGGCGACGCGACGACGCGCGCGCGGCTGGTGATGGAGGTGTCGGCGCCGCGCGCGGCCTTCGGCGGCGACTTCGGCAACCCGACGCGCGCGGAGCTCCGCGCGGTCCCGCCGCTCCCGCCCAACGTCCAGGCGGCCGCCGCGCAGGTGGCCCAGAAGATCGGCGTCACGCCGCGCAGCGCGCCGCGCGAGGTGGTCACGAAGCTCGTCACCTACTTCCGCGCGTTCCAGGACTCGGAGGAGCCGCCCACCGGGCGCGGCGACATCTACCTCGATCTCGCGCTCCAGCAGAAGGGCGTCTGCCGGCACCGCTCGTTCGCGTTCCTCGTCACCGCCCTCTACCTCGGGATCCCGACGCGCATGATCTCGAACGAAGCCCACGCGTGGGTCGAGGTCGACGACGGGCACACGTGGCGCCGCATCGATCTCGGCGGCGCCGGACGCACCCTGCACGATCCCCTCTCGACCAACGTTCCCTACGAGCCTCCGCCCGATCCGTTCGCCTGGCCGCAGCGTCCACGCGCGGCGACGACCTCGCCGACCGCGCCAGGCGCGCAGGCGGACCGATGCCCCGGCGCCGCCTCCTCTTCCGAACGGCGCCCGAGCGCCGGGCAGGCGCCGCGACCGGCGGGCGCCAGCAGCGCGGGCGGCGCGAGCGGGTCGGACGAAGGCCCCGGAGGCATGAGCAGCGGGGCGGCGGCGAGCGGCGTACGTCGACGGGCCTTCGCCCGTCGTGATGCCGGGCCCCGACGATCGCCCGCCGTCGAGCGTGACGATGACGCTCGGCGGACGGACGCGCGCCGGCGCGCCGCTCGCCATCCGCGGCGAGGTGTCGGCCGAGGGCGAGCCGTGCGGCCACGTCGCCGTCGAGGTCGTCCTCAGGAGCCGGGCGCAGGGGGACGTCCCGGTCGGCGTGCTCGCCACCGACGAGCGCGGCAACTACGCGGGGGCGCTGGTCTTGCCGGCGACCGTCCCGCTCGGCGACTACGAAGCTCATGCGCGCACGCTCGGCGACGGCCGGTGCGGGCGCGGCCAGACAAGATGAGGAAGACGCAGTAGATCTTCGTATCGAGCATGAGCGCCGCCTTCATCCCGTTCCTCTACGAGCTCCGCGCGCGCAAGGTGAAGGTCGGAGCGCAGGAGGCGACGACCCTCGCCAAGGCGCTCGTGATGGGCCTCCACGAGAGCTCGCTCGACGGCTTCTACCACCTGGCCCGCGCCATCTGCGTGCACCGCGAGAGCGACCTCGACAAGTTCGACGAGGCGTTCCTCGCCCACTTCCGCGGGATCGAGACGAAGAACCTCGAGCTGATCGACGAGCTCGAGGCGTGGCTCGCGGATCCCGCCCACAGGAAGGAGCTCTCGGCCGAGGATCTCGCCGCGCTCCAGGCGCTCGACATGGCCGAGCTGAAGCGGATGTTCGAGGAGCGGATGAAGGAGCAGAAGGGCCGCCACCAGGGCGGCAGCCGCTGGATCGGCACCGGCGGCACGAGCCCCTTCGGCGCGCACGGCCAGCACCCTTCGGGCCTCCGCGTGGGACAGCAAGGCGGCGGACGGAGCGCGATGGGCGTCGCGGACGCGCGGCGCTTCCGGCCGTACCGCTCGGACCTGCTGCTCGACGTCCGGCAGATCGAGGTCGCGCTCCGCAAGCTCCGCGCGTTCCAGCGCGAGGGGCAGCCGGACGAGCTCGATCTCGACGCGACCATCGACGCGACGGCGAAGAACGCCGGCGAGCTCGAGATCGTCGTCCGGCCGCCGCGCAAGTCGAACGTCCGCGTGCTCCTCTTGATGGACGTCGGCGGATCGATGGATCCGCACATCGAGATGGTCTCGCGCCTCTTCTCCGCCGCGAAGCGCGCGTCGAACATCCGCTCGCTCAAGACGTACTACTTCCACAACTGCGTGTACGCGCGCGTCTACGAGACCGAGCGCTTCAGCGATCCGGTGCGCGTGGACGACGTGCTCCACGAGCTCGGGCCGGAGTGGAAGCTCGTCGTCGTCGGCGACGCGGCGATGCACCCGGCGGAGCTGCTCGGGCAGGGCGACTACGAGTTCTACGCGACGGGGCAGGCGGGAGAGCCGACGACCGGCCACAAGGTGCTCGCCAAGCTCGCCGATCACTTCCGTCGCTCGGTGTGGCTGAACCCGGATCCGCCGAACTACTGGCGCGGCGGGACCGCCGAGGAGATCGCGAAGCTCTTCTCCATGCACCACCTGACGCTCGAGGGGCTCGGCGAGGCCATCAAGCACCTGTCCAAGGGAGACGTCCGCAAACGCTGAGCGGGCGGCTCGGCGCGCCGGCCCCCGGTCGGCCCACGCGCCGTCCTGCGAGAGCCGCGCCAGGCGGTTGCGCGGCGGGGCCTGTGGACAATAACGCGGCGCGTTGTCCCTGTCTGAAGGAACCTGGTGAATTTGTTCAATGTCTTTCCCCAGCTCCGAATGCAGGGATCTTGGGGAGAAGAAACCACTTGCGCATACATCCACCAGGTGACACAAGGCGGCCTGCGTCGCGTGCCGCTGGGCCGCGCGAAAGGTGCTCGGGGCGAAGCGTCTCGGGGGCCCCATCGACGGAGAGCGCTTCGCTCGCCGGCGGTGCCGAATCGAAGAAAGGAAGTCTGGAGCTCGAAGAAACATGATCCGCCACATCCGCGCGCTCGCCGCCGTCGCCGCCCTCTCGCTGTCGTCCGTCGCCTGCATGGCGCCCATCGACGAGGAGGAAATCGAGGTCGAGGAGACGACACAGGATCTCGTCTCACGGAGCGCGCGCTTCGAAACCTTCCAGGGTATCGACGGCCGCCACTACTTCCACCTCATCGCCGGCAACGGCGAGAACGTGCTCCGCTCGCAGGGCTACACCGCGCTCGCGTCGGCCCAGAAGGGCGTCGCGTCCGTCCTCGCGAACGGCAACGACAAGCGCAACTTCGACGTGCGCGAGGCGAAGAACGGCCAGTACTACTTCAACCTCAAGGCCGCCAACGGTCAGATCATCGGCACGAGCGAGCTCTACGTCTCGAAGGGGAACGCCGAGCGCGGCGCCCGCACCGTGCGCGCGCTCGTCCGCCTCGTCGGCGAGGCGACGTCCGAGGCCGCTCCGCGCCGCGAGCGCTTCGAGCTCTACACGGGCGAGGACAAGCTGACCTACTTCCGCCTCCGCGCGGCCAACGGAGAGAGCCTCCTCGGCTCGCAGGGCTACACCGCGAAGGCGAGCGCCAAGAAGGGCATCGCGTCCGTCCAGACCAACGGCTCGGACGTCTCTCGCTTCGACGTCTTCGAGGCGTTCGACGGCGGGTGGGTCGTGAACCTCGTCGCGGCCAACGGCGAGGTCGTCGCGCAGAGCGAGGCCTACTCGTCGAAGTCGAACGCGAACCGCGCGGTGAAGCGCATCGCCGAGATCCTCGAGAGCCGCCTCACCGTCACGGAGCGCTGAGTCGCCCGGCGCGACGAGGACGAGATAGTAAGAAGCCCGCGCGGGCCCTCTCGGTGCGCACGCGCGGGCTCCTTTTTCTCCCCTCTCCCCCCACTTCCCCTTGTCGTTGTCTCTCTGCCTGGAGCCTTCGCGAGCGACCTCGCTGAGCCCCAGGAAACGCCCTCGGCCGAACGCTGTCAACGCGGCATCGCGCGACGCGCCGCCCGCCGCACGGTCGACCGTCGCGTCGCGCGGCCGCCCCCGCCGGGGGTCGCCGCGGGCGCCGGCCACGCCGAGCCGCGCGCGCCTCGCCGCCGGGGCTCAGAGCCGGACGTCGATGTAGACGCCGCGGCGCAGCTCCTGGAGCCACATCTTCCGCTGCCGCTCGGTCGCCTCGACGTAGGCGCGCTCCATCATCTGCTCCTTGACCTGCTCGTAGGCGGGCGCCTTGCCCTGCCCCTCGACGGTCTGGACGACGAGCACGGCCTGCTGCCCGGTCGGGTCCCGGAAGACGATCGGCGCCGAGGTCTCCCCGGGCCGCTGGTTCTTGGCGACCTCTTGGAGCTCGGGGAAGAGCGCGTTGAGCGGCATCGGCCCGCGCGATCCGCACGTGTTCTTCGTGCTCGGATCGTCGCTGTAGGCCAGCACGAGCTGGCAGAAGTCCTCGCCCGCGTTCCCTCGACGCGAGAGCTCCTCGGCGAGCACGACGCGCGCCTGGGCCGTCTCCTGGCTCGAGCCGGGCGGGATCGACAGCACGAGGATGCGGAGGTCGACGGCGGACTGCTGTCCGAGCTCCTTCACGAAGGTGTTGTACGAGCTGCGCGCGTCCTGCTCGGTCACGCGCACCCGCCCGCGGACGCGGAGCTGGATGAGCTTGCCCTCGAGGACCTGGCGGCGGATCTCGTCGCGGTAGTCCTGCTCGGTGAGCCCCTGACGCTTGGCCTCGGTGATGAGCTGCTTCGGGTCCATCCGCTGCTGCGCGGCGACCTGGCGGATGCCGTTGTCGACCTCCTCGGGCGTGACGGTCAGGTGGGCCTTGTCGGCCGCCTGCTCCTCGAGGCGCTCGTCGATGAGGCGCGTCAGCAGCTCGCGGAACATCTCGCTCTCGGCCGCCGCCTGCTGCGAGGCGTTGTGCGTCGACAGCGCGATGCGGAACAGGTGCGGGCGCGCCCGCTGACGGAGCTCGGAGAGGAGGATGGGGCGCTCGCCCACGACGGCGACGACGCGCTCGACGATGGCGGCCTCGGCCTGCTTGGGCGCCGCCGTGCCCGCCAGAAACAGCCCCGCCGCCAGGGCGCACACGCGAGCCGAACCGGCGACCGCGCGCCGGACGAAGGGCATCACCGACGTGGAGGTGCGCGAGCGGACGGCCATATTCACGTCCCCGTCTTAGCACTTCCGGTCACACGGAGAAGGGATCTATCCTCCGATCCCCGTCGCCGCAGCGGCGTGGTTCAGGAGGAGTTTCGCATGGGGACGAGGGTGGCGGGCAGGTTGGTGATGGTGTGCGTGCTCATCGCCACCGCGATGACGATGACGGGGTGCAAGAAGCTCCTCAGCGGCCTGAAGAAGAAGGGGGCCGACGCCGGCGTCGCGACGACGACGACGGAGCTCACCGGTCAGGACCTCGCCGACGAGCAGCTTCAGGAGAAGCTCGACGACTACATCAAGTGCCTCAACTCGCTGGCCTCCTCGATCCACCAGTCGCGTCAGCGCTACCTCACCGTCGTCCCGCGGACCGGCCCGACCGGGCGCGAGACGTCGGTCACGCTGCCGCGCCTCCCGACGGGCGCGACGGGGACCTGCGCCGCCGGCATCACGCGCGCGAAGGCCTTGCCGCCGTCGGAGCCCACGCTCGAAGACGCGGGCGCGGAGTTCTCGAGCGCGGCCACGGAGGTCGAGCAGGTCGTCACCGAGCTCAACCCCTACTTCGAGCTGCGGCTCTTCCGCGACGACAAGTGGGCCAAGGGCAAGGCCACGCACCCGCGCCTGATGGCGGCGTGGGAGCGCTTCTCGAAGGCCGACAAGGCGCTCCACGACGCCCTCGACGGCATCACCAAGCCGCTCGCGCAGCGCGTGCTCGCCCGCATCGAGCGCGAGGACGGGAAGAAATTCCGCTACAGCCGGAAGAAGGTCCTCATCACGGCGCGGGAGCTGGTCGAGGCGAGCGATCCGATCGGCGACGACGACGACGTCGATCCGAACCTCTACACCGCGTCGTACACCGCGCTCGATCAGGCGCTCGACGAGCTCGTCGCGTACGGCAGCATGCACAAGACCGAGCTGACGAACCCGAACAGCCCCGCGTTCCCGATGGCGTCGTCGAACTACGACTCGTTCGTGCGTGAGGCGACGGACTTCAAGAAGGCGGCGAAGGACTACTGGCGTTGCCTCCAGGACGCGCCCGCCAAGGCGAAGACGCCGTCCGGGAAGATCGACCTCGACAAGCTCGGCTACTGCTCGGGCGCGCCGGCGTGGAAGCTCGCCGACAAGGTCGTCTCCGAGTACAACGTGTTCATCCGCACGTCGAACGCGCATCAGTTCCCCTGAGCCGAGCGCGGCGCGCGTCGTCGCTCGCTCGGCCCGATCGCGGGAGCGAGCGACGCGCGGCCGTCCCTCGTCCGGGTCGATCTCCTCGAGGCTCGGCGCGACGACGACGTCGTCGCCCTGCACGAGGCTCGGCGCGACGACGACGTCGCCCCTGCACGAGGCTCGGCGCGACGACGACGTCGCCCCTGCACGAGGCTTCGGCGCGACGACGACGTCGTCCCTGCACGCGTCCCTCGAGCACGGGCCCCCGGTCGCCGTCGCCCCGTGCGCCGCGAAGCCGCCGCCCGGGTGTCCTTGGCGCAGACGCGACGAAGGCGCAGACGCGACGAAGGCCGCCCACCGCGAGGTGACCGGCCTTCGAAAGCGTGCGCGGCTCGCGCGCGGCGCGGGCTCAGCGCTTGGAGTACTGGAAGCGCTTGCGGGCGCCCGGCTGGCCGTACTTCTTGCGCTCCTTCTTGCGGGCGTCGCGCGTGAGGAAGCCGGCGCGCTTGAGGACGCTGCGCTTCTCCGGATCCATCGTGATGAGCGCGCGGGAGATGCCGTGGCGCATGGCCTCGGCCTGGGCCGAGTGACCGCCGCCGCGGACCGTCGCCCAGACGTCGAACTGGTCGGTGGCCTCGATGAGCTCGAGCGCCTGCTTCATGACCATGATCGAGGTCTCGCGCTCGAAGTACTGGTCGGCGGGGCGGTCGTTGACGATGACCTGGCCCGAGCCGGCCGAGAGCCACACGCGGGCGATGGCCGTCTTGCGCTTGCCGGTGGCGTACGTGCGATTGGAGGCGGTGCTCATCGTCTTTCCTTGCTACGCGGGCCCAGCGGCCACGTCTTCCTTACTTGATCTCGAGGGCCTTGGGCTGCTGCGCGGTGTGCGGATGATCGGGGGTCGCGTAGACCTTGAGCTTGCCGAACATCTGGCGACCGAGGACGTTCTTCGGGAGCATGCCCTTCACGGCCTTCTCGATCGGGAACTCCGGCTTCTTGGCGAGCAGGGTGCGGTAGCTGACCTGCTTGAAGCCGCCGGGGATCCCCGAGTGGTGCGAGTAGAGCTTCTGGTCGAGCTTGTTGCCCGTGAGCTTCACCTTGTCCGCGTTGACGACGATGACGAAGTCACCGGCGTCCTCGTGCGGGGTGAACGTGGGCTTGTGCTTGCCGCGAAGCACGGAGGCGACGTGGCTCGCGAGGCGGCCGAGCGGCTTGTCCGTCGCGTCGATGACCCACCAGGCGCGGCTCGCGGCGGCGTCCTTGGGGGTAGCTACGTAGCTCCGGTGCAGGTTCCTCGGTTTTGCGGCCTTCTCGGCCTCGGGCGTCGCCATCTCTTGCCTCTCGAAAACACGTCAGGATCCGCCTGAGGCGGAAGGGGGCGGGAACGTACGCGGCGCGCGCGCTTCCGTCAAGCCGATCTCGCGGGCGCCCTGGCGCATTTGCCAGGCCGTCCGGAGGAGCGTGGGGCCTCTTTAGCCTGGGAGGAGCGCGCCGGGAAGGCGGGCCGACGGCCGGCCCCCGAAAGCGAGTGTCCCGAGCCCTTGCGGACTCGGGACGCTAGACGCAACCCCAGTGGTCCCTGACCAGGTGGCACTCCTTGCCCGGCGGGCAGGTGTCGTTGTCCCGCTTGAACGGGCTGCACTCGTCGGGCGGCGGCTCGGGGAAGTCGGGCAGCGAACCGCTCGAGCCGCCCGAGGAGGACGGCACCTCCGACGACGACGTCCCCTCGAGGCAGACGCCGCTCCTCCAGCAGCCCATCGAGTCGCAGAGCGTCCGGCTCGGCGCGCCGGTCGCCGGGTCCCCGCAGACGAGGCCGCCGTCGCAGCAGCTCTCGGGCGGGCGCTCGCCGACCGCGCTCGTGCAGCGACACGTCTCGCCCGCCACCGGCAGGGCCCAGACGCCGCTGGAGGCCGCCGGATCCCGCCCCTCTCCTTCGACGGTGTGCGTGCACGCGAAGAGACCGGCGACGACGAGCGGGGCGGCGAGCGCGGAGAACCTCATGGCGAAACGTCGGCAGGCTTTTGACACAGGACTCGTCGAGGGCAAGCCGAGATTCGTGACACGCCGCCGGCCCGCGCCGCGTTCGATGAATGGCCATTCAGTCGACGATTGAACTCGAGATATTTCGCACGTAAAAGATTCTCATGATCAGCTTCCAGCCGACGGAGGATCAGGGGCTCATGGTGGAGTCGGTCGCGCAGTTCGCGCGCGCCCTCCGCGCGAAGATCCGCGACAACGAGAAGGCGCGCGAGCTGCCCGAGGCCGTCCGGAAGACGGCGCACGAGCTCGGGCTCGGGCTCGTCGCGCTCCCCGAGTCCCTCGGCGGCGCCGGCCTCGGGCTCACCACCGCGGTGCTGCTCGACGAGGAGCTCGCCTGGGGCGATCCGGCCGCCCCGTTCGCGCTGGGCGGCCCGGGCGCGTTCGGCCTCGCCGTCGCGGAGCTCGGCACCGAGGAGCAGGCCCGGGCCGCGCTGGCCCCGTTCACCGCGGAGGGCGCGCACGGGCGCTTCGGGGCGGTCGCGTGGGGCGAGCGGAGGCCGAACGCCGAGCGGCCGGGGCTCTCGACGACCGCGACGAAGAAGGGCGACGGCTGGCAGCTCGACGGCGCGAAGGCCTACGTGCTGAACGCCGATCGCGCCGAGCACTTCGTCGTCTTCGCCCAGGTCGACCCGAGCGCCGGCTGGCGCGGCCTCGGCGCGTTCCTCGTCGATCGCGGCGCGGCGGGGCTGACGGTGACCGAGCGCGCCGTGACGCTCGGCCTCGACGCCGCGAGCTTCGGCGGGCTCGCGCTCTCCGGCGTCGTGGTGCCCGCGGCGGCGCGGCTGACCGGCGGCGCCGACTTCGACGCGGCCCTCGTGCGGTTCTTCGCGAAGAACGCGCTGCTCGTCGCCGCGCGCGGCGTCGGCCTGTCGCGCGCCGCGTTCGAGGTGACGCGCGAGTACGTCGACACGCGGAGGGCGTTCGGCAAGCCGATCGGTCATTTCCAGGCGGTCGCGTTCACCGTCGCCGACCGCGCGATGGACGTCGACGCGAGCCGCGGGCTCGTGTGGCGCGCGGCGGCCGCGTGGGACGCCCTCGCGCGCGGCGAAGGGAGCGAAGCGGACGCGCTGCTGCTGACGGCGCAGGCCGTCGCGTTCGGCCACGAGGCGGCGATGCGCTGCGGGGACGACGGCGTTCAGCTCCACGGCGGCGCCGGCTTCATGCGCGACTACCCCGTCGAGAAGCTGATGCGCGACGCGAAGCAGATCGGCCTCACCGGCATGACCGCGGAGCAAGCCGATCAGCTCGCGGCGGCGATCACGCTCGGCGCGCCGCTCGATCCGGGGCTCGTGCTCCCCACCCCCGAGACGCAGAACGCGTTCGTCTGACGAAGTCCCCGCGCCTCGCCGCCCGCCCACGGAAGCAGCGCCCGCCCACGGAAGAAGATGCCATGACGATCGAGTTCTCGTTCAGCAAGAAGCACCTCGAGATGCGCGAGGGGATCCGCGGCCTCGCGAAGAGCGTCATCCGCCCGCAGGCGCTCGCGTGGGACCGCGCCGGCGGGATCCCGGAGGACTTCCTCCGGAACATGGCGCGGCTCGCGACGTCGATGGGCTCGAACGCGATGACGTCCGGCCTCGGCGACGAGTCCGACGGCGCGCGCGCGGACCTCGCCGACGCCGGCGATCGCAAGAAGAAGCTCGGCGCGAACCTGTTCGGCGTGCTCGCAGCCGAGGAGCTCTCGTGGGGCGATCCCGGCCTCTTGCTCTGCCTCCCCGGTCCTGGCCTCGGGGGCCCGCCGGTCCGCGCGAGCGGGACGCCGGAGCAGAAGAAGCGCTTCTTCTCGATCTTCAAGGATCTGCACGACGACGGCGCGCCGCTCCAGTGGGGCGCCTACGGCCTGACCGAGCCCGCGGCGGGCAGCGACGTCGCCGGCATCCGCGCGACGTGCCGCAAGGACGGCAAGCACTGGGTCCTCAACGGGCGCAAGTGCTACATCACGAACGGCGCGCGCGCGGCGTGGACGGTGATCTTCGCGACGGTCGATCCGTCGCTCGGACGCGCCGGGCACCGCGCGTTCGTCGTCGAGAAGGGCACGCCCGGCTTCTCGCGCGGAGGCCCATCTTCTCCTCGATGCGTCCGACCGAGAAGCCGGGCGTGCCCTCCGAAGGTTCTGCCGCGTCCCCGAGGAAAACCTGCTCGGCGGCGAGGAGAGGTACGTCTCGAAGGAGGGCTTCATGACCGCCATGAAGACCTTCGACAACACGCGGCCCCTCGTCGGCGCGATGGCGCTCGGCATCGGCCGCGCCGCGTACGAGTACACCTGCGAGTTCGTGAAGAAGAACTACGTGCTGTCGCGCCCCGTCCCGCGCTACGCCGCGATCGCCGAGCGCCTCGCGCGCGTCGGCCGCGGCCTCGAGGCCGCGCGCACGCTCACCTGGCGCGCCGCGTGGCTGGCCGACGAGGGCGAGCCGAACGCGAAGGAGGCGAGCATGTCGAAGGCGATGGCGGGTCAGGCCGCCATCCGGGCGTGCATCGAGGCGATCGAGATCTGCGGCGCGGAGGGCTCGATCGCGAAGGACCACCAGCTCCTCGAGAAGTGGTTCCGCGACATCAAGGTCTACGACATCTTCGAAGGCACCGGGCAGATCCAGCGCATCGTCATCTCGAAGCGGCTGATCTCGGACCTCAAGGCGTTCTGACGCGACGAAGCACGCCGGCGCTCGAAGCCCGGAGAGCTCCTCGAGCGCCGCGGCGGCGTCCTCGGCGGACCGACGCCCCCGAGGCGCGCGAGCGATCTCGCGCCTCGGGGCGTCGTCGCGCCGGAGGTGGGGCGCACCCCACCTCCGTTGCTCCCGCAGAACGCGACGCACGTGTTCGTCGGGTCGCCCTCGGTGCAGAGCCCCTGACACGCGCCGAGCCCCTGGAACCCGACGAAGCACTCCGCCGGCCCCGCGGCCGCCTTCGCCTTGCAGGTGCCGGCGTCGCAGTCGTTCCCCGGCTTGCAGGCGCCGATGCCCGAGCAGGCGTCGCCGACGTCGCCGGGCGGCGCGTCGGAGCAGACGTCGTTCAGGCAGATCTGCCCCGGCGCGCACGGGGTGCCCCCCGCGCAGCTCCCGTCCTTCGGAGCGAACGCCTTGCAGGTGCCCGCGTCGCCGCTCCCGTTCGGCGAGCAGTACGCGCCGTCCACGCAGATCGGGTGATTCTTGCTCGGGATCCCGTTCCAGCAGGGGCCGTCGACGGCGCCGGGGGGCTTGCACGTCCCCGGCGTCGACGGACGCGGAGCCGCACCGAGCGCGACTCGCCGGCGCCGCCGAGGTCCGCGTCACGCGTGACGTCGACCTCCGGTGACGCCGCGCGATCGCGCCCGGCGCGCTCGAGCGCTCAGGGCTCAGGACCGATAGGCCGCCTCGAGCGCCGCGACGTCGAGCTTGATCATCTTGAGCATCGCGTCGGTGACCCGCTTCGATCGGACCGGATCGCGATCGCTCATCAGCTCGTCCATCACCGCCGGGACGATCTGCCAGCGCAGCCCGAACTTGTCGATGAGCCAACCGCACGCCTGCGCCTTGCCGCCGCCCTCGAGGAGCGCGTTCCAGTAGCGATCGAGCTCGGCCTGATCGTCGCACGAGACGACGATCGAGACGGCGTCGTTGAACTCGTGGTGGGGACCGGCGCTGATGGCCTGGAAGCGCTGCCCGAAGAGCGTGAAGTCCACGACCTTCACCGAGCCCGCGGGCCCGCTCGGCGAGTCGCTCTGCAGCGGCGTCACGCGGTCGACGCGCGAGCCCGGGAAGATGGAAGCGTAGAAGCGCGCCGCCTCCTCGGCCTCTTTCGCGAACCACAGGTGCGTGAAGATCTTCGAGCCGTTCAACGTCATGGTCGTGCCTCCTGGTGAGCGACGGCTCGAGCGCCGCCGCGCCGCCGCGGGAAGGGCGGCGTCCGAGAGACGACGAACGACCCCGGCCTCGATCGACACGCCCGCTCGAAAATTTCGCGGGGTCGCACCTCGGTCGAATTGGCCATGCAATTTCGCTCGTTTATGAACGACCACCGCTCCGCGGAGCGCATCCAACGCGAGCCTGCGCCGCGCACGCGCGCGGGCCGGAGGAGCCCTCGCGAAGCCGAGCGCGTCCGGCGCGAGCGCGCGCCGCGTCAGAAGAGCCCGATCGCGAAGTTGATCGCCCCGATGTCCTCGTAGGGCTGCTTCGTCACGTTGAAGCCGTAGTCGACCGCGAGCGGCCCGACCGGCGTCTGGACGCGGAGGCCGCTGCCGACCGCGACGCGCATCGGGAACACGCCCTTGCGGAACGGGTAGCTCGGATCGATCCAGAGGTTGCCGATGTCGCCGAAGAGCACCGTCTCGAACGGGCCGCGCAGCGGGATGCGCAGCTCGATGCGCTCGTTCACCATCAGGTTGCCGCCGCGGATCGGCTGCGTCGCCGCGGTGAACTTGTTGGCGTTCGGGATCGTCTGCCCCGGGTTGTTCGGATCCTCGACGTCGTCCGGCAGGTCCTTCGACGCGTAGATGCGGTCGACGTTGTCCTGCGGGATGAAGCTGTTCAGCGTCCAGCCGCGCATCGTGTCGACGCCGCCCATGAAGAAGAGGCGATCCGGATACGTCTGCGACGTGTCGGTCAGCTGCAGGTTCACCCCGGCGCGCGTCAGCGCCGCGATGCGCAGGCCCTTCGGCAGCGGGATGTAGCCGCCGAAGGTCTGCGTCAGCTTGAAGAAGTGGCTCTCGGGCGGCGGCGGCTGGCCGCTCAGCCGCGCGCGCTCGAGGTTCACGTCCGTCGGGAAGGCGTCGACGTGCTCGATGCCGCTGACGACGAACGTGCCGCGCGTCGCGTTGAACGCGTTGTCGCGCCTGTCCCAGGTCGCCAGGAGGCGCTGCGAGAACGCGTACGTCTCGCCGTCGGGCACGAGGAGCTGGCGGACCAGGTCCGTGATGTTCTGGCCCTGATCGAGCAGCGCGCGGAGGTAGTCGTTCGCGCTGCCCGAGCGGAAGATGCGGCTGTTGTTGAACTCGAAGCTCTGGAAGAACGTGAACTGCAGCTCGCCGACGGGGCGGTAGTTCACGTTGGGGATCGCGGCGATCTTCGTGAGGTAGAAGTCGCGCTGGAGGTCGTGCACGAGGATCGTGTCGACGCCGCCGCGGACGAGCGGCCCCAAGCCGATCTCCGGGAAGACGACGCCCGCCGTGGCGCGGATCCCGAGGCGCGCGATGTCGTTCAGGTTGCGGTAGTTGCTCCGCGCGACGGGATCGATGATGAGCGGCGTCGGGATGTACGCGAGCTGGAGGCGCAGCGTGAGCTGGATCGCGTTGCCCCAGAGGTTCGTGTGCCCGTACTCGGCGCGCAGGCGGAAGCCCTCGCCCGTCGAGAAGCCGGGGCCGATCTCCGTGTACTGCCGCGGCCGCTCGACCATCGTGACGATGACGGTCTTGTTCCGCTGCGGGACGTACGGGTTCTCGAGCGCCACGGTCACCGTCGAGAACGCGCCCAGCGTCGCGATGCGCTCCTCGGTCAGGCGGACGAGGCTCGCGCGGCACGGCTTGCCCTCGATCAGCGCGATGCGCTTGCGGATGACGGAGGCGCGGGTGAAGTCGTTTCCGCGGAGGACGATGTTGCGGACGATGACCTGCTCGCCCTCCGAGATCGCGAAGCGGACGCGCGCGCGCGTGTGGTCGGGGGACTGCTCGAGGGAGTACTTGACGTCCGCGAAGGCGTAGCCCTCCTCCCTGTAGGCGTCGAGCACGCGACGGCGCGCCTCCTCGAGCTTCACCGTGCTCGCGTACTGCCCGAGCTTCACGTCGGCCGCCGCGGCGAGGCGCGAGGGGGCGAGCGCCTCGGCGCCCGCGAAGGCGACGTCCCAGAGCTGCGTGCGCGGCCCGAGCTTCACCGGGATGCGGAGCCAGACGCGCGCCTCGCACTCGACGCCGTGCGCGGGATCGGGGACGCAGGTCGTCCCTTGCTCGAGCGGCGGCACGGTGAGCGGGAGGCCGATCGCGTCGTAGGTGCAGATGTCCGCGCCCTCCGCCGGCACCGGGATCGGGTTGCACTCGCCCGGCGGCGAGCGCGGGTGGCAGCGACGGCGGATGACCTGCACCGGGCCGACCTGCGCCGAGAGGAAGCCCTCGGAGCGGTAGAGCTCCTGCACGTGCTGCACGGCGCGCTCGTAGGTCTCGGGCACGTAGGCGCTCCGCGGCTCGAGGTCGAGCGGCGCCGGCCGGGCGCCCGTCGCGCCGAGCGGCTTCGCGATCGTCCGGTCGAGGACGCCGGGCTTCGGCGGCGCGAGGAGGTCCGCGCCCGGCAGCTCCTCCTCGAGGTAGCTGTCGATCTCGCTCCCGATCGCGCGGGCCGACCTCGGGCCGCCCTCGGTGAGCTTCTTGACGTCCTCCTCGCGGAGGCACGGGTACGACCGCGCGGCCACCTGGACGCGCGCGCCCTCGTTCACGTGAAAGACGAGGAACGTGAGCCCCTCCCCCGGCGCGCGGCCGGCGCCGCTCGGCTCCGGCGCGCCGCGGTGCTCGAGCTTCACCTCGACGTCGAGGAAGCCGTGCTTCACGTAGAAGTCGACGATCTTCTGCACGAGGTGGTTCGGCGTTCGATCCGTCTCCTCCTCGAGGTCGAGCACGCCGTCGAGCGTGGAGCGATCGAAGTGGTCGTTGCCCTCGTAGCGCGTCTCGTAGCGCGTGCCGAAATCGACCCGGACGCGCAGCGTGATGATGCCTCGATGGAGGACGAGGTCGTGCGAGACCGCCGCGCGGTGGTGGTTCCGCGCTCGGATACGCGCCTCGAGCGCAGCGTCCGCGGCCGCGAGCAGGCTCTCGTCCGCGCGCATGCCCGTCTTCATCGCGTAGAAGCGCTCGGCGTCCTCGATCTCCTCCTTCGTCGCGCCGGTCGCGTACACCACGCGACGCTCGATGCGACGCGGCGCGCCCACCGAGGCGCTGACCTCGACGACGACGCGGAGCGGATCGTTGGTCCCCTGCGTCGTGATCGCGACGCGCGGCGCCGGGAAGCCGCGGCGCTGGATCAGCGCGTCGAGGCGCGCCTCGAGGGCGCGGAGATCGCCGGCGACGATCTCCCCCTCGGTCGCGAGATCGAGATCGCGGAGCAGCTCGTCGGCGTCGAGCGGCGCGCCGTGGAGATCGATGCGGATCGCGTCGATGACCTTGCGCGGCGTGACGACGATCGCGACGCGCACCCCGGCGCCGTCCATCTCGAGCTCGGCGCGCGCGTCGCCGAACGAGCCCGTCGCGAGCACCTCCTGCATCGCGCCGCGGAGCAGCTCGCGCGTGAGGATGTCTCCGGGCTTGAGGACCCCGACCGGCGGGACCTTCACGTCGGGCCACACGCTCTTCTGCTCCGGCGGGATCACGACGTCGACGCCGAGCACGACCTGGTTCAGGTAGGGCTCGAGGTCCGGGCCGCTCCGGAGGACGGGCGCCGGGTTGACCAGCGGCGGTACGGCCGGCGGGGTGAGCACCGCGACGTCGTCCGCGGCGTCGGCGCGCGCGCGCGCGACCGCCGAGAGGAGGGCGAGCGTGAGCATGACCCACGCGAAGCGCCTCCGGCATACACCCATCGGGCGCGCATTCTAGTCCGTGCGGCGCCGCCGTGGACGACATCGTGACGCGAGCGCCGCCGGATTCACGCCGACCGGCACAGGCGCTGCACGACCTCGGTGTACCAGCGGGCGGCCTCGCGCGGGCTCGGCGACGTCGAGGCCGAGCGCGCCGTGATGAACCAGCGGTCGAACGTCATCGACGCGTCTCGGACGAGCGCGACGACGAGGTCGAACGGCATGTCGGCCCGCACGGTCCCGAGCCTCTGCCCCTCGCGGATCATGTCGGCGTAGAACGCCTCGATCACGCCGAGCAGCTCGGTCGAGCCGAGCTCGTCGAGCAGCGCCTTCTCCCGCTGCAGGCACATCATCAGCGCCGCAGCCGTGGGGTCCTCGAGCATGAACTCGTAGCCGAGCTCGGTGCTCCGCTCGACGAAGGCCCAGAAGCCCTCGGCGCCCTCCGGGCGCTCCACGGTCCGGACGACGGCGAAGAATTTTTCGTAGCAGCGCTGCAGCGCCGTGAGGAAGAGATCGCGCTTGTCGTCGAAGTAGTAGTACGCGGAGCTCTTCCCGAGCTGGAGCCGCTCGAGGAGCTGGTTGTACGAGGTGCGCTGGAACCCCGCGCGCGCGAACTCCTCGGCGGCGACGCGGAGGATCTCCTCCTGCCGCTCCGGAGGGAGCTGCTCGAACCGCCGCCTGGCCACACGCGTCGGTAGCACGATTTGGCTTGTACCGTCGGTACAACCGTAGGTACAGAGGAGCCATGAGCTCCACCACTCCCGCGGCCGCGCGCTCGGTCGCGGCGGCCGCCGCGCACATCGGCGATCTCGTGACCTTCGACGACGCGCAGCTCGAGCGCGCGTGGCGGCGCCGGCGCGTCCCCATGTCCGACCTCTACGAGGCGTACATCGACGGCCGGATCGACATCCCCGACGAGAGCTGGGACGCGCTGTTCGCCGCGCGCCACGACCTCCTCTCGTTCCGCCTCACCGAGTCGCACGTGAAGTGGGCGTTCACGAACTTCGTGCCCGAGGTCGCGCTCCATTCGCGGAGCCAGGACCGCCGGATCGTCGGCGAGCACTACAACCGGGGCAACGACTTCTTCGGCTGGTTCCTCGGCGAGTCGATGGTCTACACCTCGGCGTGGTTCGAGAGCCCTTCGGTGTCCCTCGAGGACGCGCAGCATCGCAAGATCGATCGCTGCTGCGAGAAGCTCAGGCTCCGGCCGGGCGAGAGCCTGCTCGACATCGGCTGCGGCTGGGGGACCTTCGTCGCCCGCGCCGCGCGCGACTTCGGCGCGCGGGCGCGCGGCGTGACGCTCGCGCAGGAGCAGGTGGACTTCGGCGCCGAGCGGATCGCGGCGTACGGCGTGGCGGAGCGAGCGCGCGTCGAGGTCTGCGACTACCGCGCCGTCGAGGGGCGCTTCGACAAGATCGTCAGCCTCGAGATGGTCGAGCACGTCGGGGTGAAGAACCTCCCTCGCTTCTTCGAGAAGGTCCACGACCTGCTCGCGGACGACGGGCTCTTCGTCCTGCAGTGGACGGGGATCCGGAAGCTCTATCGGCCCCAGAACCCGCTCTCGGCGCTCGTGATGCGGCCGGAGGACCTCATCTGGGCGCTCTTCATGAACCGCTACGTCTTCCCGGGCGCCGACGCGAGCCTCCCGCTCTCGAGCATGATCCGCGCCGCCGAGGACGCGGGCTTCGAGGTCGAGGACGTCGAGCGGATGAGCGCGCACTACATCCTCACCCTCCGCGCCTGGCGCGCTCGCTGGACGGAGAACCGCGCCGCGATCGTCGCCGCCTACGGCGAGCGCTGGTACCGCCTCTGGTCCTTCTTCCTCTACTGGGCGGCGCTCATGGGCGAGGAGGGCGCGGGCTTCACGTACCAGATCACCATGCACAAGAACCACGTCCGCTTCCCGCGGCTCGACCTCGCCTTCCCGGAGGCGGAGGCGCGCGGCGAACGCCGGCGATGACGCCCGCGACGAGCGCCGGACGGCGTCGCCGAGGCTACTCGCTGTAGCCCATCATGAAGCCCCACAGCTGGTCGTGCTCGTCCAGGACGACCAGGTAGTGCGCGCTCCACTCGTTCCCGCCGCCGGCGAAGTACCAGCGCTTCTTGATGCCGGGGCCTCGGAGGAGATCGGCGATCGGATCGAACAGCGCGGTCTCGTCGGGGCCTTCGCCCGCGACGTGAAACTCGTCGATCGCCTCGTTGCCCCAGGTCTCGTAGCGGACCTGGTACGGCATGTTCATCGCCCGGCGGATGTCGGCGAGGCTCGGCGAGCCCCCCGAGATCCTCACCGGCGAGAGCCACTCGGAGTCGAGGCCGCGCTGCTCCTCCTGCACCTCGCGCCACATCTCGCGGACGGCGCGGAGCGTCGTGCCCCGCGGGTTCTTGGCCGACGTCAAGGCCTTCTCTTCCCGCGCGGCGAGCTCGGCCTCGAGGAACCGACCGCCGTCGTTCGCGGGGCGCACGTAGTAGCCGTCGGCGTCGACGCTGAGCGACAGCTCGGCGATCGCGTACGGCTCCACCATGTCGGTGAGCTGATCGACCGGGATCGGCTGTCCGCCGTTGGCCTCGAGCAGCGCGAGGACGAAGTGGCGCACGCCGAAGTACGAGACGACGCCCACGCGGTAGAAGCCTTCGACGTGGCTCCGGTCGAGGAGCGTGATCTCGGGGTGAGCCGCGACGCACTTGGCGACGTTGGGGACCATGGAGCTCGCGTAGGCCGCGGCGACTTCCTGCGGGGTGACGCGATCGAGGCGCGTCTGCGTGACGAGGAGCGACTCGTCCGCGCCGAGGCCGTCCGAGCGCGCGGCGTCGCCGGCGCAGCCGACGAGGGCGAGGCTCGCGCCAAGGAGGAGCGACGAGACGAGGCGACGGGACCGAGGGAGAACGGAGAAGGTCATGACGGTGCTTTTGGCAGAGCGCTGGGTATGTGCAAGTGCGAGATGTGTGACATTGTCATGTCCTGACGATGTCCGCGCGCGACATGGAAACAACCAATTGAAACAATTGTGTTTATTGGCCTAGTCTGGACAGATCGCTCGCCCACGTGTGCGGGTGCTTGCGTCGCGGGACGGGCATCTCACGTCGCGGGCGGACGTGAAGAAGGGGGACGCGCGCCGCGCGCGGCCGCCGCGTCCGCCAGCGGGGCTTCGAACCTCGGAGACTCGAAGCGCGCGGCGGGTCGCACCTCGTTTTCGGATGTCCGGTCGAGGGGGTGCACGACGGCACAAGATGGCAGACTCGATCGAAGCCAAGTAGTTGAAACAAGTTCGTAGGTTCATGGCACAGGAGATGCTCTGGGTATCTCGGCATGAAGTCCGCCCACGTCGCCCTGCTCCTCGCCCTCGGTCTCGGCCTCTCCGCCTGCTCCGACTCGGAGTCCGACGCGGAGAAGGGGGCTGGAGAGAAGGTCGAGGTCGCGCGCTCCTCGCAGCAGCGCGACACGAACCCCGAGCTCACCGACGCGGAGCGCGCGAGCTTCGCCGCGAGCCAGGCGACGTTCGCCGTCGACCTCTACCGCGCGGTGGCCGAGGATCCGGACCACGCGGGCAAGGACCTCTTCCTCTCGCCGCACAGCGTGTCGACCGCCCTCGCGATGACCTACGCGGGCGCGCGCGGCGAGAACGCCGCCGAGATGCGCGAGGCGCTCCGCTTCGATCTCCCGGACGACCGGATCCACGTGGCGTTCAACGCGCTCGATCTCGCGCTGGAGAGCCGCGGAGAGGGCGCCGACGGCGCCGACGGCGAGCCGTTCCGCCTGAGCGTCACCAACTCGATCTGGGGCCAGAAGGGCGCGCCGTTCGAGGCGCCGTACCTCGACACGCTCGCGCGGAACTACGGCGCCGGCCTGAACCTCGTCGACTTCGTCAACGAGACGGAGGCCTCGCGCCGGGCGATCAACGCGTGGGTCGAGGAGCAGACGGAGAAGCGCATCAAGGACCTCCTGCCCAGCGGCGCCATCCGGCCGACCACCCGCCTCGTGCTCACCAACGCCGTCTACTTCAACGCGGCGTGGTCGACGCCGTTCGAGCCGAGCCTGACCAGGGCGGAGCCCTTCACGAAGATCGACGGGGCGAGCACCGACGTGCAGATGATGGTGAGCTCGGAGAGCCGCCGCTACGCGCGCGGCGACGGCTACGAGGCGGTGGAGCTGCCGTACCAGGGCTACGAGCTCTCGATGCTCGTCATCGCCCCGGAGGTCGGCTCCTTCGCGACGTTCGAGTCCGCGCTCACCGGCGGAAAGGTGCTCGACATCCTCGCCGGCCTCGAGCAAAAGGAGGTGCTCTTGCACTTCCCGAAGCTCGAGATCGAGATGGACGCGCCGATCAGCCTCGTCGATCCGCTCAAATCGCTCGGGATGGTGCAGGCCTTCGACGGCGGCGACTTCAGCGGGATCAGCGCGACGATGCCGCTCTCCGTCTCCGACGTCCTCCACAAGACGTTCCTCAAGATCGACGAGAAGGGGACCGAGGCGGCCGCGGCTACGGCGGTCGTCTTCGACGAGTCGGCCGCGGCCGACCCGCCGGAGTCGATCGAGGTGAAGGTCGACCGGCCGTTCTTCACCGCGATCGTGGATCGGCAGACGAAGGCGATCGTCTTCTTCGGACGCATCCTCGAGCCGCGCGTGAAGTGATCGCCTGCGCCGCCTGACGTGGCGCGCGGCGCCTCCTCCCGCCGACGAAGCGCTTCAACGCGGGCCCGCCGCCGGTGTTAACCGCGATGATGAGCCCGACCGTTCCGTTCGAGGAGCTCCCTGCGGCTTCGGCCGACCCGATCGCGGATCGCGCCGACGCGGCGCGCGGGGCGCAGGGTGGTTCGAAATCGCCTCGCGTCGTCTGCCGCGCGTGCGAGGACACGACGCGAGGCGGCGACGGCGCGCGCGGCCGTCGAGCGCCGAGGAAGGGCCGCATGCGGGCCGTCGTGTACGAGAGGTACGGGGCGCCGGACGTGCTCGAGCTCCGCGACGTCCCGACGCCGACGCCGAGGCGCCGCGAGGTCCTCGTCGAGGTCCGCGCCACGAGCGTGACCTCCGCGGACGTCCGCCTCCGCGCGCTGGACGTGCCGCCCGGCTTCGGCCTCTTCGCGCGCCTCGCCTTCGGCGTCTTCCGGCCGAGGCAGCGGATCCTCGGCGTGGAGCTCGCCGGCGTCGTCGTCGCGATCGGCGAGGAGGTGCGCCGCTTCGCCGTCGGCGACGCGGTCTTCGGGCTCACGGGCGCGCGGATGGGTTGCCACGCCGAGTACCGAGCGCTGCCCGAGGACGGCGCGCTCGCGAGGATCCCCGAGGGCCTCGACTTCGAGCAGGCCGCCGCGCTCCCGTTCGGCGGGACCACGGCGCTCGAGCTCCTCCGGCGCGCGAACGTCCGATCGGGCGAGCGCGTGCTCGTCAACGGCGCGTCCGGCTGCGTGGGCGCCGCGACGGTGCAGCTCGCGAAGCACCTCGGAGCCCACGTCACCGGCGTCTCGAGCACCGCCAACCTGGCGCTCCTCCGCGCGCTCGGGGCCGACGAGGTCGTCGACTACACGCGCGGCGATTTCACGGGCAACGGCGAGTCCTACGACGTCATCGTGGACACGGTGGGGACGGCGACGTTCTCGCGATGTCGACGCTCGCTCGAGGACGGCGGGCGCCTCGTGCTCGCGGCGGCGGGCCTCCCCGAGATGCTCGCGATCCCGTGGGTGGCGATGACGACGAACGCGCGGATCATCGCCGGGCCGGTGGCCGAGCGCGCCGAGGACGTGGCGCGGCTGGCGGAGCTCGCGGCGAAGGGGAGGCTCGAGCCCGTGATCGATCGGGTCTACCCGCTCGAGCACGCGGCGAAGGCTCACGCGTACGTCGACTCGAAGCGCAAGCGCGGCAGCGTGATCGTGCGCGTGTGAGCGGTCCTCGCTCGGCGCGCGCGGCGCGCCCTCGAGCGGCCGGCTCCAGCGAGCGACGCGCGCGGGACGCGGCTCAGAGCGCCAGGCCGACGCGGAACGAGAGCTCGTGGAGGTGATCCGCCGAGGGCTGCGCCGGCCGGCCGTTGGCCCCCGGAGCGGCGGCCTGGTTCGAGGCCCCGGCTCCCGCGGAGAGCGGCGCGCCCGGGAACCCGTAGAGCGAGTACTCGGCCGTGAGCCGCACGTGCTTCGTCGCCCAGTAGGTCGCGCCGGCCTGGAGCGCGTTCACCTGGATGCGCGTCGTCTGCGCCGAGAGCTCCCCGTCGGGGACGGCCGGCGTGCGCGCGTTGCCGTCGTAGCGGAGGCGCATCGCCTCCGCGCGGACGACGAGCTGGAGGCCGTACGGCGCCTCCGCGCCGCGATGCTTCGGCGGGCGGAGGCTGAAGTAACGGCCAGCAGGGTGTCCGTTGATCCGCGGCGCGCCGAGCGGCCACCACGAGAGCTGGACGTAGCCGCCCGCGCCCTCGAGCCGGCCTCGCCGCAGCGTCGCGCTGCGGTCCGTCGACGGCGCCTCGCGGCGGCCCTCCGACACGTAGACGAGCTCTCCCTTCACGTCGAAGCGCTCGAAGGGCAGGTAGAGCTCGGCGGCCGCGGCGAGCTGATCGCCCGCGGGGACGACGTGGACGCTCGCGCCGTCCGCCGCGCGGTAGACGGGCGACCAGAAGACGTAGCCGCCCGGCGTCGACATCGACGGCGCGTCGTACGACACGTAGTCGTCGTCGCGCGAGCCGGCGCGCGCGCTCGCGCCGACGTGGAAGCGATGGATCGGCCCCTTCACCGACGACGCCGGGCGCACGACGACGCGCCCCATCCCGTCGACGCGATCGTCGACGCTCGGGCGGTTCATCCCGTCGCCGCCGACGACGCCGAGCTGGTACTCGAAGGGCGCGGCGCCGTCGCGCGTCGCTCCCCAGATCGTGACGCCGAGGTCCTTGTTGTACGGGGCGGCGACCGTGCGGATCACGAGCGCGCGCTCCATCAGATCGAGCCAGCGCGAGCTCGTCACGTTCTCCATCGTGAACGGGGCGTTGTACTGCCCGACGTAGATCTGGCGGTGCGGGTCGAGCTGGTAGCCGGCGAAGCCGTCGTAGACCGCCGCCGAGCTCGCCGGCGCCTGGTTCACGTCGAGCTGCGTCGGGGCGAAGTTGCCGCCGACCCAGAAGAACCAGTGCCTCCGCACGATCCCGCCGAGCTCGATGATGAAGCGGCGAAAGAGCATGTGCGTCGAGAGACCGCTGCCGTTGGCGCGACGGAAGCGCCCGACGCCGGGGCCGCGGAACGCGTACGTGTCGATGTGCACGCGGCCGCCCGTGCCGAGGACGAAGTTGTCATCGACGCTCCGGAAGTAGAAGGTGCCGTCGGAGTAGTCGACGAACGCCCGCGGCGAGCCGAGGTGAGGGCCGACGCCGGGGATCTCCGCCTCCGCACGCGGCGCGATCGGCTCCGACGGTGACGCCGCGGGAGCACGCGGCGCGGCCTCCGGCGGTGACGAGCCCGGAGCAGGCGCCTCCGCA
>JAHBWF010000047.1 GCA_019637105.1 Labilithrix sp.
GCGGCGCCGCGATCGCCGGAGGCTGGCCGGACATCACCATCGACGGCGGGATCATCCCTTGCACCGTCGGCGCGTCCGAGATCGACGCCGCGAGGGCCGGCTCCGCGCGCGTGGTCGGCGACGCGGAGGTGAGGAGGTTCACCGCCGTCGCCGACCGCGGGCTCGCCTCCTCCTCGCGGAGGATCCGCCGGAGCTCGCTCGCGAACGCGAAGCAGTCGCGCGGGCGCTCCTCGGGGTCCTTCGCGAGCGCGCTCGCGACGAGCCGCTCGACGTCCGGCGACACGCCGCGGACGAACCGCGACAGCGGCGGCGCCGGCGTGTTCGCGTGGGCCGAGCCGACCGCGTAGGCGTCCCCCGCGTCGTCGAAGGGGCCGCGCCCCGCGAGCATCTCGAAGAGGACGACCGCGAGCGAGTAGATGTCCGTCGCCGGGCCGACCTTCTTGCCCGTGACCTGCTCCGGCGACGCGTAGCGCAAGGTCCCGATGAACTTGCCGTGCGTGTGGCTCGCCTTGCGATCGAGCAGGCGGACGATGCCGAAGTCGAGGAGCTTGGTCGTCGTCGTCCCGTTCGCGTTGCGGTGGAGGAAGATGTTCTCCGGCTTCACGTCGCGATGGACGATGTTGTTCTCGTGCGCGTGCTCGAGCGCGTCCGCGACGTCGATCGCGATGCGGTACGCGTGCGGCACGTGGAGCACGCCGGTCTTCTCGAGCACCACGCGGAGGTTCTGCCCGATGAGCCGCTCCATCACGTAAAACGGCATCTTCCGCGCGTCGTTCGTGACCCCGGCCGTGACCACGTCGACGATGTTCGGGTGCTGCAGCCGCGCGAGCGATTTCGCCTCGTCGCGCATCCTGAGCGCGAGGTCCTCGCGCGCGACGAGGTTCGGGTGCAGCGTCTTCAGGACGTAGCGCTTCTCGACCGTCACGTCCTCGACGTCGTAGACGCTGCCCATCCCGCCCGTCGCGAGGTGCCGGACCACCCGGTAGACCGTGCCCGGGAGCACCTGTCCGGGCTGGTACTGGGCGGCGTCCATGGCCAGCGTATTTTGCTACGCGTCGAGGGGGGGTGTCTACAGGGGTGGGGTCACAGCTTGCCTGGAGGAGGTGGCGCCTGAAGGCCTCCGCACGCGACGGCATCGCATTTGCGCGTCTCGGCCGACGTCAACAGCGCCGGGACCGCGACGACGTCGACGACGCAGCTCGGCGTGACGAGCCCCATGCACGAGAGCAAGCCGAGGACGCCCGTATCGCCGCGCGCGACGATCCAGGAGATCCCTTCTTGCGCCGAGCCCTCGCGGACGATCACGCTCTCGCGCGCGAAGTCGACCGCGGGGACGTCCGACGTCGCGCCGGCGTCGGGCGTCGCGCCGGCGAGCTCGTCGTAGAGGCGGCGGAGCTCGTCCTCGGAGCGGATGACGACCACGCGAGGACGTTCGCAGGCCTCCGCCGACGCGGGCCTCCCCTGAAGCGTCCGCGGGGTGAGGCGGGCGGCGCCGCCGAGGTCGAACTCTTCGGGCGTGCACGGGGACGGCCCGCAGGCCCCGCCGACGAGCGAGGCGACGACCGCGCATCCGACGGAGAGGGTCAGGGCGAAGCGACGACGAGACATCCGCTCAGTTCGCGAGGGCCACCTCGGTCGAGGGGCGGCTGATCCGCTCGTCGGCGTCGCGCGGCTCGTTCGGAGCCGGGGGCTCCGACGCGGCGTCGTGGGCGCCCTCGCTGTACTCCGGGACGATCCGCCGGAACGCCCGCTTGATCGCGTCGAGGTCGCGCCCGTCCGAGAGGCGGTGGAGCTCGGCGACGTTCCGCTCCACCTCGGCCAGCGCCTGCGGGCGGAATCGCCCGACGTAGATCTTCGGGTGCTTCGTCTTGTCGACGTTCTCCTCGTCGACCGCGATCTCCTCGAAGAGCTTCTCGCCCGGGCGCATGCCGGTGAACCGGATCTCGATGTCGTGATCCGGGTTCAGCCCGGAGAGCCTGACGAGGTCCCGCGCGAGGTCGACGATCTTCACGGGCTCGCCCATGTCGAGGACGAAGATCTCTCCGCCGCTCCCCATCGCTCCGGCCTGGAGGACGAGCTGGCAGGCCTCCGGGATCGTCATGAAGTAGCGCTGCATCTCGGGGTGGGTCACCGTGATCGGCCCCCCGCGCGCGATCTGCTCGCGGAACAGGGGCACCACGCTGCCCGCGCTGCCGAGCACGTTGCCGAAGCGCACCGTGACGAACTGCGTTCGAGACCGCTGCGAGAGCGACTGGACGTAGATCTCCGCCACGCGCTTGGACACGCCCATCACGCTCGTCGGGTTCACCGCCTTGTCGGTGGAGACCATGACGAACTTCTCGACCCCGTGTCGGTCCGCGACGTCGGCGAGCTTCCGCGTCCCGAAGACGTTGTTCTTGATCGCCTCCCCGGGGTTCGCCTCCATGAGCGGCACGTGCTTGTGCGCGGCCGCGTGGAAGACGACCTGCGGCTTCTCCGCCGCGAAGACCGCGTCGACGCGGCGCGAGTCGCAGATGTCCGCGATGCACGGCGAGACGTCGATCTCGGGGTACTCCGCGCGCAGCGCGCGCTCGACGTGGAACAAGCTGTTCTCGGCCTGCTCGATCAGGACGAGGCGCTTCGGATCGAAGCGGCAGACCTGGCGGCAGAGCTCGGAGCCGATGCTCCCCCCCGCGCCCGTGACGACCACGACGCGCCCCCGGATGAACCGCGCGAGCTCCTGGGCGTCGAGGACGACCGGGTCTCGTCCGAGGAGGTCCTCGATGTTGACCTCGGCGAGCTGCGTGACCGTCACGGTCCCGTCGATCAGCCGATCGACGCCGGGCAGCGTCCGGATCTGCGCGCCCACGGGCCGGCAGATCTCGACGATCCGGCGCATCTCGCGGCCGCGCAGCGACGGGATGGCGAGGATGATCTCGTCGATCTTCGTGCTCTGCGCGATCTCGACGACTCGATCGATCGGCCCGAGCACGCGCGCGCCGTGGATGTGCTCGCCGTGCTTCGACGGGTTGTCGTCGAGGAACCCGAGCGGCTCGTAGCGACGGCCGTAGATGCGGACGATCTCGCGCATCAGCATCTCCCCCGCGTCCCCCGCCCCGATGACGAGCAGACGCCGACGCGGCGCGCCGTCGTTCGGGAGCGTGTTCTGGATGGTCACCTCGCGGACGGTGCGGATGAGGAACCGCATCCCGCCGACGATGAGGATGCTGAAGGCCCAGTCCAGGACGAAGATCGATCGCGGGAACGTGTACGACTGGAGGAACGCCCACGCGGACGCGTACGAGACGGACGACACGGTCGCGGCCAGGATGATCAGCCGCAGGTCCCGCGAGCCCGAGTAGCGCCAGAGGCCGTGGAAGAGGCCGACCCGCCAGTGGACGAGGACGCGGATCGCCAGGGAAATGGCGAGGAGCTTCGGGATGATGACGCGGTACGCGCCCGGGATCTCGAAGTCGAAGCGGAGCAGCACCGCGAACACGAGCGCGAGCGTCCAGAGCACGCCGTGGAACGCCACGACGAGGGCGCGCCGGTAGACGACGATCAGGTCGCGGACGCGGTCCATGATCTCTCCGAGGCCCCGGCGGAGCTCGTCCTGGTCCGCGCCACCCTGCGGACGACGTCGATCACGCGCTCCTGCTCGCGCGACGTCATGTTGCTCGAGCTCGGCAGGCAGATCCCGCGGGCGAACAGGTCCTCCGCGACCGCGCCGCCCACGCGCTCGGCGGACGCGAAGACGGGCTGCGCGTGGAGCGGCTTCCACACCGGGCGGCCCTCGATCTCCTCGGCGGCCAGCGCCGCGAGGAGCTCGTCGCGGCTCGCGCCGAACGCGGCCTCGTCGAGGAGGAACACGCTCAGCCAGTTCGTGTGTCGGCCGTACGGAGCCTGAGGCATGAGCTCGATCCCCGGGCAGTCGGCGAACGCGTCGCGGTACCGAAACGCGTTCGCGCGCCGCGCCGCGACGCGCTCCTCGAGCACCTCGAGCTGACCGCGACCGATGCCGGCGAGCACGTTGCTCATGCGATAGTTGAAGCCGACGTCCTCGTGCTCGTACCAGGCGACCGGCTGGCGGGCCTGCGTCGCCCAGTAGCGGGCCTTCTCGGCCCACGCGCGATCGCGCGTCACGAGCATCCCCCCGCCCGACGTGGTGATGATCTTGTTGCCGTTGAAGGAGAAGACGCCGAGCGGCGCGCGCTGCCCGACCTGCTCGCCGCGGTAGTGCGTCCCCAGCGCCTCGGCCGCGTCCTCCAGGATCGGCACGTCGAAGCGCTCGCACGCCGCCTCGAGCCGGTCGAGATCCGCGCTCTGCCCGTAGAGGTGCACGACGATCAGCGCCTTCGGGAGCTTGCCGGCGCGCGCGCGCGCCTCGAGCGTCTCGGCGACCAGGTCCGGATCGACGTTCCACGAGGCGCGGTCGCTGTCCACGAAGACCGGCCGCGCCCCCTGGTAGACGATCGGGTTGGCCGACGCGGCGAACGTGAGCGTCGAGCACAGCACGTCGTCGCCGGCGCCCACGCCGAGCAGCTTCAGCCCGAGGTGGATGGCCGCCGTGCCGCTCGACAGCGCGACGCACGGCAGCCCCCCGACGCGCTCCGAGAACGCGCGCTCGAACGCCTCGATGTTCGGACCGACCGTCGACACCCAGTTGGTGGCGAAGGCCTCCCGGACGTACTTTTCCTCGTTGTCCCCGAGGTGCGGCGCCGAAAGGTAGATGCGGGTCAAAGAGGACTCTCTGCGGTGCGACGACCTGCTCCGGGGAGCAGCGCCGCGATACTTGCCTGGCTAGCTTCGTGGCGCAAGCAGGGCGCTGGATTCAGGGGCTTCCGCCGTTCGACGCTGCCCGGACGTTCAGCCGGCCGATCGCGCCGGGCCGTGGTAAGGGACCCCCGACGCGAAGAGCGTCGAAGCGCCTGAAACCCCTGGCGCTTCGACGCACCCAACCGTCGAGGAGGAAAACAGCGTGCGTCGACCGAGGCGTATTGAGTCAGCCGTGAAGCGCGCGATGGACGTGGCAGGTGCGGTGACCGGCCTCGTCCTCTTCGCCCCCGTGATGACCGCCGCCGCGGCCGCGATCGCCGCGACCATGGGACGGCCGATCTTCTGGCGCCACGTCCGCCCCGGCCTCCGAGCCGAGCCGTTCGCGATGTACAAGTTCCGCACGATGCGCCCGGCCGCGCGGGGCGAGGTCTGGTTCCGGACCGACGCCGACCGGCTCACGCGCGTGGGTCGGGTGCTCCGGAAGGCCAGCGTCGACGAGCTCCCCGGCCTCTGGAACGTGCTCAAGGGTGAGATGAGCCTCGTCGGCCCGCGCCCGCTGCTCATGGAATACCTGCCGAGGTACACGCCGGAGCAGAGCCGTCGTCACGAGGTGAAGCCGGGCATCACCGGCTGGGCGCAGGTGAACGGCCGGCAGTCGATCCCGTTCAGCAAGCGCCTCGCGCTCGACGTCTGGTACGTCGACAACTGGAGCGTCGCGCTCGACGTGAAGATCATCGCGATGACGATCAAGCAAGCCGTCTTCGGCTCGGGCGTGCTGTCGGGTCAGGACGTCGACGAGGTCGACGACCTCGGCCTCGCCCCGAGGACGCTCGAGACGGCGCCCGCGAACGGAGACGCCTGACATGCACTTCGACCTCGGCAGCGCGCGCCTGCGGAAGCCTGAGCCGTCCGACGCGGACGCCCTCTACGTCCAGAAGAACGATCCCGAGGTCGCGGCGATGCTCGGCGGCTTCACCAAGGGCTACACGCGCGCGGACCTCGCGCGGTGGGTCGAGGCTCACGCGCAGGCGAAGGACGAGGCGCTCTACGTGATCACCGACGCGAACGACCGCTGCCTCGGGCACGTCGGGCTCTACAAGATCGATCACCGCGCCCGCTCGGCCGAGTTCGCGATCCTCCTGGGTGACAAGGGGGCGTGGGGCGCGGGCATCGGCCGAGCCTGCACGAGCTTCATGCTCAGGTTCGGCTTCGAGGAGCTGCACCTCCACCGCATCTACCTCGAGGTGCTCGAGAGCAACGCGCGCGCCCGTAGGCTCTACGAGTCGCTCGGCTTCCAGCACGAAGGCAAGCTCCGCCACGCGCAGTGGAAGGGCGGACGCTGGCTCGACGTCCACGTGATGGGGATCCTCGACGACGAGTGGCGGACGCATGCGCGATGAGCGCTGGGAGCACGGCTCCGACTTCGCCTACCCGGAGGTCTCCGCGGGCGGTGAGCGCGCGCGCTGGCTGCCGAGCGGCGCGTCCCTCTGGCACTCGGGCCGGGACGCGCTCCGCGCGCTCGTCCGCGCGCTCCGGCCGAGGCGGGCTCTCTTCCCTTCGTTCTATTGCCAGGACGTGCTCGAGGCCGCCGAGCGCGAAGGGGTCGAGGTCCGCGCGTACGCCGACGGCCCGGACGACCCCGACGTCGACCCGCGCGCCCTCGCGCTGGGCGCCGGCGATCTGCTCGTCGTGGCCAACGTCTACGGGATCCGCCGCGCGCCGCCCCCGCGCGCGCTGCCCGACGGCGTCACGCTCGTCGAGGATCACACCCATGACCCGCTCTCCGAGTGGGCGCGCGCGAGCGCGGCGGACTTCGCGTTCGCGTCGCTGCGCAAGTGGCTCCCCCTCGCGGACGGCGCGGTCCTCTGGTCGCCGGCGCAGAGACCCACGATCGAGCCCGGCGCCTTCGATCCGAGCGCGCACGCGCGCGCCGCGGCGATCACGCTCGATCGGCTCACGGGGATGCTCCTCAAGCAGCGCTACCTGGCCGGCGAGCCGGTCTCGAAGGACGCCTACCGCGCGCGATCGGTCGCGGGCGAGGGCGCCATCGGTCGCGGCGAGCCGGCGCCGATGTCGCCGCTCTCGCGCGCGCTGCTCGACGTGCTGCCGGTCGGGGCCTGGCGCGCGGAGCGGGCGCAGAACCACCGCGCGTTCGCGGCCGCGCTGGGGCAGCTCCGGCGCGCTCGCCTGCTCACCGCGCGCGACGACGAGCGCGTCGTCCCGTTCGCGGCGGTCCTCTGCGTCGACGACGCGGAGACGCGCGACGCCTTGCGGGCACGCCTCGTCGAGGAGCGAATCTATCCCGCCGTCCTCTGGCCGATCGACGGCGCGCGCGCGCCCGGGATCCCCGCCGCCCACGTCGAGCTCGCGCGCCGCGTCGTCTGCCTGCACTGCGATCATCGCTACGACGTCCGCGACATGGAGCGCGTCGCCGGCGTCGTGCGGAGGGCGCTCGAGGACGCTTGATGAAGGTCGAGGTCGTCACGCCGAGCTCGGGCCTCTGGTCGGCCTTCCTCGACCGGGTGCCGCACGACTTCTACCATTTGCCAGCGTACGTCGCGCTCTCCGCCCGACTCGACGGCGGCGCGGCGAAGGCCTTGCTCCTCCAGGACGGCGGCCGCTCCCTCCTCCTGCCGTTCGTCGCGAGGCCGATCCCGGGCGCCGACGGCGCGTGGGACGCGCTCACGCCGTACGGTTACCCCGGTCCGCTCGTCTCCGGCGGCGCGGAGGCCGATCGCGACGCCTTCGCCTCGCGCGCGCTCGACGCGGCGGCGGAGGAGCTCCGCGCGGACGGGTGCGTGTCCGTCTTCGCGCGGATGCACCCGCTGCTCGGCGCGACGCCGCGCCCGGAGGGCGGCCTGCTCGTGCAGCACGGCACGACGGTCCACGTGGATCTCCGTCGATCGGAGGGCGAGCTGTGGTCCGACACGACGTCGGGGCATCGCAACGAGATCAACCGCGCGATCAAGGCAGGGCACCGCGCCTCGTTCGACGAGGGCTTCGTCCACGCCGATCGCTTCGTCGAGATCTACCAGGCGACGATGAGGCGGGTCGGAGCGGCGGCGCACTATTTCTTCGATCGCGACTACCTCGCGGGCCTGCGCGAAGCGCTCGGGCCGCGCCTCAAGCTCGCGGTCGTCGAGATCGACGGCGCCGTCGCCGCCGCCGGGCTCTTCGTCGCGACCGGCGCGTTCGTGCAGTACCACCTCTCGGGCGCCGACGAGGCGTACCTGCGGAAGCAGCCCACCAAGCTGATGCTCCATTTCGTCCGCGGGTGGGCGAAGGCGCGCGGCGCCGCGTGGCTCCACCTGGGCGGGGGCGTCGGCGGCGGCGAGGACTCTCTGTTCAGGTTCAAGGCCGGCTTCTCCAAGGCGCGGAGCCCGTTCTACACGCTCCGCCTCGTCGTGGATCCGGAGGCTTACCGCGCGCTCTCGCGCGCGAGGCACCCCGGCGCCGACGCCGCCGACGTGTCCGGCTTCTTCCCGCTCTACCGGAGGCCCTGAGTGCCGCGCGTCGTCCACGTCTTGACCGTCCCGGAGTCGCTCGTCTTTCTGCGTGGACAGGTGGACTTCATGCGGGCGCGCGGCTGGGAGACGAGCGTCGTGACCTCGCCGGGGCCGGCGCTCGACGCGTTCGGCGCGCGCCACGGCGTCCCGGTCCACGGCGTCGACATGCCGCGCCGGATGTCGCCGCTCGAGGACGCGAAGAGCCTCGCGCGCCTCACGGCGCTGCTGCGGCGGCTCCGGCCCGATCTCGTGCACGCGCACACGCCCAAGGGCGGCCTCCTCGGCACGCTCGCGGCGGCGATGGCCGGCGTCCGGGCGCGCATCTACCACATGCGCGGCCTCCCGCTGATGACGGCGACGGGGGCGCAGCGGCGGATCCTCGCCGCCACCGAGCGGACGTCCTGCGGGCTCGCCACGCGCGTCCTCGCCGTGAGCGCCTCCCTCCGCGCCGCGGCGGTCGAGGCGAGGCTCTGCCCCGCCGGGAAGATCCGCGTGCTCGGCTCCGGGAGCGGCAACGGCGTCGACGGCGAGGGGCGCTTCGATCCGGCTCGCGTCCCGCCCGACGCGCGCGCGGCGCTCCGCGGCGAGCTCGGGATCGCGCCCGACGCGCCGGTGATCGGCTTCCTCGGCCGGCTCGTGCGCGACAAAGGGATCGTCGAGCTCGCCGAGGCGTGGGGGCGCCTCCGCGCGACCAGGCCGGACGCCCACCTCGTGCTCGGCGGGGTGTTCGAGGAGCGCGACGCGGTCCCGAGCGCGACGCGCGCGGCGCTCGAGGGCGATCCGCGCGTGCACGTCGTGGGGTTCGTCGACGATACGCCGCGGTTCTACGCGGGGGTGGACGTGATCACCTTGCCGACGTACCGCGAGGGGTTCCCCAACGTCCCCCTCGAGGCGGCGTCGATGCGCGTGCCGATCGTGGCCACGCGGGTGACCGGCTGCGTCGACGCGATCGTCGACGGCGTGACGGGCACGCTCGTGCCGCCGCGCGACGCCGAGGCGCTGGCGGCGGCGCTCGCCGGATACCTCGACGATCCCGCCCTCGGTGAGCGGCACGGCCGGGCGGGGCGCGCGCGCGTCCTCCGCGAGTTCCGGAGCGAGCGGCTTTGGGCCGCGCTCGCGGAGGTGTACGAGGAGGAGGTGCCCTCCACGCCGCGCAGCGCCACGAACCCGCGCCCCGAGGCAGGCTCGCCGTGAACGACATCCTCGCGAGCGTCGTCGTCTTCTTCTTCGCCGCCCTCGGGCTCGCGCTCGTCGCGAGGCGCTACACGAAGCTCGAGCAGCGCCTCCTCGCGCTCGCCTTCGGCGCCCACCTCCTGGCGGCGCTCGGACAGATCGCGACGGCCAAGGGCATCTATCAGGGCGGCGACAACCTCACGTACATGACCGAAGGCTCGTTGCTCGCCCGGGCGATCGAGCTCGACCCTGGACGCTTCGGTCGCCTCTGGCTCAACGTGCTCTTCCAGCGAGAGACGGGGGAGGCGCTGACCGTCCTCGGAGAGGGCGACGCGACCGGCACGATGGTCGCCCTCGCCGCGGGCCTCGCGCTCCTGTTTCGGTACTCGCTCTTCGGGGTCTCGTTGTCGATCGCGTTCTTCGCGTTCTTCGGCAAGCTCGCGCTCTACCGCGTCTTCCGCGAGCTCTTGCCTTCGTCGACGCGAGCGCGCGTCTCGATCGCCGTGCTGCTCATGCCGTCGGCCGTGTTCTGGTCCGCGGGCATCCAGAAGGAGGCGGTCGTCATGGGCGGGATCGGGCCCGTCTGCCTGGGCGTCCATCGGCTCTTGCGCGGGCGTCCGTTCCTCGGCGTCACGCTGTTCGCCCTCGGCGCGGTCCCCGTCGCCCTGGTCAAGCCGTACACGCTGTTCGCGCTCACCGTCGCGGTCGGAGCGTGGATCGGCGTGGACCGGCTCCAGGCGCGCATGGGCGGCTCCGGCGCGGTCCGGATCCGCCCGCTCTACCTCGTCCTCGCCGCGGCGCTCGTCTACGGAGGCGTGATCGCGCTCGGCCAGCTCTACCCGATGTACTCGATGGACAACCTCGGCAAGGACCTCGCGCGGCATCAGGGCCTCGGCGTGGCGACCGGCGGCGGCTCCTACTACACGATGGGGGACGAGGAGGCGATGTCCTTCGGGAAGCAGCTCGCCTTCGCGCCCCTCGCCGTCGCCACGGCGCTCTTCCGCCCCTTCCCCTTCGAGGCGAACAACGCGCTCGCGTTCGGCGCGTCGCTCGAGGCGCTCGTCCTCACGATCTTCGTCGTCCAGGGCCTCGCTCGGAGCGGCCTGCGCGGGGCGGTGACGACGGTGATGTCCACGCCGGTCCTGTTCGCGGCCATCGTCTTCTCGCTCACGTTCGGCATGGGCGTCGGCCTCGCGACGACCAACTTCGGCTCCCTCTCGCGCTATCGGATGCCGCTCATCCCCTTCTACGCGACCGCCGTCCTCGTGCTGAGCGCGCCGAAGATCCGCGCCGCCGTGAGCTCCGTCAAGCGCGCGCCGTCCGCGACGCGACCGGCCGCGCTCTCGGGGCGCGCGGTGCGCGCGCGTGTCGCGGGCCACGCGCGAGCGCGCCTGCAAGGCCCCGCGCGGGGGCGTGGCTGATCGTGCGAGCGCTCTACGTCTCGCACAACGGCATGCTCGAGAACCTGGGGCAGGCCCAGGTGCTGCCCTACCTTCGCGGGCTCGCCCGGCGCGGCGTCGACTTCGATCTCCTGAGCTTCGAGCTCCCGACGGCGGAGCGACCATCGATCGACGCGTTGGCCGAGTCGCTCCGCGCCGACGGGATACGATGGACGCCGCTCCGACGCGCGCGCGATCCGCAGCTCCGCACCAAGGTGCTGGAGTCGTCGCGAGGCGTCCTCCGCGCCTTCGTCACGGCGCTCCGCCGGCGGCCCGACGTCGTCCACGGGCGCAGCTACCTGCCGACCGCGATCGCGGACCTCGTCTCGAGCGTCGTCCCGAAGGCGCGCCTCGTGTTCGATTGCCGCGGCATGCTCGGCGACGAGTACGTCGACGCGGGGTACTGGACGCCGGACCGGCTCGAGTACCGCCTGATCAAGCGCTACGAGCGGCGCGCGTTCCAGCGCGCCGAGGGGATCGTCGTGTTGACGGAGACGCTCCGCGGCATCGCGCGGGAGCGCGGGTGGGTCGGGCCGCGCTCCACGATCGAGGCGATCCCGTGCTGCGTCGACACCGGGCGCTTCCACTTCGACGAACGAGGCCGCAGGGAGGTCCGCGACGAGCTCGGCGTCGCGGATCGCCTCGTGATCGTCTACTCGGGCTCCCTCGGCGGCTGGTACCTCGAAGAGGAGCTCGCGCGGTTCGCCGGCCTCGTGAAGCGCGCGACCGAGCGCCGGATCGCCATGCTGGTGCTCACCCACCAGGACAGCGACGCCCTGCGGAGCGGGCTCGGCCGCGAGGGGCTGACGCCGGACGAGATCGTCGTGCGGAGGGTCGCCCCCGCGGACATGCCGAGGTTCCTGTCGGCGGGCGACCTCGCGCTGTCCTTCATCAAGAGCTGCTTCTCGAAGCTCGGCTCGAGCCCGACCAAGGTCGCCGAGTACCTCGCCTGCGGCCTCCCCGTCGTCCTGAACGGCGACGTCGGCGACCAGGCCGACCTGGCGCGCGAGCAAGACGCCTGCGTCGTCGTCTCGTCCTTCTCGCCCGCGGACCTGGCGGAGGCGGCGCGGCGCGCGCTTCCCCTCGCGGAGCGCCCCATCGGAGCGCGCGTGACGGCCGGACGCGAGGTGGCCGAGCGCAGGTTCGGGCTCGAGTCGATCGGCGTCGCGCGCTACGAGCGCCTCTACCGCGCGGTCGTCGCCGGCCCGTAGCGGGGGAGCCCGCGCGACGCGGGATCGCTCACGCCTGAGGAGGGAGGAGCCCCTGGACGCGCGACGCGTTCTCGGGGTGGACGAACACCCAGTTGTCCTCCACGATCTCGGAGGCCGGCGTCGGGACGAGGCGCCCCCCTTCGTCGTAGCGGTAGCAGGCGTACCCGAGCTCCTCGAAGAAGCCGTAGACGTCCGCCACCGTGAAGCCGAAGCCCTCGAGGAACCACGGGGTGATCTCGATGATCACGACCGGCTTGTGCTTCTCGAGGAGGCGGCGCGCCCCGCGCATCGCGTAGAGGTCCGCGCCTTCGATGTCGCACTTGAGGAGGCTGACGCGCTCGACGTTCGGGAGGTGCTCGTCGAGCGCGACGACCTCGCACTCGACGTTCTTCGTCTTGTCGAACGCGGCGTGCTTCTCCTTGCCCGGCCGGGCGTCGTGACGACCGACCATGTGGACGAGCCCCGCGCTGATGGCGACCCCCTCCTGGACGGGGACGGTGAACTCCACGCGCCCCGCCGCCTCTCCGCAGCCCTTGTTCACGAGCTCGACGTTGTCGAGGAAGCCGAGCGCCCGGCCGATGAGCCGGAACGTCCGCGCGGTGAACGGGAGCGGCTCGAACGAGTAGACCTTCCCCGTCGGCCCCACCGCGCGCGACAGGTGGTAGGCCCACAGCCCGTAGTTGGCGCCGACGTCGATCGCCGTGTCCCCCTCTCGGACGACGCGGTCGACGAGCTCGAGCTCCGGCTCCCACCAGGACCGGCGCTTGATGTCCCAGCCCATCGCGAGGGCCTGGAAGAGACTGTACGTGCCCTCAGTGAGCACTGGCGCGAGCAGCCTCTTGACCACCCGGCGCGGGAGCGAATTTGCCGCCATCGTCGACCTTCTTTCCAAGTGCGCGGAGGGCGCGGAGGACGTCCTCGCGCGTGAAGTTCGCGTACGGGATCCCGTGGTGCATGCTCGAGAGGCGGCCGTCGATCGGCCGGCCGCGCTCGAGATCGTCGAGGAGCCGCTCGATCGTCGGCCGGGCGGACGCGCCCGCGCCGCGAGCGAGCTGCCTCCGGATCACCCGACCGAGGTGCTCGTTGCCGGTGCGCTGAACGACGTGAAAGACGCTGTGCAGGTGATCCTCGTTGGGTCCGAGCTCGAACTCCTTCCGCTCCCGCATCACCTGGAAGCCCTCGGCGGTCGGGAAGAAGTCGTAGGACTCGACGACCTTGAGGTCGAGCGCCTTCCTCATGCCCATCTTCACGGCCACGTCGCGGAGGAGGTTCGCGTTCTGACTCACGCCCGGCAGGCGCTTCAGGTGATCGCGCCAGGTGGTGTCGAAGCGGTTCGACCAGAGCGCGAGCGTGATCGACAGCTCCTTCGGGTAGAAGGGCGTGTGCGCGACCCAGGCGTCGACGAACGAGACGTGGTGCCGAGGGTGCGGCGCCGCCTCCAGGAGGTCCATCTCGTAGAGGCCCCGCTCGCGATCGAGCTCCTTCGGCGGCGTGAACATCCAGTGCTCGTAGCCCGGGCCGAAGAGGGTCGCGGTGCTGAGCAGCATGTTGCCGTGATGATGGATCGCCTTCGTCGAGAGGTGGGTCTCGCGCCCGGGCAGCGGGATCCAGCAGTTGGCGACGAGACCGAACCAGGGGTTGGAGGCGATCTCCATCCCGACGACCGGGTAGTTCCGGCGGTCGAGGACGCCCCGCGAGGTGAGGTATTTCTCGAGGACGGCCGTGAGGAACGCGGGGTGCCTCGTCAACTGCTCGAGGATCGGCCCCGCCGCCCGGTTCGCCTCGTGCTTCGACGGCGCCGAGCGAAAAACGCCCACGAGCTCGCGCACGGCTTCACGAATGCGGTCCATCTGACGCCCTCTCCGGTCGCGTTCACGCGCCCAGGACGCCCGATGTAGCGTCTCGCTCCCCGGCTCGCAAGCAAACGCTCCGCTCGGCCGCCGCGGGACGGCTCAGCCCTCGGCGCCCGCTCAGACCGCTGGAAAACCCGCGCCCCGACGGCTATGAACGTGCCCCTGTCGTTTCTGGCTCGCCTCGGACCCTTCTGCCCCTCGGCTGAACGCCGAGGCGACCGAGCGCAACGAACGTCGCGGGAGGCATTCGCGTGAAGAAGCAACGCATTTTCATCTCCGGTGTCGCTGGCTTCCTCGGCAGCCACCTCGCGGATTCTTTCCTGGCGGACGGACACGAGGTCATCGGCGTCGACAACATGATCGGCGGGTACCTGGACAACGTCCCCGCCGGCGTCGAGTTCTACCAGTACGACTGCAACGACTTCGGCCGGCTCCGCGACCACATGAAGGGCGTGGACATCGTCTACCACTGCGCGGCGACGGCCTACGAGGGCCTCTCGGTCTTCTCGCCGCACATGATCACGCAGAACATCGTGACCGCGTCGACGGGCATGATCTCCGCGGCCGTCGCGAACAAGGTCAAACGCTTCGTGATGTGCTCCTCGATGGCGCGCTACGGGACCAACAAGGTCCCCTTCACCGAGGACATGGTCCCGAACCCGCAAGACCCGTACGGCATCGGCAAGTACACCTCCGAGCTCATGCTCCGGAACCTGGCCGAGACGCACGGGATGGAGTGGGTCATCGCCGTGCCTCACAACATCGTCGGGCCGCGGCAGAAGTACGACGACCCGTACCGCAACGTCGCCAGCATCTTCATCAACCTGATGCTGCAGGGCCGCCAGCCGTACATCTACGGCGACGGCAACCAGAAGCGCTGCTTCAGCTTCATCTCCGACGACGTCGCGCCGCTCAAGCAGATGGCGCTCGACGACGCCTGCGTCGGCCAGGTGATCAACATCGGCCCCGACGACGAGTTCGTCACCATCAACGAGCTCGCCGAGGTCACCGCGAAGCTCCTCGGCTTCCCGCTCGAGATCACGTACACGCGGGGGCGGCCGCAGGAGGTCTACCTCGCCAACTGCAGCGCGGACAAGGCGCGCAAGCTCCTCGACTACAAGCCGCGCGTCAGCCTCGAAGACGGCCTCCGCCAGATGATCGACTACATCCGCACGCGCGGGCCGCGGCCGTTCAAGTACCACCTGGATCTCGAGATCATCAACGAGAAGACGCCGGACACCTGGTCGAAGCGCCTCTTCTGACCGGCGGGCGGCGGATGGATCGAGCGACGGCGCTCCACGACGGCGCGAAGGCGCCGGGCCCCGCCCGCGGCGTCGCGCGCCCCGGCCGGCTCATCGTCTTCACGGTCAAGCCCCCCGGGGTCTCACCCGGCCAGCGGTTCCGTCTGGAGCAGTGGGCGCCCTACGTCCGCGAGCGGGACGGGATCGAGATGGACTTCGTGCCCTTCGAGTCGCCGGAGCTCACGAGCGTCCTCTACGAGACCGGGCGCACGGCCGAGAAGGCCCTCTGGGTGCTGCGCGACTTCCTGCGCCGGGCGGCGCACGTCGTGCGGGCGCGTCGCTACGACGCGGCGGTGATCTACCGCGAGGCCTCGTTGATCGGCCCGGCGATCTGGGAGCGCGTGCTCGCCCGCGCCGGGATCCCCTTCATCCTCGACTTCGACGACGCCATCTGGATGCCCACGCAGGTCTCGAAGGCGAACGGCCTCTTCGCGAAGCTCCACTTCGTCGGCAAGACGTCGACGCTCTGCCGCCTCGCGAGCGCCGTCACGGTCGGGAACGAGTTCCTCGCGCGCTACGCGCGGGAGCGGAACCCGAGCACGTTCGTGCTGCCGACGAGCATCGATCTCAAGGCGTACCCCGTCCGGCAGGAGGCGTCGCCCGCCGAGCCGTTCGTCGTGAGCTGGAGCGGCTCGATGCACACGCTCTACAACTTCGAAGAGGCGCGCCCCGCCCTCGAGCGCCTCGCGCAGCGGCGGAGGCTCGTCGTGAAGGTCATCTGCAACAACCCTCCGTCGCGGCCCATCGCCGGCGCGGAGAACGTCTTCGTCCCGTGGCGGGAGCAGGGCGAGGCCGACGCGATCGGGGACACCCACGTCGGGATCATGCCCCTGCAGGACGAGCCCTACATGCGCGGGAAGTGCGGGCTCAAGGCGCTCCAGTTCATGGCGACGGGCCGCCCGGTGGTGGTGTCGCCCGTCGGCATGAACAGCGACCTCATCCAGTCCGGTCGGAACGGCTTCCTCGCGCGGACGCCCGACGAGTGGGTGGACGCGCTCGAGATGCTCGCCGCGTCGCCCGAGCTGAGGCGGCGTCTCGGCCGAGCCGCGCGCAGCACGATCGAGGAGGGCTACGCCGGCTCGGTCGTGGCCGCTCGCTTCGCCGACGTCGTCGAGCGCGTCCGGGCCGCGCGGCGACGCTGACCGCGCGCCCCGAGAGGCCCGCGTCTCGCGCCCTCTCCCGCCGCGCGCGCTCCCGGAGGCGCTCCGCTCCGGACCAACCGGGAGGCCTGGGTCGCGGGGGGGCGCGTGGTATAGGGACGACGCATGTGCGGCATCGTCGGCGTCCTGGGGCTCGAGCAGCGGCTGGATCACACGCAGGCGCTCGTGTCCGCCATGGCGGACCGCATCCGGCACCGCGGACCCGACGGCGGCGGGGTCGTCACGCACCCGGACGCGACGATCGGGATGACCCGCCTCGCGATCGTCGACGTCCCGCACGGCCACCAGCCGATGGCGAACGACGACGAGTCGGTCTTCATCGTCTACAACGGCGAGATCTACAACGCCCCCGCGCTCCGGAGCGAGCTCGAGGGCCGCGGCGTTCGCTTCCGCACGCGCAGCGACACCGAGGTCATCCTTCGCCTCTACGAAGAGGATCCGGAGCGGGTCGAAGAGCGACTCGTCGGGATGTGGGCCTTCGCGATCCACGATCGGAGGCGCCGCAGGGTGGTGCTCAGCCGCGACCGGTTCGGGATCAAGCCGCTCTTCGTCGCCGACGCCGGCGCCGCGCTCGCGTTCGCCTCGGAGCTCCGGTGCTTCGATCGCTCCGCCGAGCCGTTCGCGCGGCTCTTCGGCGTCGACCACGACGCCGCGCACGCCATGGTCTCGTGGAGCTACATCCCCGAGAGCGGCACGATCTACGAAGGCGTCCGCCGCCTCGCGCCGGCGACCCGCCTCACCGTGGACCTCGAGAGCGGCCGGCGCGAGACCCGCAGCTACTGGACGCTCGAGCCGTCGGAGGACGCCTCTCGGGTCAAGACCCTCGACGAGGCCTGCGAGCACGTCGACGCCCTCCTCCGGCGCGCGGTCAAGGAGCACCTCGAGAGCGACGTGCCGATCGCGACCTTCCTCTCGGGAGGCATCGACTCCTCCCTCGTCACGGCGTACGCCCACGAGGTCTCGAACGCGCCGATCAAGGCCTACTCGATCGGCTTCACCGAGAGCTACTTCGACGAGTCGCCCTTCGCGCGACGGACCGCCGAGAAGATCGGCGTCCCCATCAACGTCGAGACCTTCGACGAGGACAAGGCGCGCGCGAAGCTGCCCGACGCGCTCCTCGCCTACGACGAGCCGTTCGGCGACTCGTCGAGCCTCGCGACGTACCTCCTGTCCCACCACGTCGCGCGGGACTTCAAGGTCGCCCTCGGCGGTGACGGCGGCGACGAGGTCTTCGCGGGCTACAAGAAGTACATGGTCGTCCGCCTCCGCCGCCCGTTCTTGCGCGCGCCGCGCCTGCGCGACGCGCTCGGCGGCGCGCTCGGGCGCGTCCCCGTCCGGCACGACCGGACCAAGGGCTGGAGCGAGCTGCTCCGGACCGTCCGGCGGGTGGCCCGGGGGCTCGAGGGGCCGGCGGCGCACGTCTACACGCAGCTCACCCAGGTCGCGCCGCTCGCGCGCACCGAGATCCTCATGCGGCGCCCCGCGTCCGCGAGGCGCTTCGAGGAGGAGGCGCACGCCCGCTTCGAGCGCGCGCTGGGCACCGAGCTGCAGAAGTCGCTCGCCTGCGACCTGGGGAGCATGCTCTGCAACGACATGCTCGTGAAGGTGGACCGCGCGTCGATGGCCTGCAGCCTCGAGGCGCGCGTCCCCTTCCTCGACCATCGCGTCGCCGAGTTCGGCGTGGGGCTCCCGGAGACGTACACGCTCGGCGCGTCGGCCCGGTCGTTCAGCGGCAAGCGCGTGCTGCGGACGCTCCACGAGCGCCGCTTCGGCCCGGAGCTCGCGCGCCGCAAGAAGCACGGCTTCGGCGTGCCCGTCGAGAAGTGGCTGCGGGGGCCGTTCGACGGCGCGTGCGAGCGCCTGTTCGACGAACGACGCCTCGACCGCTTCGGGATCCTCTCCAGCGCCGAGCTCTCCGGAGGACGTTTCCGTCGTTGGGTGGCGACCGATCCGTGGATCCTCTGGCACGCGTTCGCGCTGGCGTCCTGGTGCGAGGCGACGCTCGGCGACGGGCCGGACGCCTTGCGCGAGATGCTGAGCTCGTCGTGACCGCGCGGCGGGCGCCCGCGCGGATTGAATTCGCGCGCCCGCGGACGTAGCGTGCCCGCCAGGTGCTCGACGTGCAGGAAGACCCACCGCCGATCCGATCGACGAGCGTCTGCCCCGTCTGCGCGGCGCGGCCGCGAGCGCTCCGCGGCGGCGGCTGCCCCGACGCCTGGTTGTGCCCTCGCTGCGGGCACACCTTCGTCAGCGTCCTGCCGACCGCGAGCGAGCTCGAGGACACCTACGAAGACTACGGCTACGGCGCGCTCGACGACGCGAGCCTCCCCAAGTTCCTCGACCGGATCCTCGAGGACCGCCTCGCGTCGTTCGACCGGCATCGCTCGACCAATCGCATCCTCGACGTCGGGTTCGGCGCGGGCGGCCTCCTCCGCGTCGCGCGCGGCAGAGGCTGGGACACCTTCGGGGTCGAGCGCTCGCCCGCCGCCGTTCGATACGCGAAGGCGAAGGAGCTCGGGACGATCGTGCTCGGCGACTTCCTCACGGCGGATCTCGAGCGCGGCTCGTTCGACGTCGTCGTCATGTCCGAGCTCCTCGAGCACCTGATCGAGCCTCTGCCGTTCCTCGAGCGCGCGGCCGAGCTGCTCCGCCCCGGGGGCTTGCTCTACGCGACGACCCCGCACGGTCGCGGCGTCAGCGGGCGCGCGCTCGGCAGCTCGTGGTCCGTCCTGCGCCCTCCGGAGCACCTGCAGCTCTTCTCCATCCGGTCGATGCGCCGTTCGCTGGCGAGGGCCGGCTTCCGGCGGATCGACGTCTACACCCAGGGACTGCTCCCGCACGAGCTGGTGACGGCCGTTCGGTCGAAGCTGTCGACGTCGTCGGGCTCGAAGGGCGGCGCGCGGTTCGAGGGCCGAGTCACCCAGAGCTATCGGCTGAACGAGAGCCTGATGAGCAACACCGGCGGGCGAGCGCTGAAGAGCACGGCGAACGTCGTCCTGCGCGCGCTGCGGCTCGGCGACAGCCTGCGCGTCGAGGCGGAGCGCTGAGTCGTCGAGGGTCGGCGGCCGCGCCTGCGCGCCGGGGCGACGCCGGGCTCGAGGTGGAGCGCCGCCGGTCGAGCGGGGCGCCTCGGCGCGTCGATCACGGGCCCGCGGGCGCGGCGCCGACGCGTTGCACCTCGGCGAGCTCCTTCGGAGACAGGTAGCTGACCAGGACGGCGCGGTACGGCCCCTCGTAGATGAAGCGCGCGCCGACGCCGATCGCCGACAGCCCGCCCGCGCGGACCGCCGTCTTCATGTCGGTCACCGATCCCACGCCGCCGCACGCGATGATCGGCACGTCGAAGCGATCGCGGAACCGCTCGAGGAGCGCGAGGTCGCAGCCCTGCATCGTGCCGTCCCGGTGGACGGCGTTGAGGAGCACCTCGCCTGCGCCCAGCCCGACGAGGCGCTCCACCCACCGCAGCGGATCGCGCTCGGGGACGCGGCGCCCCGCGTGAGAGTGGACCTCGTAGGCGCCGCGCCAGGTCCGCTTGACGTCGACGGAGGCGACGACGCACTGCGCGCCGAGGCTGTCCGCGAGCTCGCGCACGATCTCCGGTCGGTCGAGCGCCGCGGTGTTCACGGAGACCTTCTCCATCCCGAGGCGCAGGACGCGCTTCGCGTCGTCGACCGAGCGAACGCCGCCGCCGTAGCAGACGGGCATGAAGGCCTCGCTCGCGATCTGCTCGAGCAGGTCGAAGTCGGGGCCGCGCCCCTCCTTGGTCGCCACGACCTCCGTGAGGAGGATCTCGTCCACCTCCTTCTGGTTGAAGATGCGGACCACGTTGATCGGATCGCCGACGTAGCGCGCGTCGCGGAACCTCACGGTCTTGACCAGGCCGTGGCGGCGCAGCAGGAGGACCGGGATGACGCGGACGTCAAGCATGGTGTCCGGCGGCGACGAGCGCGGCGAAGTTCTCGAGCACGCGCATCCCGAAGCGATGGCTCTTCTCCGGGTGGAACTGCGTCCCCATGATCGGACCCCGGCGCACCGCGGCGGTGAACGGCGCGCCGTAGACGCACCGGGCGGCGACGTCCGACGGGTCCTCGCACACCACGTGATAGGAGTGGACGAAATAGAAGCGCGGAGCCTCGAGCGCCGCGAAGAGCTCGCGATCGAGGCACTCCGTTCGGTTCCACCCCATGTGAGGGACCTTGAGCCGCGGGATCTCCCGGTCGACGGTGAGGCGGCGCGCCGTGGCGGCGAGCAGCCCGAGCCCCTCGAGGCTCCCCTCCTCGCTGCCCGCGCCGAGGAGCTGCATCCCCAGGCAGATCCCGAGGATCGGCGTCCGGGCGTCGAGCACGCTCGCGCGGATCGCCTCGAACAGCCCGCGCTCGCGCAGGCTCTTCACTCCGGCGTCGAAGGCCCCGATCCCCGGGAGCACCACGGCCGAGCTCCCCGCGAGCGCCGTCGCGTGCCGGACCGCAATGGCCTCGACGCCGATCCGCCGGAACATGTTCAGCACGGAGCCGACGTTGTTGACGCCGTAGTCGATGACCGCGATGGGCTGCCCTCTCGCTCGACCGTTCGAGCTCGTCGGTTCCGATGCCGTCACGAGATCACCGGGCACGCAGTTAGCCCAACCCGCCGTCCTGGACAAGCTCGCCGGCGACGCGTACGCCGCGGAGGTGAGGTAGGCTTCCCGCCTCCGATGCAGGTCTGCTCCTCGTGCGTGATCGACGCAGCCGTGCCGACGACCGTCTTCGACGCCGACGGACGGTGCTCGTGGTGCCGCTTCTTCGACGAGCGCGCGCGCCGATCGCCCGTGGACCCCGCGCGGCGCGACGCCGAGCTCGCGCGCGTGCTCGCGACGATCAAGGAGGCGGGCCGAGGGCATCGGTACGACTGCGTGATCGGCATCTCCGGCGGGGTCGACAGCTCGTACGCCGCGCTGGTCGCGAAGCGTCACGGCCTGCGGCCGCTCCTCGTCCACGTCGACAACGGCTGGAACACCGAGCTCGCCGTCGGGAACATCGAGGCGATCGTCCGCGGGCTGGAGCTCGACCTGGTCACGGAGGTCATCGACTGGGAAGAGTTCCGGGGCCTCCAGCTCTCGCTGCTACGAGCGGGCGTCGTCGATCTCGAGCTCGTGAGCGACCACGCGATCGTCGCCGCGATGTACCACGCCGCCCGGCGCCACCGCGTTCGCTTCATCGTCACGGGCGACAACGAGGCGACGGAGGCGACGCTCCCCCGCGGGTGGAACCACCGGAAGACGGACCTCCGCAACATTCGCGCGATCAACCGCGCCCACGAGCGGGCCTCGATGAAGACGTTCCCTCGCCTTTCGACGATCGGGATGCTGGCTCACAAGCACCTCCTCCGGATCGAGTACGTCGGCCTGCTGAGCTACGTGGAGTACGTCAAGGAGCGCGCGATCCACGAGCTGGAGACCGAGCTCGGCTGGCGCAGGTACGGCAAGAAGCACTTCGAGTCGGTGATCACGCGCTTCTACCAGGGCTACATCCTCCCGACGAAGTTCGCGATCGACAAGCGGAAGTTCCACTACTCGCTCTTGATCCACTCCGGCCAGATGACCCGCGACGAGGCCCTCGCCGATCTCGCGACGCCGCCGTACGAGCCGCGCCAGCAGCTCGAGGACAAGGTCTACGTCTGCAAGAAGTTCGGCGTCTCCGTCGAGGAGTTCGACCGCATGATGGCGGAGCCGCCGCGCTCCCACTCCGAGTACCCGACGGACGAAGCCCTGCTCGAGCGCCTCTTCCGCCTGAACCGCGGCGTTCGACGCGTCCGCAGGCTGATCGGTCGATGACCGAGAGCGTCCACATCATCCTCTCCGCGTCCGCCGTCGGAGGGATGGAGAAGCGGCTCAGCGGCCTCTTCCTCCACCTCGTCCAGCGCGGTGAGGACGTCCGGCTCGTCGCGCCGCGCGCGCTCGTCGAAGCGCTCGGCGAGTCGGCCGAGCACGGCGGGCTCCTCGACCACGGCGAGCGGCTGCACCTGCTCGACTGCGACGCGACCGATCCGCGCTTCCGCGAGAGGGTCGGCGAGGTCGTCGCGCGCTCCCCCGACGGCGTCTTCCACTATTGCCTCGCCTCTCCGTTCCGCCTGCACCGGGCGAGGACGAAGCGCACCCTCTACACCATCCCGAACGCGAGCCTCTCGCAGTACAGCGCCCGCGGGCTCCTCGACGTGTACGGCGGCATCTTGCGCTCCACGCGCGTCGACGTGCTCGACCCGAACGTGTTCGCGACCCTGTCGCGGCGCTTCCCGTGGCGGCGCGGAAGCTTCTCCCTCACCCCCGGGAGCTACGTCGACCTCGACCGCTTCGCGCCCCTCCCCGCCGCCGAGCGAGAGGACGCGATCGTGTTCCTCGGCCTCTTCAGCGACGAGAAGCAGGCGCCGCGGCTCGTCGAGCAGATCCCCGACCTCGTGCGCGCGCTCGAGGCGGGCGGCGTCGCCGCGCCGCGCGTCTGGCTGATGGGCCGCGACTCCGGAGACGTCAGCGTGACGGACCGGGTCGCCCGGCTCGGGGACCCGCGCGTCCGCGCGTGGCTGGAGCGGGATCCTGCGCGGGTGCTCCCGCGCGCCAAGGTGTTCCTGTCGCTCCAGCGGAGCACGAACCACCCGTCGAAGAGCCTGCTCGAAGCGATGGCGTGCGGGCTCACCCCGGTGGTCACCGACACGCGAGACTCGCGCCGGTCCGCGCCGGAGCGCCTCGCCGAGTACGTCCCGCGCGACTTCACGGCGGCGGACCTCGCCCAGGCTTGTCTGAAGGTCCTCCGCCGCGGCGACGACGCGATCGACGCGCGCACGACGGAGATGCGCGCGTTCCTCGAGCGCCACTTCTCGATGGAGTCGATGGCCACCTACTATCGGCTCTTGTTCGAGCAGCTCCGCGCCCTGCCGCCCAGGTGATCGGCGCCGTGCTCTTCGCTCCCTCCACTCCCCGCGCGTGACGTGATGGTACGCCGCCTCCTCCGTAGAGCCTTCGACGCGGCGCGCTCGCCGTCGGCGATCTACGTCCTCGCGTCGGTCCTCGGGCGCGCGGTCGCGATCCTGCTGGTCCCGCTCTACACGCGGCGCCTCAGCCCCGACGAGTACGGCGTCTACGGGCTCTTCGCGAGCATGCTCGGGCTCCTCCCCACGGTCTTCTCGCTCGGCCTCAACGCGGGGCTCAGCAAGGCCTACTTCGACGAGAAGGACGAGAGGTCGGGCCGAGCCGCGTTCGGCGCGGTCGCGCGCGGGATCCTGCTCGTGTCCGGGGCGTGGGCGCTCCTCGGCGCCGTCGTCGCCTTCGCGTTCCCGCCCGAGCTGCTCGCCCCGCTCTCCCGACGCCACGTCGTGCTGCTCGTCTTCGCCGCCTGGGGGACGTCCGCCACCGGCGCGGCCGAGTACTTCTTCCGCATCCGCGAGCGGGCGTTGATCGCCGCGGCGTTTCCGCTCTTGAGCTTCGCGGTGACCGCCAGCCTCGGCCTCACGCTGGTCGTGCACCTCGACCGCGGCGTCAACGGCGCGGTCGAGGCGCCCTCCGTGGCGTCGATCGCGGTGGGGCTCGCGAGCGCCGCCTACCTCCTCGCGACGTTCGGGACGGGCGAGACCTTGAAGGCGACCCGGCGCGCCCTCGTCTACTCGCTGCCGTTCGTCCCGCACCTGCTCGCGGCGTGGCTCCAGACCGCCGGTGACCGGTGGGTGCTGAACACGTTCGGCGGCGGCCACGATCTCGGCACCTACTACCTGGCGACCCAGCTCATGAGCCCGGTCCCGATGGTCCTGGCGTCGTGGAACCACGGCCAGTGGCCCGCGATGGGCCGGCTCTACCGCGACGAGGGGCTCGCGAGCTTGAAATCGAAGCTGTGGTGGTACGAGCGGCGCGCCTTGCTCCTCGCCGCGGGGACCGCCGCCGCGATCGGCCTGGGCATGCCGATCTTGCGCTTGCTCGTCGGTCCGAAGTTCTATCCCGCGCTCGCCTTCATGCCCGCGATCGCGCTCGCCCAGATCCTGGACGCGCCCTACTACCCCGACTCGACCGTCCTCTACTACGCGGGGCGCACCAAGCGGATCGTCACGATCACGACGCTCTCGACGTTCCTCGGCCTCGCGCTCTCCGCCCTCTTGCTCCCGTGGCTCGGCATCGCCGGGCTCCTCGGCGCGCGCGTGAGCGCCTCGGTCGCGCAGATGGCGGCGTTCGCGATCGGCGCGAGGCGCGCGACGTCGCTGCCGAAGAGCGACGACGCGGCCGCCGCGACCGCGGAGGAGGCCGAGTCGCTATAGCCGCACGTCCAGGCCGGCCTTGGCCATCGCGCGCTTCGCGCGGCGGTCGCTCAGCTCGACGAAGTGGAAGATGTTCGCCGCCGCGGCCGCCGAGGCGCCGGCCTCGACGACGCTCGCGGCGAAGTGCTCGAGACGACCGACGCCGCCGACCGCGATCACGGGGACGGTCGTCGCGCCCGTGACGGAGCGGATCAGGTCGAGGTCGTAGCCTTCGCCGGAGCCGTCTCGGTCGACCGACTGAATCAGGATCTCGCCCGCCCCGAGGCGCTCCACCTCCCGCGCCCAGTCCGCCGGGGAGCGCCCGGCGCTACGACGGGCGTGGTCGTACACGACGTCCCAGCCGCCCGCCCCGTTCGCCTTCGCGTCGATGACGACGACGACCGCCTGGCTGCCGAACGACTTCGCCGCCTCGGTGATCAGCGACGGCGTCTCGATCGCCGCGCGGCTCAGCGTGATCTTGTCGGCGCCGCGCTGGACGCGATCGCGCACGTCGTCGAGCGTGCGGATCCGGCCCCCGAAGGTGAGCGGCATGAAGCAGCGGGAGGCGACGCTCTCGAGGATGCCGAGCGCGGAGCTCTCGCGTCGGACCTTCATGTCCTCGCGGCCGTCGATCCAGTCGTCGTCGCTGATGTCGAGGTAGATGAGCTCGTCGACCGTCCACTGGTTGAACCGCTCCACCTCGTGGACCGGATTGCCGAGGATCTGGTGGGTCTGGAACGACTCGCTCCGTACGAGCTGGCCGTTCTTGAGGAGGAGGACGGGGATGAGGCGGGTCTTCATGCGGAGCGGGCGAACGCGAGGAAGTTGGCGAGCAGGGCGAGCCCCCACTTGTGGCTCTTCTCCGGGTGGAACTGGACGGCCACCACGTTCTCGTGCGCGACCGCGCTCGTGAAGCGGTGCCCGTACACCGTCGTCCCGTGAACGACCGCGGGATCCTCCGCAACGAAATGATAGCTGTGCACGAAGTAGAACGCCGTCCGGTCGGGGATCCCCGCGAAGAGGGGCCCTCGTCCTTCGACCTCGCTCCACCCGATGTGCGGCACCCGAAGGTCCGGGGCCACGTCGAGCCGACGGACCTCGCCGGCGACCCAGCCGAGGCCGTCGTTGACGCCGAGCTCGTGCCCCCGCCGCGCCAGGAGCTGGAGGCCGAGGCAGATCCCGAGGAACGGCTTCTTCCTCTCCATGACCTCGCGGTGAAGCGCCTCCTCGAGCCCGCGCGCCCGGAGCTGCTTCATCGCCTCGCCGAACGCCCCGACCCCCGGCAGGACGATCGCCCCGGCGCGCTCGAGGTCCTGCCCCGCCTCGACGACCTCGGCCTCCGCCCCCAGGCTCGCGAAGGCGTTTCGCACCGAGAGCAGGTTGCCCATGCCGTAGTTGACGATGGCAAGGTTCATCGAGCGGCCTCCATGTCTCCCGGTTTCGGCCGGGGGTGTCAACTGCTATAGGAAGCGCCTCCTGCGCGGCCTCGCGGCTCGAGGTTCCATGACATACGAGTATCTAGCCAACAAAGTGGTCCTCATCACGGGCGCGGCCGGGACGGTCGGCTCGGCCATCGCCGAGCGGCTCGTCGGCCAGGTCAAGTCGTTGCGCTGCCTCGACCACGCCGAGAGCGAGCTCTTCCTGCTCCACGAGCGCCTGAGATCGAAGGGGGTCGTGGCGCCCCAGCTCGGCGACATCCGAGACCTCGACCGCCTCCGGTTCGCCTTCCAGGGCGTCGACGTCGTCTTCCACGCCGCGGCGCTGAAGCACGTCGGGCTCGGCGAGTACAACCCGTTCGAGGTGGTGCAGTCGAACCTGGTCGGGGTGAACAACGTGATCCGATCCGCGCTCGACTCGAACGTCGAGCGCGTGATCTTCACGTCGTCGGACAAGGCGGTGAACCCCACCAACGTGATGGGCGCCTCGAAGATGATGGGCGAGAGGCTCATCACGGCCGCCAACGAGATCCGCGGCACGCGCAAGACGCGCTTCGCGGCCGTCCGGTTCGGCAACGTGATCGGCTCCCGCGGCTCGGTCCTCCCCATCTTCGTGCGCTGCCTCCTCCGCGGCGAGCCGCTGCCGATCACCCACGCCGAGATGACCCGCTACGTGATGACGATCCGCGAGGCGGCGGATCTCGTGCTCGAGGCCGGCTCGAGGATGCACGCGGGCGAGGTCTACGTCACCAAGATGCGGGCGCTCAGGATCGTCGATCTCGCGTACGCCGCCGCGGAGGTCCTCGGCCGTCGCTGCGATCTGGTCACGACCGGCGCCCGGCCGGGTGAGAAGCTCTACGAGGAGCTCATCTCGATCGACGAGATCCCGCGGACGCTCGAGCTCGACCGGCTCCTGGTCGTCCTCCCGCCGCCCGAGGCCACGACGGAGCAGACGCCGACGTCGTCGATGTTCCCGCAGGCGACGCGCGTCACGCGGGAGTGGCACTCGTCCAAGGACACCTTGCTCAGCCGGGCCGAGATCGCCCAGTACCTCCGCGAGCATCGCGTGCTCGATCCGCTCCTGGAGGGAGCGTGAACGTCCTCGTCACCGGCGGCGCCGGCTTCATCGGACGCTGGGTCGTCGCCCGCCTGCTCCGCGACGGGGCGTCCGTGCTCGTGCTCGACGATCTCTCGAACGGACGCGAGGAGAACCTCCGCGAGCTCGAGGGGCACGCGGGCTTCCTCGGGCTCGTCCGCGGAGACTTGAAGGACGCCGGGCTCCTCGCGGAGCTCTTCGCCGCGCGGCGCTTCGATCGCGTCTTCCACCTCGGCGCGTCGATCCACGTCCAGCGCTCGATCGACGATCCCGAGCCGACCTTCCGCAACGACGCCGAGGGGACGTTCAGGGTCCTGGAGGCGTGCCGCGCCGAGTACTTCGCGCGCAACGGGCTCGACGCGTCGAAGAAGCAGTTCGATCACGATCGCGACGTCGCGCGGGTGTCCGATCGCTCTCCCCGCGTGGTCGTCATGTCGACGTGCATGGTCTACGACCTGGCCGCCGGCGGCGCGATCCCGGAGACGCACCCGTACCGCCCCGCGTCCCCCTACGCCGCCGCGAAGATCGCCTCCGACGTCCTCGCGCTCTCGTACTTCCACGCGTACGGGATGCCGGTCACCGTCGTGCGGCCGTTCAACACCTACGGACCGTTCCAGAAGAGCAACTCCGAAGGAGGCGTGGTCTCGATCTTCCTGAAGCGCGACATCTGCGGGGAGCCGCTCCTCGTCAAGGGCACGGGGACGCAGACCCGCGATCTCCTCTACGTCGAGGACTGCGCGGACTTCGTCGTCGGCGCGGCCGAGTCGGCGTCGGTCGAGGGGGAGATCGTGAACGCGGGCACCGGCCACGACATCTCGGTCCGCGACCTCGCCGGTCTCGTCCGCGGCGCGAACAACTCGGTCGAGCACGTCCCTCACGATCACCCGCAAGCGGAGATCCCCAAGCTGCTCTGCGACGCGCGCAAGGCGAAGCGCCTCCTCGGCTGGGAGCCCAAGGTGCCCCTCGAGGAGGGCCTGCGCCGGACGCGCTCCTGGCTCGAAGAGAATCGGTGGGCGTGGTGAGCGAGAAGCCACTCCCTTATGGCAGGCAGCTGATCGACGAGGCCGACATCGACGCCGTCGTCTCGACGCTGCGCGGCGACTGGCTCACCCAGGGGCCGAAGGTCGCCGCGTTCGAGGATCGGCTGGCCGAGCTCACCGGCTCGAAGCACGCCGTCGCCGTCGCCAACGGGACGGCCGCGCTCCACCTCGCCTGCCTCGCCGCCGGCGTCGGTCCGGGCGACACCGGCGTGACGAGCACGATCACGTTCGTCGCCTCGGCGAACTGCATCCGCTACGCGGGGGGCCGGCCTCTGCTCTGCGACGTCGATCCCGAGACGGCGCTCCTCGACCTCGCGTCGCTGCGAGCGCGCGTCGCCGCGCTCGCGGCGCGGGGCACGCCGCCGAAGGTGATCGTCCCCGTGGACATGACCGGCGCGGTGCCCGATCTCCGAGCCGTACGCGAGATCGCCGACTCCGTCGGGGCGCTCGTCATCGAGGACGCGGCCCACGCGCTCGGCGCGACCTACGGCGGCGGGCGCTACCGCGCGGGGGGCGGCGCTCACGCCCAGATGGCGACCCTGTCGTTCCACCCGGTGAAGCACATCACCACCGGAGAGGGCGGCGCCGTCCTGACGAACGACGACGCGCTCCATCGCGAGCTCCTCGACCGCCGCACCCACGGGATCACCAAGGATCCCTCGCGCCTCCGCCGGAACGACGGGCCTTGGTACCACGAGCAGCAGTCGCTCGGCTTCAACTACCGCATCTCCGATCTGCAGTGCGCCCTCGGGCTCTCGCAGCTCGAGAAGCTGCCGCGCTTCGTGGAGCGCCGGCGCGAGCTCGCCGCGCTCTACGACCGTGAGCTCGGGCGGCTCTCGGAGCACGTCTCGCCGCTGCGCGTCCCGGAGGGGTGCTCCTCCGCCTACCACCTCTACGTCGTCCGGATCCGCGCGGCCGAAGGGCTCCCGCTGTCGGCGACCGCGGAGCGGCGGCTCTCCGTGTACACGAAGCTCCGCGAAGCGAACATCCACCCCCAGGTCCACTACATCCCGGTCCACACCCAGCCGGACTTCGTCGACCACGGTCTCGGAGAGGGGGACTTCCCCGGAGCGGAGCGCTACTACGCCGGCGCGCTGAGCCTCCCGCTCTTCCCCGCCATGACGGACGACGACGTCCTCCGGGTCGTGGAGGCGCTGGCGGCCGCGGTTCGATGAGGAGCGCTCGATGAACGAATTTCGGATCGGCGAACGTGAGGTCGGCGGCTCGGCGCCCACGCTGATCGTCGCCGAGCTCTCCGCGAACCACGGGGGCAGCCTCGACACCGCGCTCGCCACGATCGAGGCCGCGGCCAGGTGCGGCGCGGACGCGATCAAGATCCAGACGTACACCCCGGACACGCTCACGCTGCGCTCGAGCGCCGCTCCGTTCGTGGTCCGGACCAAGAACGAGTGGGCCGGCCGCACGCTCCACGACCTCTACGCCGAGGCGATGACGCCCTGGGAGTGGCACGCCGCGCTCCGTGACTGCGCCCGCGCCAACGGCCTCGTCTTCTTCTCGACGCCGTTCGACGCGACCGCGGTGGAGTTCCTCGAGGACCTCGAGGTGCCGGCGCACAAGGTCGCGTCGTTCGAGCTCGTCGACCTGCCGCTCGTCGAGCGGATCGCCCGCACCGGCAAGCCCGTCATCATGTCGACCGGGATGGCCACGCTCGGCGAGATCGAGGCCGCCGTCGCGACGTGCCGCTCCGCCGGGAACGACCGCGTCGCGCTCCTGCGCTGCGTGTCGGCGTACCCGGCGAAGCCGGAGTCGATGGACCTCGCGTCGCTCTCGACGCTGTCGTCCTTCGGCGTCGTCACCGGGCTCTCGGATCACACCCGCGATCCCACGGCGGCCATCGCGGCGGTCGCACTCGGGGCGAAGATCCTCGAGAAGCACTTCATCCTCCGACGCGACGTCGGAGGCCCGGACGCCTTCTTCTCGCTCGAGCCCGACGAGCTCCGGCGGACGGTCGAGGCGGTGCGCGCGGCCGAGGCCGCGGTCGGCCGCCCGCGCTTCGGCCCCGCTCAGGAGGAGGTCCCGAGCCTCGCCTTCCGTCGCTCGCTCTTCGTCGCCCGAGACGTGCCCGAGGGGCGCGCCGTGGACATCGACGACGTCCGCAGCGTGCGCCCGAGCGGCGGCCTGCCGGTCCAGGAGCTCCCTTCCGTGCTCGGTCGCGTCGCGCGGCGTCCGCTCCGCGCGGGGACGCCTCTTCGCTGGGACATGCTCGGCGATCGCTCCGACCTCGACGGCGTCACGCTGCGCCCGGCCACGAGCGACGACGCCGACCTCCTCCTCGAGTGGCGGAACGACCCCGTCACGCGCGAGATGTCGCTCTCGAGCGACGTCGTCACGCCGGAGGGACACGCGGCCTGGCTCGCGGCCTCGCTCGGATCGCAGGAGCGCCGTCTCTTCATCGCGAACGCGGACGGTAGGCCCGTCGGGCAGGTCCGGCTCGACGCGAGGGGGGCCGGCTCGTACGAGATCTCCGTCACGATCGCCCCGGCGGCGCGCGGCCGAGGACTCGCGGCGCGCGCGCTCTTCGCTGCGGAGGAGGAGGCCCGCGCGCGAGGGAACGTGCGGCTCGAGGCGACGATCCGACCGGAGAACCAGGCGAGCGTCGCCGCCTTCAAGCGCGCGGGCTACTACGGCTTCGCGCGCGCGACGAGAGGAGGCACGGACGTCCTGCGGTGCGAGCGCAGGCTCCGGCACTACGGATGACCCCCGCGCCGTCCGTCATCTTCCGGGTCGACGCCGAGCCGGCCATCGGCCTCGGCCACCTCGCGCGCTGCCGGACGCTGGCGTCGGCGTTCACGCGCGCGGGCGCTCGCTGCTCCCTCCTGACGGCGACTCCGGACGAGGTCGCGCGGCGCGCCGCGGGCCTCCCGGTCCTCCGCCTCGCGGGGCCGATCGGCTCTCGCGACGACGCGCGCGAGACGGCGCGCGCGGCCCGGGACGCCTCCCTCGTCGTCGTCGACGGGTACCGATTCGGCGAGGCCTTCGCCGAGGCGCTCGACGCGCCCGAGGTGCTCTGGATCGACGACGGCGGCTTCGAAGGGCTACGCCCCGGCCGCGTCCTGAACCACAACCTCTACGCGTCGGCGGAGCTCTACGCGTCGATGGATCCGGCTCGCCTCCTGCTGGGCCCCGGCTACGCCTTGATCCGAGAGGAGTTTCGGAGCGCGAGCGCCGCGCCTCGTCGGTCCGGACCGCCCGGCCGCGTCCTCGTGACGATGGGCGGCTCGGATCCCGCCGGCGTCACGGCGAAGGTGCTCGACGCCCTCTCGAGGTCGGGCGCCCGCGACTCGCTCACCGTGCGCGCGCTCGTGGGCGAGCTCAACCCGCGCAGGGAGCACCTCCTCGAGCGTACCGACGTCGACGTGGTGGTCGCCCCGCCGGAGGTCGCGCCGCACATGCGATGGGCCGACGTGATCGTCAGCGCCGCGGGCGGGACCGCGATGGAGCTCTGCTGCGTCGGCGTCCCCGCGATCGTCGTCGCCGTCGCGGACAACCAGGTCCCGGTCGCCGAGGCCCTGGCGCGGCTCGAGCTGGCGCGGAGCCTCGGCTGGCACGCGGATCTCCGCCCCGAGGCGGTCGCCGGGGCCGTCGAGGAGCTCCTCGCGTCGCCGGAGCTCTGCGAGCGGATGCGCGCCCGTCAACGGGAGATCGTCGACGGGCGCGGTCCGGACCGCGTCGTCGCGGCGCTGGGAGCGTTCACGTGAAGATCGTGGTGGTCGTTCAGGCGCGCGTTCGGTCCACGCGCCTCCCGGCGAAGGTCCTGCTCGACCTCGGAGGCGTGACGGCTCTGGAGCGCTGCCTCTCGCGCGCTCGGCGCATCCGCGGCGTGCACGAGGTCGTCGTCGCGACCAGCGATGCGCCCGCCGACGAGCTCATCGAGAGCGTCGGTCGGCGCCTCGGCCACGAGGTCGTGCGCGGCTCCGAGTCCGACGTCCTCGCGCGGTTCGCGAAGGCTGCGCGGCTGCGCGAGGCCGACGCGATCGTACGGCTCACCTCCGATTGCCCGCTGCTCGACGTCGAGCTGTCGTCCCTGGTCGTCGATACGTTCGTCCGCGAGCGCCCCGACTACGCGAGCAACGTGCTCACGCGCCGGCTCCCGCGCGGCCTCGACACCGAGATCGTGAGCCGCGAAGCCCTCGAGCGCGCAGACCGCGACGCGACCGCGCCCGACGAGCGCGAGCACGTGACGCTGCACCTGGTTCGGCGCCCGGAGAGCTTCGTGCTCCGCTCCGTCGAGAGCTCGACGACGGACCTCTCGCGCCATCGTTGGACGCTCGACACCCTCGACGACTACCGTTTCCTGCACGCCCTCTTCGAGGCCCTCGGGCCTCGCGCGGCGGACGCCTCGATGAACGACGTCCTTCGAGAGCTCGAGCGTCGCCCCGCCCTCCTCGAGATCAACGCACACGTCGAACAGAAGAGAACCTGATGCGATACTGCACACGCTGCGTCTACCCGGCCGTCGCGGCCACCCCCCTCACCTTCGACGACGGCGGCGTCTGTACGGGCTGCCGGGCCTACGACCAGCGGCAGAAGATCGACTACGCCGGGAGACGAAAGCTCCTCCACGAGCTGCTCTCCGAGTACAAGACGGACGGGTCGAACTACGACTGCATCATCCCCGTCAGCGGCGGGAAGGACAGCTACTACCAGACCCACGTGATCGTGAAGGAGCTCGGGCTGAAGCCCCTCCTCGTCACCTACCACGGCAACAACTACCTCCCGGTCGGCGAGCGCAACCTGCTCCGCATGCGCGAGGTCTTCGACGTCGATCACGTGATCTTCAAGCCGTCCGTGAGCGTCCTGAAGAAGCTCAATCGGATCTGCTTCGAGCTCATGGGGGACATGAACTGGCACGCTCACTGCGGGATCTTCACGTACCCGGTGCGCGCGGCCTTCCACTTCCGGGTCCCGCTGCTCATCTGGGGAGAGCACGGCTACACCGATCTCGCGGGCATGTACTCGATGAACGATTTCGTCGAGATGACGGCGAAGTACCGGCTCGAGCACGCGCAGCGAGGCTACGATTGGAAGGACATGGTCGGCAGGGAGGGGCTGACCGAGCGCGATCTGCTCTGGGCGAAGTACCCGACCGACGACGAGATCGACGACGTCGGGATCCGCGGCATCTACATCTTCAACTACGTCCCCTGGGAGGCGAACGACCACGCCGAGCTCGTGAAGAAGCTGTACGGGTGGGAGGAGGCGCCGGAGCCGTTCGACCGGACGTACCGCCGGATCTCCAACCTCGACGACATGCACGAGAACGGCATCCACGACTACCTGAAGTACGTGAAGTTCGGCTACGGACGCGGGACCGATCACGCGTGCAAGGACATCCGCGCCGGGAAGATGACGCGCGCCGAGGGCGTCGAGATGGTCCGGAAGTACGATCACGTGAAGTCGCGCGACCTCGCGCGCTGGCTCGACTACGTCGGGATGAGCGAGGACGAGTTCGATCGCGTGGCCGACACGTTCCGAGATCCTCGCGTCTGGAGAAAGAACGAGCGCGGACAGTGGGAGAAGGACAACGTCTGGGACCCGCAGCATCGGGTCCCGGCGCGATGACCGTGGTCGCGCGGGTCGCGCGGCTGCTCGCGCCGCGAGAGCTCGTCTTCGAGGACGTCGAGCTCGACGCGGGCGCCCTCGAGCCCGGCTCGCTCTTCGCGGAGACCGAGGTCTCCGCGGTCTCCCTCGGCACCGAGCGCGCCGCGTACGTCGGCGATCCTCCGCTCCGGCCGGGGCCGGTGTACCCGCGGCTCGTCGGGTACTGCAACGTGGCGACGGTCCGCGCGTCCGCCTCGCCGGATCTTCCGATCGGCGCGCGGATCCTCACCCACCAGTCGCACCGGAGCGCGTTCGTCTGCTCGACCGCCGACGTCCTCGCCCGCGTCCCTCCCGAGGTCACGTCCGCCGAGGCGAGCCTCACCTACCTCGCGCACCTCGGCCTCGCGGCGCTGCGCAGGGCCGCGTTCGCCCCGGGTGAGCGCGTCGCGATCGTCGGGCTCGGCGCGATCGGCCTCGCGACGACCGCGCTCGTCCGGGCGTTCGGCTCCCCCGCGGTCGCGATCGGCAACGCGCCGGAGCGCCTCTCCCTCGCGCTCGCGGCGGGGGCGAGCGCGGCGCGCGCCGGCGACGAGGTCGAGGACGCCTCGGCCGATCTGGTCGTCCTCACCGCGAACACGTGGGAGGCGTGGCGGCTCGCGACGCGGATCGCCGCGCGGTTCGGGCGGATCGCCGTGCTCGGCTTCCCCGGGCGCACCGATGGGCCGCCGCCGTTCAACCCGCTCGAGTCGCGCTCCTTCTACGACAAGCAGCTCGCGATCTTCGGCGCGGGCATGCCCGTGGCCTCCGGCCCGGCGCCGGAGAGCGAGGCGACGACGCTCTCCCGCGGCGTCGAGATGCTCCTCGGGATGATCGCGCGCGGGCAGCTCTCGCTCGCGAAGCTCGTCACCCACGAGGTGCCCTGGACCGAGCTGCGAGACGTCTACGAGCGCGCGGCGGCGGGCGACAAGCAGCTCGTCACCGCCCTCCTCCGCTGGAGGGACGGCCGATGAATGGACCGCTGCGCTTCGGCCTCGTCGGCTGCGGCCGCATCGGCGCCCTCGCCGACGACCGCGCCGCGGGGTGGCCGCCGGAGCTCCGGGAGCTCTGGCTGCCCTACGCCCACGCCTCCGCGATCGCGGCGACGCCGCGCGCGCGCCTCGTCGCGGTCTGCGACGCGTCGGAGGCGGCGGCGGCGGCGGCGGCGGCGCGCTTCCGCGTGGAGCGGACGTACACGGACCACCGACGGATGCTCGAGCACGAGCGCCTCGACGCGGTGGCGATCGCGACGCGCACGGCCGAGCGCCCAGGCATCGTCCTCGACGCCATCGAGGCCGACGTTCGCGCGATCTACTGCGAGAAGCCCCTGGCGTCGACGCTCGAGGAGGCCGACGCCATCGGCGAGGCCGCGCGACGACGCCGCGTCGCCTTCGGGTACGGCACGCGGCGACGGCACATGGACGTGTACACGCGCGCGCGCGAGCTCTGCCGCGAAGGCGCGATCGGCGCGCTCAAGCTGGTCGTCGTCCGGTTCGGCGCGGGGGGCTTGATGTGGAATCATCCGCACAGCGTCGACATCGCGTCCTTCTTCGCCGGCGATCCCGGGATCCGGTCCGTCCAGGGCACGCTGGAGCTGCCCGAAGGCGCCCCGACCGAGCTCGTCGCGGATCGGACCCTCGACTGCGATCCCGTCCTCGTGTCGGGCGCGCTGGAGTTCTCGAACGGGGTCCGCGCCGCGATCCTCCCCGTGGACGGCCAGGACGTCGAGCTCGTCGGGACCACGGGGATCTTGACCGTGCGCCAGGACGGCCGGGAGCTCATCCTCCGCACGCTCGCGACCGACCGGACCGACATCGGGTGGATGCTCACCGAGCAGCCGATCGAGGGTCGGCCCGCCGCGAGCGGGACGCGTCGAGGCATCGAACGCCTGATCGCCGAGGTCGAGGTGCCCTCGAGCGACGACGAGCTGCGGGCGGCGCTCGAGGGCCACGAGGCCATCTTCGGGCTCGCCGAGAGTCACTTCGCCGGCGGCGCGCGGGTCTCGCTCCCTCTGCGACGGCGGCGGATTCGCATCACGGGGCGCGTCGGAGACAAGCTGTGCTGACGGATCGCCTCCTCTTCGTCGACGCCGAGTTCACCGGCGAGCATCAGAAGACGACCCTCGTGTCGCTCGCGCTCGTCGGGCTCGACGAGGAGTCGATCCTCGTGACGTTCAACGACTACGACCGTGACCAGGTCACCCCGTGGCTGGAGGAGAACGTCCTCGCTCACGTCGACGCGTCCCGATCGGTGTCGAGCGCGGAGGGCTTTCGTCGGATCGCCGAGTTCGTCGAGGCGTACTCCGCCGGCGAGCGCGTCTCGCTCGTCTCCGCCGGAAAGCTGACGGATCTGATCCTGCTCTTCGAGCTCTGGCACCACGCGCACCCGGAGCGGAAGTATTTCCACAACCTGTACTGCCTGCCGCCCAGCCTCAACCACGCGGCGCACTTCGACCTCAACACGATGCTCTACCTGGCCGGCGTCGACCCCGGCGTCGACCGCGCCGAGTTCGCGGGCGTGACCGGCCCCAGGAAGCGGCACGACGCGTTGTGGGACGCGCGCGTCGTGCGCGCCTGCTTTTTCAAGCTCCACGACCCGAAGAACTTCCCTGGGCTCGCGCGATGACCCTGTTCGCGCCGGACAACCTCTGCCGGCTCCGCGCGTCGTTCGCGCCGTCGTCGACGCCGCTGGCGCTCGGAGTGGCCGACGTCGCCCGGACCCATTTCGGCCTGGCTCGTCCGGACGTCTCCGCGTCGTCGGACCTGAACGGCTTGACCGAGTGCTTCCTGGTCGAGGACGACGTCACGCGACGTCGGCTCTTCGTGAAGACGAGCCGGCACGCCGGGGCGCCGGCGCGGTTCCGGCGCGAAGCGGAGTGCTCGATCCGCCTCTGCGACGCCGGCGCCCCGGTGCCGCGCGCGCTGCTGCCCGTCGTCGAGTGGGAGGAGCGCTCCGTCCTCGCCTTCCCCTACATCGAGGGAGCGCACTTCTCCGGCGAGGGCGCGCAGCTCGAGAGGGCGGCGGCGGCCTTCGGCGCGCTGACCACGATCGCCACCGACGTGCTCGGGAACGTCGACGCCCCCGGCGCGCCGCCGCTCGCGCGCCTCCTGGACGAGCTCGTCGCGCTCTATGGCCGAGCGCGCTCCGACGCCCGCACCGCTCCGATCTGCGCCGCCTACGCCGCGGACGTCGCGCGCGCGATCGATCGCGTGAGCCGGCGCGTCGACGAGCTCGTCGCGCCGACGGCGTGGACCCACGTCGACTACCACCCCCTGAACCTCCTCTTTCGTGGCGACGAGCTCGCCGCGGTCCTCGACTTCGAGGACCTGCTGCGCTTCCCGGTCGCGATCGCCTCGGGCTTCGCCGCCTACAAACTGATCCGCCGCGCCGCCGTGACGGCCAACGGCCACGTCGACGCGTCCCTGGCGAGCACCTGGGCGCGCGCCACGCGGCAGGAGATCGACCTGCCCCTCCTGGCCTTGGGTTCCCGCGCGCGGGCGCTGATGCTACTGCACCTCATCCTCGAGCACGCGCTCGACCAGGGAGACGATCGCTTCGTGTACGATCTCCCGAAGCACGCGAGCTCCTTCGCCGAGATGGATCGAGTATTCGACCAGGAGAACGGATGATGCGTTTCGAAGGTAAGGTGGCGCTGGTCACGGCCGCGAGTCGCGGCATCGGCTTCGCAGTGGCCCACGGACTCCGGGCCGGCGGCGCTCGCGTCGCGATCTGCGGGCGCGACGAGGCTTCGCTCGCGGCGGCGGCGAAGGAGCTCGGCGCGTTCGCGCTCGCCGGGGACATCGGCGACGCGAGCTTCCTGGAGCGGCTCGTCCGCGAGACGGAGACCCACTACGGCTCGACGATCGACGTCCTCGTCGCGAACAACGGCGGGCCCCCGCCCGGCGGCTCTACCGAGGTCACCGAGGAGCAGTGGGCCGCGGCCGTCCAGCGGAACCTCATGAGCGCCGTGCGTCTGACGAGGCTCGTCGCGCCCGGCATGCGCTCGAAGAAATGGGGTCGCATCATCCACATGGCGTCCACGACGGCGAAGGAGCCCGACGACGGCATGGTGCTGTCGAACACGACCCGCGCCGCCACCGTCGCGTTCGCCAAGACGCTCTCGCGCGAGCTCGGACCGGACGGCGTCACGGTGAACGTGGTGCTCACGGGCGCGGTCCTCACCGAGAGGCTGCGCTCGCTGCTCCAGCCGGCCCCGGGGACGAGCTCGCTCGACGAAGCCGTCGCCGAGGCCGCCAAGATGTTCCCCGTGCGGTACATCCCGTCGGCCGACGAGTTCGCCAAGGTCGTCCTGTTCCTCGCCTCGACGGAGGCGGGCTACCTCACCGGCGTCGCCCTGCCCGCGGACGGCGGCTTCATGCGGAGCGCGATGTGATCCACGCGGTGGACCGGGTCCTGGGACCGGTCGTCGACGCTGCGCGCGACAAGGTCGAGAGCATGCTCCGCTCGTCGGCCGGGCCGGAGGAGGAGCTGCGCCGGCTCGCCCAGCCGGCGCTGGGCGCGGACGTGGTCGAGCGCGTGCTCGAGCTGGCGCGCTCCCTGGGGAAGACGGGCGCGCCGTCGGGGCACGACGCGTACCTCTCGCATCCCTTTCGCGTCGCCCGCGTCGCCATGACGCTGCGGGACGGTCCCGACGCGCGCACGTTCACCGTCGGGACGCTGCACAACGTCTACGAGATCGGCAACGTCGGCGAGGCGCACCTGGTCGAGCGCGGAGTCGCGCCCGACGACGCGGCCGCCATTCGACTCTTGACGATCGACCGCAGCCGCGAGACCGACCCTTCCTACCTGCGCGCCTTCTACGGCGCCATCGAAGCGCACAGCGAATGGCTGGCGCTCGTCCGCACCGTCGACAAGCTGGACAACGTCCTCGGCCTGCAGCTCCTCGCGGAGGGTCCGGTCAAGACGTCGTACATCGATCTGGCCGAACGCTTCGTAGGCCCGATGGCGCGCGCCCTCGACGCGAGGCTGGGCGCGTACTTCGCCGAGGCGATCGCCTTCGCTCGCGCGACGCCGTCCGATCCGGCCCGCATCGCCGACTACGAAAGGCGGACGCGCGCATGATCAACGGCAAGACGGCCGTGGCGATCGTGACCGCGCGCGGCGGCTCCAAGGGCGTGCCGCGGAAGAACGTCCGACCCGTCGCCGGCAAGCCGCTCATCACCTGGACGATCGAAGCCGCCAAGACCGCGCGCACGATCGATCGCGTCGTCGTCTCCTCCGACGACGACGAGATCCTCGCGCGCGCGGCGGAGAGCGGAGCCGAGTCGATCCGCCGCCCGCCGGAGCTCGCGACCGACCTCGCGCAGCAGGAGGACGCCGTCGTCCACGCGATGCGCGCGCTCGAGCAGCTCGGCCGCGCGGCCGATCTCGTCGTCCTCCTCACGCCTACGAACCCTCTGCGCGACGGCGCGCTGATCGACGAGGTGCTCGGCTTCCACGCGCACCACGACCGGGCGCGCGCGACGCTCACGGTCGTCGAGTGCGAGCACCATCCGCTCCGAGCGAACACGCTCCCTCCGGATCGAAGCATGGCGGAGTTCATGCCTCCGGACCTCAAGTGGAAGAACCGGCAGGAGCTGCCCGTCTACTACCGCATCAGCGGCTCCGTGTGCGTCGCCGACTGGGACTACTTCCACGAGCAGCGCAGCTTCTTGACGGACCTCACGTTCGCCTACCCGACGGCCCCGCGCGCGGGGCTCGACGTGGACGGCGAGGTCGACCTGCACCTCGCCGAGCTGTACCTGAGCGGCAAGGTCTGACGGCGCCGCGCGCGCGGACGCCGACGGTACGCCCCGCGCGACGCGTCAGTCGAGCAGACCGACCGACGCGCGCTTCGCCTCGGCCGCCAGCGCGGGGCTCGTCTCGTACCCCTTGAGGTAAACGTAGTCCGGGCGCGACTGGATGTAGCGTCGGTACGCGCGCGCGTGACGGTCGTTCGCGCTCGCGACGATGAAGAACGCGAACTTCCGGTGAGCCTCCGGGATCGTCGACACCCGGGCCGGCGTCGCGCGATGGTCCAGCCGGTAGTCGAAGATGACGACGTCGCCGGCCGCCGTCGAGACCGTCCGCCCGCGGCGGTTGTCGTCCAAGGACTTGAGCTTGTAGAGGGCGCGCGACACGAGCGAGATCGGCCACACCTTGCTCTGCGGTACGATCCGATCTCGGTTCCGGTGCGAGCCGACGATCACGTCGATCCCTCCCCCGTACAGCGGGTGGTTCTCCTGCAAGTACAGGGCGCACTGGACGATCCTGAAGTCCGCCTCGCGATGGAACCGCAGGCCGGCGACCTCTTGAGACGTCGTATCCTTGTGCCAGCCGCCGTAGCCGCGATCGTGGATGGCGGCCTCGGGCAGGAACAAGAAGTCGTCGCCGAGCAGCTCTCGCAGCGCGGCGACGAGCGCCGGCTGAAACGGCAGGCCCGTGAGCGATGCGTACCGGTTGAGCGGATCGAAGTAGGCCCGTTTGTAGTTCGTGTGCTCGTTGATGTCCCCCGGGTAGGTCGACGGAGCGTCGAAGATCCTCGTCAGCTCGGACCTCAGCGCGTCGACCTGAGCCTCCCCGAGCACGTTTCGAAGGACGACGAAGCCGTTCTTCGCGAACTCCTGCCGGAGGCGGGTCGAGCCTGCGCTCGCGCGCGGGCGCGACACGCCCGTCTCACTCGACGATTCAGCGGTGTTGGACATCTCCATCCCGTTCCTCGGGGGGGCGACCCGCCTCCCGTTCGGCCAGCGCGAGCAGCTCGTCGAGGTCGGAGGCGCGCGGGCCGGCCGCGAGCGATCGACGCAGCTCGTCGCGTCTCTTCCCTTGGCGGCGGAGCTCGTCGGCCACCGCGCCGGCGTCTTCGGCGACCCTGAGCCACCCCGACGCGACGTACGGGGCGAAGGACGGCGCCTCGAGCGCCCCCCAGAGGACCGACGGGACGCCGAATTCGCTCGCTTCGATCACCGTCGTGGAGCTCTCGGTGACGTGGAGCTCCACGTTCCTGAGCAGCGCGTAGAGCGGCAGCGACGTCGCCCGCTCGACGTCGAACGCCGTGCCGGACTCGCGCAGGATCGTCTCGAGACGCGCCCTGTCGGTGATCCTGCACGGATGGAGCCGCACGAGCCAGAACAGCTCGTCCCTCGTCGCGCGGATGACCTCCGCGAGCGCGCGGAGCTGGGCCTCCGTCTCGAGCCCGTTCGCGGCGTACAGCACGGGGACCCGCGGGCGGTTCGCGTCGACGACGCCGCGAACTTCGCGGTCGTACCTCTTCACGATCTCCGCGTCGTCGTCGCGCCACATGCGCGCGAACAGGTTGCCGCCGACGCGCGCCCGGTGCGCGCCTCCGCTCCGCTCCGCCCAGCTCGCGATCGTACGGCGCTCCTCCTCGCTCCAGCACCAGAAGTATCGCGGGAGGAGCTCGAACCCTCCGGGCGGTACGTTCATCCACCGCGCGTATGCCCAGTGAAGCTCGCCGGAGTAGCCGTGCTGGACGTCGACGGTCGGGACGCCGAGCCGACGCGCGGCGAGCTGCATCGCGAAGCGCTCCGAGCCGTAGTAGCAGACGAGGTACACGACGCGCGGCCGCACCCGCCGGAGGAGCATCGTGTAGACGTCGGCGAAGACCTGGATGTAGATCGACGTCCGCGTGAGTCGCTCCGTCGCGGGCACGCTCATCCCCGGATGACGCTCGACCAAGGCGCTGCACGCACGCTCGTACTCCGGCAGCTCGATCGCCGGACGGCGCAGCCGACTCTCGAACAAGCCGCGGATCTTCGCCCGATCGAGCGCGGGCTGCACGAACAGCGACGGGCTGTGCCGCGGGACGGCGTACCCCTCGAGCGGCGTCGCGAGGAGCGTCCGGAGCCCTCTCCGCTCGAGCTGCTCGCGGATCGGATCGCAGAAGCGATCGTAGTACCGACCGTGCAAGAGAGAGAACGAGACACCGTCGCTGAAGAGCAGGGCGTCGGCGCGCGAGATCGGCGCGCTCGCGGCGCGATCGCTCCACCGCGCCCGCCCCAGGCGAAGCGCGGCGGCGGCCTTCGACCGAAGCGCGCGCCCGACTCGCTTCGGCGCCTCGAGCTTGTCCGCTCGACGTTCGCCCGGCGAGCGCCGGTAGAGCGCGTGGTTGTTGTTGTAGACCTCGTAGCGGAACAGCGGCAGCACGTTGATCCCGTCGATCGTCCAGCGGTGCGTCGGAAACGCGGCGTCCAGCTCCGCCAGTGCGTCGAGTATCTCCTCGCTGCGCATCTCGGCGGGAGCATGCTCGTGCGACGGGGTTTCGTCAATTCGAGCGGGCGTCACCCGAGGACGCGGGCGAGGACGGTCAGCGACGAAAGAACTCGGCGATCGCCGACACGACGAAGGACTGCATCTCCTCCGTGAGCTCCGGGTAGATGGGGATCGCGAGCGACTCCTCGGCGGCGCGCTCGCTCTCCGGGAACGCGCCTTCGCCGTAGCCCCAGCGCTCGAAGCACCGCTGGAGGTGCATCGGCTGCGGGTAGTAGATCTCGGATCCGACGCCGCGATCCGCGAGGTGGCGGCGGAGACCGTCGCGATCACGGACGCGGAGCGCGAACTGGTTGTAGACGTGCCGTCGCCCGGGGAGCTCGACCGGGAGCGCGACGACGGCGCCTCCCTCCAGCGCGCCTTCGGAGACGGCGAGCCCGCTCGCGGCGAAGAGGCTCCGATACCGCGCGGCGTTGCGCTGCCTCGCGGCCGTCCAGTCGTCGAGGTGAGGGAGCTTCGCCCGGAGGACGGCCGCCTGCAGCGCGTCGAGCCGGAAGTTCCCGCCGACCTCTACGCTGAAGTACTTCGGCCGCTGGCCTTGGTTGCGGAGGAGGCGCAGCCGATCGGCCACGTCGTCGTCGTTCGTGACGATCATTCCCCCGTCGCCGAACGCGCCGAGGTTCTTCGAGGGGAAGAAGCTGTAGGTCCCTGCGGCGCCGAACGCGCCGGCGCGCGCGCCGTCGAGCTCCGCCCCGAGCGCCTGCGCGGCGTCCTCGACGATCGGCACCCCGCGCCGCGCCGCGATCTCGCGGAGCGCGGTCATCTCCGCCATCTGACCGAAGAGGTGGACCGGCATGATCGCCTTCGTGCGCGGACCGATCGCGGCCTCGAGCCTCGAGACGTCGACGTTGTACGAGCGGGGATCGATGTCGACGAAGACCGCGCGCGCGCCGAGACGCGCGACGCAGGAGCAGGTCGCGATGAAGGTGTACGGCGTCGTGACGACCTCGTCGCCCGGACCGACCGACAGCGCCGTCAGGGCGACCAGGATCGCGTCCGTCCCGGACGAGACGCCGACCGCGTGGCGCACCCGCGAGTACAGGGCGATCTCCCGCTCGAGCGCCTCGACCTCGGGCCCCAGGATGAAGTGTTGAGACGCGACGACGCGGGCGACCGCCGCGTCGACGTCTCCGCGGACCGATTCGTACTGCGCCTTGAGATCGAGCAACGGCACGCGCATGGTCAGATCCCCTCGTCCTCGCCCTTGTCGAGGCAGCGGACGATCCCGGGCTCGACCTCACGGTAACGCCAGCCGGACTCCGGGCAGGTCATCACGCCGTCGGCGTCGGGCGCGGTGAGCGGCTGCCCGTGTCGGCTGATCCACCCCTTGCGACGCGCCGGGACCCCGACCATCAGCGCGTAGTCGGGCACCTCGCCCCGGGCGACGACCGCCCCCGCCGCGATGAACGCGTAGCGACCGATGGTCGAGCCGCACACGATCGTCGCGTTGGCGCCGATGCTCGCGCCGCGCCTCACGATCGTCTTCGCGTACTGTCCGCGGCGGTTCACCTGCGAGCGCGGGTTGTTCACGTTCGTGAACACGCACGACGGGCCGCAGAACACGTCGTCCTCGAGCTCCACGCCCTCGTAGACGGACACGTTGTTCTGGATCTTGACGTTGTCACCGATCCGCACGCCGGGCGCGACGAAGACGTTCTGTCCGAGGTTGCAGCGCTCGCCGATCGAGGCTCCGCTCGAGACGTGGCAGAAGTGCCATATCTTCGTCCCCGCTCCGATCGTCGCGGGCTCGTCGACGCACGCCGTGGGGTGGGCGAACCAGGGTCTGTCGTTCACGATGTCACCGCCGGAGGATGGGATGGACGTCGCTCGTCGGGGGGGAGAGCTCCGCCTGTCGGAGCGCGTGGACGAGCTCGATCGCCGGGCGCGCGGCCGCGATGCCGTAGCCGTTGCCCGCGAGCGTCTGCTCGTAGACGCGCGTGTGCAGGTCGGTGAAGCCCTCGGAGAACTCGATCTCGCTGCCGTCGACCGTGATCGATCGGTAGGTCGTCTTCTGTCCCGGCTGGAGCGAAAACGGCAGATCGCGGGCGTCCACGGACAAGAACCATCGAACGCGGGCGAGCTCGAGCTCCATGAAGCCGGCGATGCGTCGCGGTTCGTCGAGGTGGACGCGGCTGGCCTCCATCGGGCCGAACATCCACATGAGCATGTCGAAGAAGTGGATCCCGATGTTCGTCGGGACGCCGCCCGACTTCTCGTGCTGCCCCTTCCACGAGATGTCGTACCAGGGCCCGCGCGCGGTCACGTACGTGAGCACGACGTCGTGTTTGCCGCCGTTCGGCGTCGATCCGCGCAGCTTCTCGCGGAGCGCGACGAGCTTGTCGTGCGAGCGGAGCTGCAGGACCGTCCAGATGCGGCGCCCGGTCTCCGCCTCGAGCTCCTCGAGCGCGTCGAGGTTCCACGGGTTGATGACGAGCGGCTTCTCGCAGATGACGTCGGCGTGGACGCGCAGCCCGAGACGGCAATGCGCGTCGTGGAGGTAGTTCGGCGAGCACACCGAGAGGTAGTGCACGCGGTTGTCCTCCGGTCCGCGCCGAAGCTTCTCCAGGTAGCGGTCGAACCGCTCGATCTCGGTGAAGAAGCGAACGTCGAAGGTGTACTGATCCAGGACGCCGACGGAGTCCTTCGGATCGACGGCGGCGACGAGCCGGTTGCCCGTGTCCCGGATGGCCTTCAGGTGTCGGGGCGCGATGAATCCGCCTGCACCGCAGAGCGCGAAGTTCTTCATACGTTCCGTACTCCTCGGACGCCGAGGCTACGGTGCAGCGCTATAGACCAGGATTCAGGGCGCCGCCAGCCGAGTGGCGGACGCGCTCACCGCGCCGCGAGGCTCGGCGGCTCGACCACGCCCGCGCCCTCGGGCGCGAGGTGAGCCGTGGGGACGCTCGACGGGCTCCGGCGACCGTCGCGGCGCGCTCCTCACAACGCCACCGCCGGATCGCGCGAGAGCCCCAGCAGGCCCGCGCGCGCCTCGCCGACGAGGTAGAGCGATCCGCACACCACGACGCTCCGCGGCCCGGCGGCCCGGCGCGCCGCGCGGAGCGCCTGCGCCACCGACGTCGCCATGGTCCCGTCCGCGATCGCCTGGAGCGCCTCGAGGTCCGCGGGCGCTCGGCCGGGCGGCGCGGCGTAGACGCGCGGCGCGTCGAGCCCCTCGGCGATCGCGCCGAGCATCTCGCGCCACGCCTTGTCCTGGAGCGCGCCGAAGACGACGGCGCCGACGGCCTCGCCCTCGAGCGCTCGCACGAGGGCGCGCGCGCCGTCCGGGTTGTGCGCGCCGTCGAGGAGCCACGGTCCGGCGAGGTCCCCTCCCCTCACCTCGACGCGCTCGAGGCGCCCTGGCCAGCGCGCCTCGGCGAGCCCGCGCGTCCGTGCGTCCTCGGGGAGCCCGAGCTCGGCGCCGATCGTCCACGCGACGCGCGCGTTGTCGCGCTGGTGCGGTCCGAGGAGCCCGACGCGCGCGTCCGGAGGGAGCGGCGGCGCCTCGACGGGACGCGCCTCGACGGCCCGCGCCACCTCCAGCACGGCCGCGCGAGCGTCGGCGGGGAGCGCGCCGAGCACGAGCGGGACGCGACGCTTCGCGATCCCCGCCTTCTCGCGGGCGATCGCGTCCAGGGTGTCGCCGAGCATGTCCTGGTGGTCGAGCGCCACGCCGGTGATCGCCGTCACGCGCGGCGCCACGATGTTCGTCGCGTCGAGCCGCCCGCCGATCCCGACCTCGAGCACGGCCAGCTCGACGCCGGCGGCCCGGAACGCGAGCAGCGCCGCGAACGTCGCCGTCTCGAAGAACGACAGGTCGCGCCCGACGTGGAGCGCCTCCTCCAGCGCCGCGGCGAGCGCCTCGTCCGCGATCGGCTCGCCGTCGACGCGGACGCGCTCGGCGAAGCGCACGAGGTGCGGCGACGTGTAGAGCCCGGTCCGCCGCCCCGAGGCGCGCGCCATCGCCTCGACCATCGCGCACGTCGATCCCTTCCCGTTCGTCCCCGGGACGTGGACGACCTCGAACGCGCGCTCGGGGTGCCCCGCGCGCGCGGAGGGCGCGCGCATCGGCTCGAGGCCGAGGCGCATCCCGAGCGGCGCGCGCTCGTGGAGCGCCACCAGCGCCGCCGCGAGCGACG
>JAHBWF010000048.1 GCA_019637105.1 Labilithrix sp.
ATCGGAGGCTCAGATCAACCGATCACGGCTATAGCGGCGGGCCGAGATCGACGCGGCCGAGGTCGCGCCCCGGGCGGCACGCGGCTCGCAGCGCGCTCCGCATGGCCACCCGCGCGTACGGAGGTTTCCTCGGCGACGAGCTCCTTCGTCTGCGGCTCGCGCGCGGCGCCCGCTCGGGTCCGATCCACCCCGTCGTGCGTCGGCGGAGGCAGGTCGCGGCGGGGCTGACGCTGCTCCTCGTCGGGCTCGGCGTCGCCTTGCTCGTGTCGTTCGGGCCGGAGAGCCTCGCCGCGTACGCTCCGGCATTGCCGGTCGCGCTCGTGCTCCTCTGGGCCAGCACGAGCGCGCTCCGCTTCGACGAGCGCGAGGTCCACGACGAGCGCGAGCGCGAGGTTCACGACGAGCGCGAGGTTCACGACGAGCGCGAGCGCGAGGTTCACGACGAGCGCGAGCGCGAGGTCCGCGACGAGCGCGAGCGCGAGGAGCCTCGGCGCGAGGCGGAGGAGCGGCCGGCGACCGCCACGTGATGCGGCGCGCTGCCGTCGACGCGCCGCCGCGCCCCGCCGCACACGCACTCGTTGCTTGACCCGCGATGGGCGCGTCGTACTGAATGGCGGCTCGACCAGGGAGGGGAAGCGATGTTGTTCAGACGAACGCTCGAGAAGATCCAGCGCGCGCACACGGGGAAGCCGTTCGAGATCGTGTTGTGGAACGGAGAGCGCTGGCGGTTCGGCGCCGCCGCGGGCGTGCCGGAGGTCGAGCTGCGCTTCAAGACGCGCACGGCGCTCGCGCGATCCATCCTGCAGAGCACGCTCGGGCTCGGCGAGTCGTACGTCGCCGGCGACGTCGTCGTCGAGGGCAACCTCGAGGACGCGCTCACCTCCCTGTTCGAGGTCGGCATGCGCGAGCCGCCGCGGTCGTCCTTCTTGCGAGACTGGATGGGCTCGACGCTGTCGCGCTCGCTCAGGCAGGAGAAGGCCGACATCGAGCATCACTACGGTCGCGGCGACCAGCTCTACGAGCTCTACCTCGACAAGAAGCTCCAGTACTCGTGCGGCTACTTCCGCACCCCCGAGGACACGCTCGATCAGGCGCAGGAGCAGAAGATCGCCCACACCGTTCGGAAGCTCGACCTGCGGAGGGGGCAGCGCCTCCTCGACATCGGCTGCGGCTGGGGCCACCTGATGTTCCACGCCGCCGAGAAGTACGGCGTCGAGTGTCTCGGCGTCACGCTGTGCGACAACCAGGCGAAGTACATCCGCGAGCAGGCGCGCGCGCGCAAGCTCCGGGTCGAAGTCCGGACGACGAGCTACCTCGAGCTCGACGACCGCTCCAAGTGGGAGCGCATCGTGTCCGTCGGGATGATGTGTCACGTCGGTGAGCAGCGCGCGGACATGTTCTACGACAAGCTGCAGGCGCTGAGCGCCCCGGGCGCGATCGTCCTCACGCACTGCATCTCCAAGATGCAAGAGGCGAGCGGGAGCGATCCGTTCGTCGCGAAGCACGTCTTCCCGGGGTACTGGTTCTTCTCGCTCGAGGGCGAGACGAGGCGCGCCGTCGAGCGCGGGTTCAACGTGCTCGACGTCGAGAACCTGCGCCGCCACTACGCCATGACCGCGCACCACTGGCGGAAGAACTTCAACGCGAACTGGGACAAGATCAAACGGAAGATGCGCTACGACGACCGGTTCATGCGCACGTGGGACTTCTACCTCGCGAGCGTCGTGGCCGGCTTCCGCTCGGGGCACCTCAACCTGATCCAGATGACGATGTCGCACGGCATCAACGACGAGTATCCGCTCACCCGCGAGTTCCTCTACGAGCGCGATCGCCCGCGGGCGGTGATCGGGCGGATCCCGACGTTCCCGCTGCGGTCGCGCGCCGAGCCGCCGTCCTGAGGCCCGATCGGCGCGCCGCTCGACGCGCGAACGCGAGGCGATGAGAGAGCCGACGCCGCGAGCGCGCCCGCGGCGTCAGCGCGCGGCGCGCCCTCGCGCGCCGCGGCGAGGCCGGGCGGCCGCGAGGGCGCGGTCGCTCGGGAGCGTGAGCTTGCCTTCGAGCGCGTCGACGAGGGCGCGCATCGCGTCGGCCGCCGTGAAGACGCCCACGACGCGACCGCCTTCGAGCACGACGGCGGCGTCGACGGTCCGCTCCGCCATCTCGCGGACGACGTCCTCGAGCGGCGTCTCCGGCGTGACCGCGTAGGGCTCGGCCGTCATCGCGTCCTCGACCGTGAGCGTCTCCGGCGGCGGCTGAGCGAGCGACCAGACGAGCCTGAGGTCCCGCTCGGACAGCAGTCCGACGAGCTTGCCCTCCGCCCGGACGGGCAGGTCGCGGATGGCGTACTTCTCCATGAGCCGGCGCGCGTTGCCGAGCGGCTCGTGGGGGCCCACCGCGTAGGGGCCCCGCGCCGTGTAGGCCGCGACCGATGGCGAGCTCGGATTCATTCGTCTCCTGCGATCGACGCAGCAGACCGCGTGCCACGCGGAGGCCCAGCCGCCCGGCTCGCGTCGCGCGTGCGCCCGGCCGCGGCTTCACCGGCGCGCCGGTGGCATCGCGCTCGCTGGGCACGCTCGAGGACCTGCCCGGGCCATGCATGAGCTGAGACTCGTCGGCACGATGGTGATCTTCGCCGGCACGTTGATCCTCGTGCTCGTGAAGCCGCGGCGGTGGAGCGAGGCATGTTGGCCCGTGCTCGGCGCGATCGCCATGATCGCCCTCCGGTTCGTCACGCCGGCGCAGGCGGTGGAGATGGTGTGGGCGTCGCGGAGCGCGCTGCTCTTTTTGCTGGCGCTCCTGCTCCTCTCGGCGCTGCTCGAGGTCAGCGGGTTCTTCGAATGGGCCGCGCTCCGCACGGGCCATCGCGCTCGCGGCGACGGGCGGCGGCTCTTCGGGAACGTCTTCGCGCTCGGCGCGATCGTCACCACCGTGCTCTCCCTCGACACGACGGCGGTCATGCTCACGCCGATCGTGCTCGCGTTCGTCAAGCGCCTGCGGTTGCCGGCCCGGCCGTTCGTCATCGCGTCGGCCTTCGTCGCCAACGTCGCCTCGCTCGCGCTCCCGATCAGCAACCTGACGAACCTGCTCTTCGCCGACGCCTTCCGCATCCCCTTCGGGCGCTTCGCGCTGAGCATGCTCGCGCCGCAGCTCGTCGCCGTGTCCGCCACCTACGGGCTGCTGCGCTGGCGCTTCCGCGCGGAGCTCCCGCGCGCGTTCGAAGCCGCGGAGCTCGCCGCGCCGTCCGCGGCCGTCCCCGATCGCAGCTACTTTCGCGTCGCCGTCGGGGTCCTCGGGCTCGTCCTCGTCGGCTACTTCGCGTCGCCGGCGCTCCACGTCGAGCCGTACGTCGTGGCCTTCGGCGGCGTCGCCGTCCTCGTCGCGTACGGCGCCCGTCGCCGCCGCGTCGGGCTCGGCACGCTGCGCGAGATCTCGTGGGGGCTCTTCCCGCTCGTGATCGGCCTCTTCGTCGTCGTGCGCGGGGTCGAGAACCTCGGCGTCGTCGCGATCGCGGCCGAGTGGGTCGCGAGCGCGCCGCGCCACTCGCTCGTCCGCGTCCTTCTCGCGGCGGCGATCGCGGGCGGCGCGGCCAACGCGATGAACAACCTCCCGGCGGCGCTCGTGGCGCGGAGCGTGCTCCAGGCGGCGGGCGCGGAGAGCTCCGGCGTGTACGGCGCGCTCATCGGCCTCGGCGTCGGCCCGACGATCCTGCCGACGGGCTCGCTCGCGACGCTGCTCGTCCTCGACGTCGCGCGGAAGAAGGGCGAGCCGATCTCGGGTATGGAGATGGTGAAGGTGGGCCTGTGGCTGACGCCGATCGTGCTCTTCGCGTCGGCGGTGACGTTCGCCCTCGTCGACCGCTGACGCCGTTCGCCGCCTCGGTGTACGGTAGTCTCCGCGGCGTTCGGCGCGGCGATCGTTCGGAGCAGCGACATGAGGCTTGGCGGCGAGAGAGACATCACCGGGGGCGTCGCGCGGCGGCTCGGGAGGCGGAGCGCGGCGGTCGCCGTGCTCGCGTGCACGCTCGGCTGGATCTCCGCGTGCCGCGACGACGTCGTCCGCGCCGAGGCACCGCCGGCCGACGCCGGCCTCGACGAAGACACGGGCAGCGCGCCCGTCCCCGACGCCGGTCGTCTGCTCGGCTGCCCCGGGGAGACGCCCGCGAGCTACCCGTGGCGGCCGCCGGTCGCCGCGCAGTCGTCGGCGTGCACCGGCGAAGACCTCGAGCGCCTTCGCTCGGCGATCGCCGCGAAGTCGCTCGTCGCGGCGGACGACATCGCGACGGCGCTGGGGCCGACGTGCGCCGCGTGCGCCATCGGCTCGGTCGAAGACCCGACCTGGCGGGCGGTCGTCTCCGGGCACGAGGGCTACATCGGGAACGTCGGCGGGTGCACGATGCTGGTCGGCGCGGACGAGCCGTGCGGCAGGGCGATCGACGAGCTCTCGACCTGCCTCATCGTCGGATGCGCCGGGTGCGAGGACAGGCGCGCGGAGGACTCGTGCGCCGACACGCTCACGACCGTCGACGGCGCCTGCGCGCGCGCTGACGGACGCACGCGAGCGCTGCCCGGCGCGCTCTCTCGCGTCGGCGTTCGACTCCCAGGGATCGTGTCAGTCATTCGTCGAGACGATCCGCCTCTTCTGCGGGCCCGCTCGCGACGGAGGCTGAGCCGAGGAGGACCGCGCGCACCTCCTCCAGGGGAGGGCGCAGCGCGCGATCGTGCGCGAGCATCCGCCCGACGACGTCGGCGAGCGCGGCGGGGACGTCGGGCGCGCGCGACGCGAGCGCGACGATCTCGCGGCGCTGCATCGCGCGGACGATCTGGCCGAACGACTTGCCCGACACGGGGCGCTCTCCCGAGAGGCACTCGTAGGCGACGACGCCGATCGCCCAGACGTCCGCGCGCGCGTCGACGTCGCGCTCTCCGTAGACCTGCTCCGGCGCCATGTAGTGCGGCGTGCCGAGGACGAGCCCGCTCTCGGTCATCCACCCGGACATCGTGAGATCGAGGCTCGGGACGAGCTTCGCCATCCCGAAGTCGAGCAGGAGCACGCGACCGTCTCGATGGAGGAAGACGTTCTCCGGCTTGAGATCGCGGTGCACGACGCCGCGGGCGTGCGCCGCCATCGTCGCCTCGACGAGCGGGACGAGGACGTCGAGGGCCGCCCCCACGGAGAGCCGTCCGACGCGGCCGAGGCGGGCGCCGAGGCTCTCGCCGTCCAGGAGGTCCATGACCAAGAGGACCTCGTCGCCGACCTCGACGACCTCCTTCACGTCGAGGATCCCGGGGTGATCGAAGGATCGCATGAGGCGCGCCTCGCGGAGGAGCCGCCTCTTCTCGGCGGCGCTCACCTCCTTCAGGAGCTTCAGCGCGACCGGACGTCCCGCGGCGCGGTCGTCGCGCGCCGCCCAGACGACGCCCATCCCACCCTCGCCGACGACACGGTCGAGGACGAAGCGCCCGGCGAGGCGGTCTCCGGGCGCGAGGCAGGGCGCGGTGAGATGACGCGTGACGTCGGGCTCGGTCGGCTCGGTGCCCGGGCGCGCGGGCGACGCGGCCGCGACGACGGCGAGCAGCTCGAGGCACGCCGGACAACCGTCGAGGTGCGCCTCGACCTCGGCGCGGCGGGCCTTCGGCATCCAGTGTTCGAGCAGCTCGAGGACGTCGTTCTCGTCGAGATGCCCCATGGGCCCAGAGTAAGGTAACTTCTCGATCGATGGGAGACGCGGCGCGAGCTCGGGAGGCGGTCGCCCTCGCGCGCGCAGCGCTGCCGTCGCTCGCCGTCTCCGACGCGATCCTCGAGGAGCACGTCCTCCGCTGGATGGCCGGAGGCGCGCCGCAGCTCGAGCTCGTCGACCTCGTGCTCGCCCGCGCGTGCGCCGCGGGCGATCCCGCGGCCCTCGCGCATTTCGACGCGACCTACCGATCCGAGATGATCGCCGCGCTGTCGACGCTGCGCGCGCCGCGCGATTTCGTCGACGAGGTGATGCAGTCGGTGCGCGAGAAGCTCTTCGTCGGTCCGTCGCCGAAGATCCTCGAGTACGGGGGGCGCGGCGCGCTCCGGGCGTGGCTCCGGGCCGTCGTGGTCCGCTCGGCGCTCAACGCGCGAAGACGGAGGATCTCCGAGCCGAAGCCGTCGGCCGACGACGACCGCTTGCTCGACGTCGCGGCCGCGTCGAGCGGCGATCCGGAGATCGCCGAGATCGTCGCGAAGTACGGGGACACGTACAAGCGAGCGGTCCACGAGGCGCTGGCCGAGCTGACGACGGAGGATCGGAACATCCTCCGCCTCTCGCTCCTCGAGGGGCTCTCGATCGACGGGATCGCGCAGATCTACGGCGTGCACCGCGCGACGGTCGCGCGCCGGATCGCGCGCGCGAGGGAGAGCGTCGCCGAGGGGGCGCGGAGGCGGTTGGGGGAGCGCACGCGCCTCGACCTGTCCGAGCTCGCGAGCGTGACGCGGGCGTGTCGGACCGAGCTCGACCTCAGTCTGGTCAGGGCGCTCGAGCGGCCCTGATTTCGGTCGCTCCCGCGGCGCTCCGGAGAAATCGACCTCCCGGCGCATTTTCCGGCGCGACTTTCGGCGAGGGGCCGTGTCTTGGCGCGCGAACGGCGACGTTCGCCGACGAGCAACGAAGAGGACCCCATGAACACGGTACGTATCGCATCGCTTGCCATCATCGTCACCCTCGCCGCCGCGGCCGTCGCGTGCAGCTCCTCCGACGACGGGGGCTCGAGCTCCGGCGGCAGCTCGAGCGGCTCCAGCGGCTCGGGGAACGGCGGCGGAGGAGGAGGGGGCGGAGGCGGCGGAGGCGGCGGCAACGGCAACGGCGGCTCGAGCGGCGGCGGGAACGGATCCGGCTCGAGCGAGCAGCGGTGCTCCGCGGCGGCCATCAACGGTCGCTGCGCGAGCGGCCCGAACAAGGGGCAGTCGTGCTGCATGCCCGACGAGGACGAGGGCATCACGTGCGACGAGGGCACGGACTGCGACACGGTCTGCGAGCACTGCGAATAGCGCTCGGAGTCCGTCCGAGCCTTCTCCGCGGCGCGCCGCCGTCTCTGAAGCTCGGACGGCTCTTCAGCGCGCGTCTCGCGCGCAGCGAAAGCCGATCTGCTCGCTCACGGCGAAGCGCTCGTCCTCGATGAAGCCGCGGAGCGCCGCGCGCAGGAGCGTGCCCTCGTCGCGGTAGGAGCCGCCGCGGACGCTCCGGGCTACGGGCGTCTCGGGCGGATCCGGATCGCACACCGGATCGAAGAAGACGCCGTCTCCCCAACACGAGCGGAACCGCGAGGGCCGGTAGCGATCGGCGACGAGCTCGCGCACGTTGCCGGCGAGATCGAGGACGACCGCGTCGCCGAGCGCGAGGCGGTCGCGGGAGCCGCTCCCGGCGCGCGCGGGACCGCTCGTTTCGGGGCACGCGCGTTCGTCGTGCCGAGCGTCGTCGCACGACGGGAGATCGGAGCCCCACGGGAACGCGCGGCCCACGAGCGCGCCCGCGACGTACTCGTGCTCGGCCTCCGTCGGGAGGCGCTTGCCGACCTTGGCGCAGAAGGCGCGCGCGCGCTGCCACGACAGGCAGTTGACCGGGAGCGCGTCGGCCGCGCCGGGAGCGGCGGTGTAGACGCAGCCGGGGCGGTCGGGGGCGGCCTCGACCGGATCGTCGACGACGCGCGCCACGCGCGCGGCGCGCATCGCCGCCACGGTGACCTCGGCGCGATCGATGTAGAAGGGCGAGAGGACGACCACGCGTTCGGAGGTGCCGTCGGCCTCGCGCGCGTCGAGCACGTCGAGCCTCGGGTTCCCCATCCAGAACGCGCCGCCGGGGACGCAGGCTTCGTCGTCGTCGGCGGCTCCGGCGCACGGCGTGGGAGCCGCGCCGGGGAAGCTTCCGACGAGCCCCGGCGCCGGCCGCCCGGGCTCGACCGAGTCGGGGGCCTCGAGCGTGCCTCGCGGGCGCGCGAGATCGGCGAGCCACAGCGTGACCGTCACGTCCACCACGCCCTCCTCGCGGATCGGCGGCAGCGCGACGACGCGCTCGAGCGTGGAGGCCTCGCGCGGCTCGCCGCTCGCGGTGCCGCCGCTCCGGAAGAGGCGCACGCGCGCGCGGTAACCGCCGACGTTCGGGCGAGGGAAGAACCCGAACGAGGCCTCGCCGCGCGCCATCCGCTCGTCGTCCAGCGCGAACTCGCGCGAACAGCCGCCGCAGGGCGCGAGCTCGCCCGGCGGGACGAGATCGACGCGGAGCCGGTCGAAGAGCCCCCGCGTGCCGCTCGGGCCGACGGGCGCGTCCGTGGTGACGAACACGAGGAGCTGCCCCTCGGGCGGCGCCTCGCGCGCGCAGGAAGGCGCGACGGCCGCGGCGCAGGCGAGCGCGAAGGGAGCGCGGAGCCCCGGCCACGGTGTCATCGGCTGCCCTCCTGGACGCAGCGAAACCCGATGAACGAGCTCGGGCCGGTCGCCGCGAGGCGCGCCGTGCTCCGGACGTTGATCGCGGTCGACGCCCACGCGCCGCCCCGGACGACGTGCGCGCCACCGGACGAACGCGCGCATGATGCATCGACGCGCGCGTGGCAGGGATCGTCGTAGGTCGTCGGCGCGTCGCGGACCCACTCGGCGACGCCCCCGCCGAGCGCGTGGACGCCGGTCGGGGAACGATCGGCCGGCGCGGCGTGGCTCGGCAGCGGGCCGCTCCCCGCGGCCTCGCACGCGCCGGCGATCCCCGCGAGCTCGAGCCGGCCGTACACGGCTCGCCCGCAGTCGGGCGGCTCCTCGCCCCACGGGAACGTCGCCTTGGCCGTCCGTCCCGCCGAGGTCGCGGCGTACTCCCACTGCGCCTCGGTCGGGAGGTCTCCGCCGTCGAACGTGCAGAGCGCGCGCGCGGTCGCCCAGGTGACGCAGGTGAGCGCGAAGGCCTCGCGGCCGCGCGGAGCGGCGCTGAAGGTGCACGCCGTCTCGGGCGCGGCGCCGAGCTCGCCGTCGTTCGAGACCGGAGGCTCCGGAGGGACGAAGCCGCGCGCGAGCGCGTCGCGGAACCGGGCGACGGTGACCTCCTCGCGATCGAGGAGGAAGCCGCGGACGCGAGCGATCCGCTCGGGCGCGAGCGGGACGGTCGGATCGGGGACGACGGAGACGTCGTCGGCGCCGAGGACGAACGCGCCGCCCTCGAGGCACGCGCGATCCCGCTCGCCGATCGGCGCGGGGCACGGCGTGCGCGCCGCGCTCCCGGCGACGCTCGTGGGCGGGGTCGAGAGCTCCGGCTCGAGCGCGGCGGCGGCGACGGGCTCGAGCGCGCCTTCACCCTCCGCGCAGCTCGCGAGCGCGCCGGGGACGACGCGCGCCTCGACGCCGGCGCACGAGGCTCGGGCGACGACGCGCAGGCGCCCGCGCTCGCCGGGGCGAAGGCGGATGAGGACGAGGCGATCGACGGTGAGCGCGGGCTCGGGCTCGGACGACGGCGTCTCGTCGGCCCCGTCGACGACGAGCCGAGCGGGGCCGACGGCGTCGCGGAGCCGCGCGCCGTGGGCCCGCAGGCGGACGACGACGTCGCGCTCGGCCCGGTCGTCGGCGGCCTGGACGCTGAAGCTGACCGGCCAGTCGCGCGGGTCGGGGCGTCCGACGTCGCGCGAGTCGAGCCACGTGCCGTCGATCGCGTACAGGTCGACGCGCAGCGCCGAGACGACGCGCGGCACGGGGAGATCGGTGTCCACCACGACGAGCGCCTCGCCGAGCGGAGGCAGCTCGCGCGCCGCGCAGCCCGCCGCCGCCGCGCTCACGAGCGCGAGCGACGCGATCAAGGCGCGCGCAGCACCCACCCGAGGCCTCCGCCGTTCGCCGCCGGCCGCTCGGGCTCCGGGCGCGTCACGAAGTACGTCGTCGCGGTCGCGAAGACGAGGACCGCGCCCGCGGCCGTCCAGAACCACCACTTCTTGGTGATCGGAGGCTGCTCCGGAGGGAGCGGCGCGGCGAGGGAGAGCCGGCCGCCGGGCTCGAGGACGGCGTCCGCGTCGAACGGCACGAACCCGACCTTGCGCACCGCGACGTGGTAACGCCCCGCGGGCCGGCGGACCGTCACGGGGGCCGCGCCCACGTCGACGCCGTCGATGGCGACCGCGGCGCCGGCTCGCGCGGCGCGCACCTCGAGCTCGCCGTCGAGCCGCGCGAGGACGAGATCGAGCGACGCGGGGCTCCCGCGCGAGAACGTCTCGCGCCGGACGACGTCCTGGAAGCCCGGACGCGAGAGCACGAGGACGTGGAGCCCCGGATCGAGCTCGAGCCGGAACCGCGCCGCCGGCGGCGCGGAGCCCGGGCCCGGCGCGGCGAGCCCGGCTGTGAGGGTCGGGACGTCGCCGTCGGCGGTGACCTCGAGAGGCCGCCCGTCGACGGTGAGGGTCGCGGTCGGCGGATCGAGGTGCACGTCGACCGACACGAGCACCGCGGCGAACTCGGAGAGGAAGGCTTCGGTGTCGGCGCGCGCCGAGTCGGGGAGCGCGCCGAGCGAGCTCGATCGATCGAGCTCGCGAGCGCGGAGGAGCGTGCGGCGCGCGCGCGCGTATCGACCGAGCGCGCGCTCGCAGGCGGCGACGTTGAAGAGCGTGGCGGGGTGCTCGACGCGCTCGAAGCTCCGTTCGAACGCCGCGAGCGCCTCGGACCACTTCGCTTCCTTGACGAGCTCGGCGCCCGCGGCGAAATCCGCGCGAGCCCGCGCGCGGTCCTCCTCGTCCTCGCCGGCGTGAGCGCGCGAGCCGTGCGCGGCGAAGAGGAGGACCGAGAGCGCGACGACCACCCAACGGCGGAACGCCCAGGCGCGGCTCGATCGCGCCGCTCCCGGGAGACGAAGGGCGCGGAGCCGAGCCAGGCGCGAGGAGCCGGAGCTTCGGGCGCTCGCCCGAACGAGCGCTCGAGACGGAGGCTCACGGCGGACGATCACGGCCATAGCTCGGCGAGCCGGCTCATCGGGCCGTGAGCTTACTCGAATCAGAACGGCGCGTTCACGATGATCCTCCCCGGCCCGGGGCCGTCGCCGGCGTCGGCGCGCGCCGGCGACGCGCTCGGCGCAGCGGCGACCGCCGTCGATCGTGGCGGAGGTCGCGGCGTCGACGACGCGGCCGCGGCGTTCGGCGCGGAAGGCGCGGCGTCGGGCGTGGAGGTCGCGGCGTCGGGCGCGGAAGGCGCGTCGACGGGCGTGGAGGCCGCGGCGTTCGGGGCGGAGAGCACGGCGAGCGGCGCGGAGGTCGCCGGAGCCGTGGCGTCGCCGCGAGAGGACTCGGTACGCCGGAGGCCGACGCCCAGCGCGGCCGCGGCGACGACGCCGGCGACGACCATCGCCGCCGCTCTGCGCAGCGCGCGCGGGCGCGCGCCTCTCGACGCGGCGGGCGTCCGTCCGTTCGGCTCCGGAGCCTCCGTCGCGCTCGGATCCGACGGAGCCCTCGCGGCCGCAGCGTCCCGCGTGGCCTCGACCGCGCTCGACGCGGTCGCCGCCGCCGCGAGCGAGGCGGCGACGCTCGCCAGGTCGACCTCGCGCGCCGTCGGGGCACGTTCGAGCAACCGCGCGGAGAGCGCCGCGATCTCGTCCGGGACGCCGGGCGCGATCTCCTCGAGCGGCGCGATCCGCTCCTGGGTGATGCGCTTGATGACCTGGCCGAGGTTGTCGGCCTGCGTGGGCCGCGCTCCGCTCAGGCACTCGTGGAGCAGGATCCCGAGCGCCCACGCATCGACGGCGGGCCCGACGCGCTCGCCGAAGGCCTGCTCGGGCGCCATGTAGTACGGCGTCCCCAGCATCGCTCCGCTCTCCGTCAGGTTCGTCGTGGGCTCTTCGGTCGCGACGAGCTTCGCGACGCCGAAGTCGAGGATCTTCACCGCGGTCGGAGCCGGGATCTCGTCTCGAGCCGCGGCCCCGACGAGGAAGACGTTCTCGGGCTTGACGTCGCGATGGATGATGCCCGCGGCGTGGGCCGCCGCGAGCGCGCTCGCGACGGGCGCGAGGATGGCGCACGTCTCGACGAGCGAGAGCGCGCCCTTGCGCTCGAGCCGCTCGCGGAGCGACTCCCCGCGGAGCAGATCCATGACCAGCGCGGGCGCGCCGTCGGCGTCGATGACGTCGATGACGGGGACCACGCTCGGATGATCGATCGCGCACGACGCGCGCGCCTCGCGCAGGAGCCGAGCCCGCGACGCGTCGTCGGCGGCGCCGCCCCTGCGGAGCACCTTGATGGCGACCTCGCGCTTCGTCACGATGTGCGTCGCCGCCCAGACGACGCCCATGCCGCCGGCGGTGAGCCGCCGGTCGAGGCGGTAGCGGCGACCGACGACCGCCCGAGGCGCGAGCGCCGTCATGGCGGTGTCCGACCCTCGCGCCGTTGGGGCCCGCGGGTCATCGCGTCAAGCCGCGGCGACGAGCAAGAAGGCGATGCTGGTCGCCAGCGAAATCACGGGGAGCGCCCACGACATGAAGTAGAACGCCTCGCGCTGCACGTACGGCCCGAAGAGGCGGGCGATCACGTTGTAGCGGAAGCACACGACGACGATCGCGAGGGTGATCGCGAGCATCGCGTAGTTCACGCCGAAGAGGCGCGTGACGGTGTTGTCGCCGTTCGCGATGACGCCGTAGGAGGAGTAGATCGCGAAGCTCAGCGCGATCACGGAGAAGAGGCCGCCGATGCTCATGTTGGCGAGCGAGAGGGTGTCCCCTTCGAACCCGTGCTCGGTGGCCTTGTTCATCCAGATCGAGAGGAGCGGGATGATGAGCGACGCGAGGAGGGGGATGAAGATCGGAGCGAGGCTCGTGACCCACACGCGATCGACGATCAACGCGGCGGTCGTCTGCGAGTACCGGTCCCCGTTCCACCCGGGGATGGCCTCGGAGCGCAGATCGACGAGGCCGATGGTCCACCCGTCGAGCTTCGCGTCGCGCGCGGCGCGGCTGAAGCCGACGTCGTCCTTGTCGAAGCGGAGCAGGACCTCGTCGGTCGTGTCGTCGCGTACGATCAGCTCGAGCGCGAGGCGCTGCCGGTCGAACGGGAAGGTCTCGGCGGAGACGCGAGTCTTGTAGCGCGCCGTCACGCGCGTGAGGCTCTCGACCTGACCGTCGGGGAAGATGCGCAGCCGGCGCCCGACGTACGGCGCGGCCTCGAGTCGGTTCGTCACGTCGATGCTGGGCGACCACATCTTGGCGAGCTGGTCCTCGACCTCCTTGCCACGGAACTCCCTGTACCCGCGGAGGTTCTTGGTCGTGAGCCGCAGGCGTGGATCGACCCACCGCAGGCGCACGTCGGTCGTGCACTCGAACTCGCTCTTGGTGTCGTCGAACGACTTGAGATCGAGGAAGAACACGGCGACGTTCACGTTGACCGGCAGCCCCTTCCCGAGCGGGAGCGTCGTGAGGCCGGCTTCGGCGCCGGCTGCGGGAGCGGGCTCCGCGGGCGCGACGGCCTCGGCCGGCGGCTCCGCGTCGGCGCCGGCGTCGTCGGCGCCGGCGTCCTGGACGCGCTTGGCCGCCTTCTCGCCTTTGCGCCCCGCGGCGGAGGCCTGCTTCGCCGCCGGCGCGCCCTCCGCCGCGCCGGACGTCTCGGCGCCGCGGAGGCGGAGGGGAAAGAGGACGAGCGCGAGGCCGCACAGCGTCGCGAGCAACGCGAGCAGGACGGCGCGGGCGTGCGGGCGACGTCGCGTCATGACCTCCTCTGCGCGCGGAGGTGCTCGTAGTTGCGGGCGAGCGTCTCGAGCTCCTCGCAGTAGCTGTCGAGCGCGTTGGCCGGTCGCGAGGCGTCCCCCGCGACGAGCGCGGACATCCGCTCGTTGATGGCCGCGAGGGGCGCGACGAGCACGCCGCGGACGACGATCAGGATCGTGCCGGCCAGCAGCACCACGCTGACGAGCGCCGCGAGCACCTGCCAGATGAGCGCCCGGCGCGCCAGCGTCTTATCCTCTTCGAAGCTCATCGCGATGGCCACGACGCCGATCTGCTTGTTGGCGTAGTTCAAGAGCGGCATCAGCTGGACGCCCCACGGGACGCCGGCCACCGTTCGCTCGTAGGTCTTCGGACCGGTGATGTCGATGTCTCGGTCGAAGACCAGCGCGGCGGCGAGATCGGGGTGCGTGGCGTGGTAGCGGATGTACTTCCCCACGCGGTTCTTCTGGGTGATGACGTCGCCGGGGAGGTCGGTGGCGATGTCGTGGAGCTGCTTCTCCTGGAAGAAGACCGCGCCCTCCAGGCCGAAGGCGGTCTTCATGTCGTCGAGCACCGGGCCGAACTCGAGGCCCATCTCGAAGCTGCCGGACAGGTTCCCCGCGGCGTCGAAGATCGGGACGATGCCGAGGATCGCCGGGCCGGCCTTGGTGATCGCGACGCCCTTCCGGAGGGCCTTCTCCTCGTGGACCTCGGAGAGCATCGGGCGGTAGCTCGTCTGGTCGTCGCCGAACTTCGCCGGCGCGTCGAGCCTCAGGAACGAGACGCCGGGAGGCGTGTGGAACTGCGCCTGATCGATCGCGTACTTCTCCTCGAGGAGCTTGAAGGCGCCCTGGCACTCGCCGAGGAGCTTCGGACGATCGCGCTCGAGGAACGCGGTTCGGACCGACGGCATGTTCGCGAAGATCTCGGCGTCGGAGGAGGCCTCGTCTTCCATGCCCTTGAGCGTGCCGGTGAACGCGCGCTGCATCAGGTCGTAGTCGCCTGCGTGAGCGGTCTCGACGAGGCGCTTCGTCATGAGCTGAGCGATGAGGGTGATCGCGATGACGACGACGGTCGACGCCGTGATCAGCAAAAGAGGGCCGCTGAGTCGGAATTTCACGGCGTCGACGTTCGCTTTCCAGGGTCGCTCGAGTCAAGCGGTTCGGCGCGGCGGGGACTCCGGGGGGGGCGCGTCGCGCGCGGGCGTTCGCCGGCGCGCTCCGCCGGGCGGGCGCGAGGTGTCCGCGGCGGGAGAGCGGATCGGTCGCGACGAGCTGCCGGCCGCCGCCCGCGGTGCGCGCGGCGACCGCGAGCGCAGGGCGACGCGTCGCGCGTGACGCGTTGGGGCGCTCTTGCAGGGTCGTCCTGCGATCCGCCGGCGTCGCCGGAGCGATCTCGCGGAGTTGGATCCGTGCCGCGGTGCGACGACGAGGGCACGTCGCTTGCGACGCTCCCCTGCGCGTCAATCGTGGCGCTCCCGACAGGAGAGAACGAAATGGGCAACGTTGCGGCTCGTGGCGAAGGAAAGGCGGAGCAGGTCGGCGGCAAGATCAAGCAGGGGATCGGCAAGGCGATCGGCAACGAGCAGATGGAAGCGGAGGGCAAGGCGCAGGAGCTGAAGGGCAAGGCCCGAGAGGAGGCCGCGAAGGCCGGCGAACGCACGAAGGGCAAGATCGAAGAGGTCACCGGCGCGGTCAAGAACCGGGTCGGCGCGGCCATCGGCAACGAGCAGATGCAGGCCGAGGGCAAGGCGCGGGAGCTGAAGGGCGAGGCGCGTCAGAAGTCGAACGAGTAGGGCCGATCCGCGCCGCGCCGTGACGCGCCGCCGCCGATCCGCGCGTCGCCGTGACGTACACGACCGCCGTGACGCGCTGCCGTGACGCGTCGCCGCCGATCCGCGCGGCGGCGCTCAGGCCGCCGGCGGCTTGGCCTGGCGCGCGGCGTCGCCGGCGAGCTCGAGGAGCCAGCGCTTGTCCTCGGCGTCCTTCGTGAGCGAAGCGGCCTTCTTGAAGGCCGCCGCGGCCGCGCGGTAGAGCGCTCGGGCGCGGCGTTGCTTCGCCTCGGCTTGCGTGCGCGCCGCGACGAGCTCGCAGGTCTTCGCGAGGGTGGCCCAGGCGGCCTTCCGCTCCGGCGTGAGCTTCGTCGCCTTGGATGCATAGTACAGCGATCGCGCCGTCGACTTGCGGCGCGCCCAGCCTCGCGCGAGCTCTTCGGCGACGACGGCGCTCGCGTCGGCGTCGCCGGCCTCGCGCGCGCTGGCGTAAGCGAGCTCGAGCTTGGCGACGGCGCCCTTCACGTCGCTCTTCATCGACGCGGAGGCCTCCTTCACGAGGCGCGCGACGTCTTCTCCGGCGGCCATCAGCGGGACCTCGGCTGGAGGCGAGCGAGCGCCGCTCGTGGCGCCGCGGCGTCCCGCGCGCTCGGCGGCGACGCGGCCGCGGCGTTCGACGAGCCGCCGCCGTTCGCGGGGAGGGCCCCGCGGTTCGACGCGGGGAGCACGAGCGCCTCTTCGAGGACTTCGCGGGCGAGCACCTTCACGGCGGCCAGTCTAACACCGGAAGGGCGTCGCTCGTCGCGAAGGCGTCTCGCTCGCCCGTCGGAGCCCGGCGACCGCGCGCGGACCGCCTCGACGGCGCACGACCCTCACGAGAGGAGCACGTCGAGCTCGTCCGGGAGCGCCGAGAAGTCGGCGATCGTGCTCGCCGCGCCGGCTCTCTCGAGCGCCTCGGCCGCCACGTTGGTCGTGACGCCGACGACCGTCATCCCCGCCGCGCGCGCGGCGACCACGCCGTTCTCGGCGTCCTCGAAGGCGAGGCACGCCTCGGGCGGCACCGCCAGGCGCTCCGCCGCCGCGAGGAAGATGTCGGGCGCCGGCTTGCCGCGCAGGCCCTCGTTCGCGACGACGACGTCGAAGGTGGCGCTCCAGCCGAGCCCGTCGATCACCATCTCTCGGTTCGCGCGGGGCGCCGAGCTCGCGACGGCCAGCTTCAGGCCACGCGCGCGCAGGCGAACGAAGAGCTCGGGCGCCCCGCGCACCGGCGCGAGGCGCGGGCGGTAGAGCGCGCGGTAGCGCTCCTCCTTCTCTCGTCCGAGCGCGTCGACGAGCGCCGGGGCGACCTCGCGCCCGAGCAGCCGCGGGACGATGTCCTCGTTCTTGAGGCCGTTGCACGCCTGGAAGATCGCCGGCGTCATGGCGAAGCCGTGGCGTTCGCCGAGCGCCTTCCAGGCCTCGAAGTGGAACTGGATGTCGTCGACGAGGGTGCCGTTCAGGTCGAAGACGACCGCCTGGAGCTTCATGCAGGCGAGCGTAGCCAAGTCGCGGCCCGCGCCCCCGGCCGCGTCTCCTCGTGCGCCTCCCGCGGTGCGCCCCGTGGGGACGCGGCGCCCACACTTCCGCGCTTCTCCGGACACCGCGGGCGCCTGTCGCCGCGGGATCCCGTTGGCGCGCTCTCCCGATCGAGGCAGCATGTCGGACGCGGCTTCGAAGTGCGGGCCGTCGTGTTCGAGGCCGAGGTCTCGAAGGAGCGGGGCAGGATGATCATCGTTTATGGCACGCGTCTCTACGGTCACGCCGACGCGGTCGAGGGGATGGGGCACGTGAGCTGCCGGTTCGTCCACATCATGTTCGTCCCGCTCATCCCCATCGAGACCGTGTTCATGATCGACGAGGAGCGCGGGATGAAGCTGCCGTTCAGCTTCAAGGCCGCGATGAGCGGCTGGCTCCGCGGCGGCGCGTTGCTCACGGGGATCGGCTCGCTCATCGGCGCCGTCGTGAACTTCGCGGAAGGGGAGCTGCTCATCGGCGCGTTTTTGCTCGGCGTCGCCATCCTCTCGTTCGCCGCGTTCCCGCTCTTCGGGGTGCTCTTCGGGCGCTGCTCCGATGCGCGTCGCGCCGAGCTCATGGCGATGCTCGGCGTGCACCCGAGCGAGATCGGCGGGAGCCAGGACGCGCCGACGTCGATGCCGTTCCACGCGTCGCCTCCCGCGCCCTTCCCGCACGGCGGCGTCGCGGCCCCCGCCGGCGGCTTCGGACAGCCGGGCCACGCGCCGCCACCGGGCGGCTACGGCGCGCCGCCGCAAGGGTATGGTGCGCCGCAGGGACCGAGCGCGCTCGGCTACGGCGCGCCGCCGCAAGGGGACGGTGCGCCGCAGGGATATGGTGCGCCGCAAGGTGGTTACGGTGCGCCTCCGCCGGCGCCGGGCCCGCAGGGATATGGTGCGCCGCAAGGTTACGGCGCGCCGCCTCCGCAGGGACATGGTGCGCCGCAAGGTTACGGTGCGCCGGCGCCCGCGCCGAGGCCGCAGGGATATAGTGCGCCGCAAGGTTACGGCGCGCCGCCTCCGCAGGGACATGGTGCGCCGCCGCCCGCGCCGGGGCCGCAGGGCTTCGGCGCTCCGCCGGGCTACGGCGCCCCGCACGCGCCCGGAGCTCCCCATGGCTACGGGATGCCCCAGGGCCACGGCGCTCCGTCGCAAGGACCGGCGATGCCGGGCGGCTACGGTCCTTCGGGCTACGATCCGCTCCGCCGCTGAGCTCCGTGCGTGCCGCGCGGGCGGATCGTGTCGCGCGGGCGACCAGGGAGTGTCGCGCCGGGCGTCCAGGCGCCGCGCCTTCTTCTCTTCGCTGGAAGCTCGCCCGCCGGCGCGCTAGTGTCCCGAGCCATGATTCGTCGGGGAATCGCTTCGCCCGTGAGGATCTCGCGACTCACGGGGAGTGCGACTCGAAACCCGTCGCCCGTTCTTCGGTGTCCGCGGCCGAGCCCTCACGGGCTCGGGCTCCTGCGGTGGTGATCGTTGGCTGTGAGCCTACGTTTCGGGCGTCCGCTCGGGCGAGCGCTCGAAACGTAGGCCCTCGGCGACGCGAGCGGTTCCTCCCGATGACCACGCAGGGCCGGCGTAGCCGAGCTGCGCTCTAGCGAGGAGCATCGCATGTCCAGCGCACCGAGCCCCGACGACGCGCACCCCGAGGAGATCGTCTTCGAGCTCGCGACGCGCCTCCTGCGCGGCGGGACCGTCGACGTCACGGATCACGTGGGACGGACCTGGCGGGCGACGGCCTCGACGCTCACCTGCCACGACGGCGTCACGCAGACGCTGGTCCTCGACGGCGCGAACGCCTTCGACGTCCTGAGCGAGCTCGCGAAGCGCTACTCGGCGCCGTCCTAGCGACGCGAAGCCCCACCTCGGCGAGGGCCGTCGCGAGAGCCGGCGAGAAACCTTGCGACGACGCGCCGGCAGGGGGCTCTCACCACTCGAGCTCCTCCGATCTCGTCTCCGTTCAAGCCGATGCGCTCCCCCTTCTCGAATCCCCCCGATCGTCCCCGCCAACCTCCGATCGACGGAGGGCACCCGCCGCCGGCCTATCCGTCCGCGCCGCCCGCGCATCCCGGCGAGGCGCCGCGATACGCGGGCGCGGCGTCGTTCCATCCCGGCGCGCCGCCCGCGTATCCGGGGCTGCCGTCCCCGTCTTCGGGCGCGCCCTACGGTCATCCGGGCGTCCCGCCTGCGTATCCGGGGGGACCCGCCGCGTACCTGCCCGCTCCGTCACGGATCTCGCCTTGGGTCTGGGTCCTCCTCGGGGCGCTGCTGCTCGGGCTGGGGACCTGCGGCGGCGTCGTCGGGCTGGCTGTCCTCGGGTCGCAACTGGAGCCCGGCGGCGTCATGATCGGCGGCGACATCCCGGCGGCGAAGCGCGACGCGCTCGTCGAGCGCGGCTTGTGCAGGCAGGAGGATCGGCTGATCGCGTTCTACGATGGGAGCCTGTCGCTCGACATGAGCGAGGTCGCGCTCCTCACCACGGATCGCGTGGTCTTCGCGAAGGACGCGTACGTCGTCGCGATCCCGCTCGCGAGCGTCGCCTCGATCGATCACCGCGTCGAGGGCGTCATCGGCGACGTCATCGTGGTCCGCGCGACCAACGGCGCCCACCTCCGCATCGAGGTGGCTCACCTCAATGACGGGATCTCGTTCCTCGACGCGCTCGAGGACGAGGTCCGCAAGAGCCAGCCGGACGTGATCGTCCGTCGCCAAACGCCGCGCTGACCGCGCGGGGCGCGCCGAGCGCCGCGAGCCCCCGCGGCGGCCTCGTCCAGCGCGCTCGACGACCTCGCGCAAGCCCAGCCGCGCGCGCGGCGTCTCGCCGGCCCGGATCCCATTGACACGACGGGAGCCGAATTTATGTGAGTGGCAAACGCTCCAGACAGCGCGGCCGCCGTAGAGGCGGCCGCCGGCCAGGAAAGGAGGACCGATATGTTGACTGCATGGAATGCGCTTCCGATGCTCGATCGTCTCTTCGACGACGTCATGAACGGAGTTGCCGGCACCGCGCTCGGTCCGGCCAGGACACAGACCGCGTACAGCCCCGCCATCGACGTCCGCGCGAACGCCGACGCGATCGTGTTCGTCTGCGACGTCCCTGGTCTCAAGCACGAGGACCTCGAGATCACCGTCGAGTCGGGCACGCTGACGATCAAGGGGCAGCGACGCTACGACGGCGGCGAGAAGGATCAGGTCTGGCTCGGGCGCGCTTACGGCGCCTTCCAGCGGGCGTTCACGCTTCCGGATCACGTCGACGTCGAGCAGATGACGGCCGATCTGTCGGACGGCGTGCTCACGATCCGGGTGCCGAAGAAGCCGCAGGCCAAACCTCGTCGCATCGAGATCGGCGGCGCCGGTCACAAGCAGCTCGGCGAAAAAAGGGAATAGGTCGGAGCTCGCGCTGGGGGCCCGCGCGCGCGGGCCGCCCAGCGTCGGTCCCGTCGCCCCCTCGGGGAGGTGGCGACGACCGCGGGTCCGTCGACAGACCCTCGTGCGCGGCGGGCTCGCGGCCGGCGCCGCGAAGGACGGTCGGAGAAGGACAGGAGGTGGAGGCCATGTGGACGCCGAGCGCGAGCGCGGCCCGCGGCAGAAGGAGCGTCGCTCGTCTCGTCGGCGCGTCACGCTCCCTCGTGGCGCCGACGCCGCGCAGCTCGACGCCCGCTTCGACGGCGGCGAGCTGACGATACGCGTGCCGAAGCTCGCGCACGCGCGTCGCCGCGTCATCCCGGTGCGCGTGAACGGCCAACGGCCGTCGAGCGCGGTCCTCCGGGCGCGACGCGATCCTCCAGGCGCGATGCGAAGGACGGCCGTCGACGAAGCTGCCGCTTCGGCATTGACATCGCCCGGCGCGGATTTACACGTGCGTACCGCAAGGGATAGCCATGGCCTGCTCGTCGACCGATCCCCTGGAGGTCTGGATCGATCACGCCGAACGGAGCTTGTTCGCCCTCGCGAGCGAGCTCCGGCGCGTACCGCTCGATGCGAGCACGAAGGGCTTGCATCTCCGCGCGCTCGAGCTCAAGCGAGAGATCGCGAGGTGGCGAGGCCGCCCGCCGGATCCGCGCGAGCCGAACGCCGTCCTCGAGGAGATCGAACGGCTCGCGGAGGAGACGCGGCGCCGCCCGACCAGGATGGACCGCAGCCGCTCGTTGGTCCCCGCGACGTGTTCTCCGACCTCCTCGGTCGGGATCGCTCCGAGCCGGCGGCAGGGAGAGATCGACCACGCATCGAAGGCGCCGACGTCCTCGCGGAGCTCGAGAGCCACGGAGCCGGCGCGTGAGGGCGCGCGCGAAGCCGCCTGTACATGAGCTCCCGAGGGAGGGTCGAAGCACGACGACGGCCGGCGACGCGCACCTCACCATGAGCTTCGTCGCCGACCTCGCTCGCGGACACGGCGGTCCTCGCCTCTCCCTCGCCGCTCCCCCGGTGCGGAAGGTGCACGCACGAAGTGGCGGTCGCCACCTCCGCAGGGCCGTTGGAAGCCGGCGCGCCGCGCCGCGGTCGCCACCCGACGAAGTACAACCAGCTCGTGCGGATCGAGGAGGAGCCGGACGTGCTCGGCGGCCACGGCGCGGGAGCAGGAGGTGCACCATGAGTGTTCGAGCGCTTTCCCGAGAAGACGACGATTCGACGCTCATCGTCCTCGCTCGTCATGGGCAGTCCACCTACAACGTGGAGCGCCGCTACCGCGGCCGCGCCGATCCGCCGCTCGACGCGACGGGCGTACGCCAGGTCGAACGGCTCGGCGAAGCGGTCGCGCTCTTCGAGCCGACGGCGATCTATACGAGCCCACGGCGCCGCACGCAGTCGACCGCCGCTGCGGTCGCTCACGCGACCGGGCTCGCCAGCGCTGTCCGCGAGGACATCGACGACCTCGACTACGGCTGGTGGACCGGGAAGACCCCCGACGACGTGGAGGCCGAGTGGCCGGCGGAGCATGGGCTCTGGCTGAACGCTCCGGAGAAGCTGACGCTGCCCGGTGGTGAAGCCGTGGCGGCCGCGCAGGCGCGCCTCTGGAACGCCGTGCTGGCGCTTGGCGCAGCGCACCCGAGGCAGACGATCGTCGCCGTCACTCACGACGTCGCCGTACGGCTGATCGTGTGCAGCGTCCTGGCCGCTCCGCTGGCGTCGATACACGCGATCCGCATCGAGACGGCCTCGACGAGCGCGATCGAGCTCGGCCGATCGAGGACGAGGCTCGCGTGGCTCAACAACACGAGTCACCTCGTGGAGCCGTCGTGACCCGAGAGCATCGCCGCCACGCTCGGCGGCGCGCGGATCCCGCGAAGGAGAAGACCGTCGACGCGCGGCGGCGAGGTCCTGCTCCCGCGCGCCCTCGCGCCCTCGCGGGCGCCCGGCCCGCGCGCCAGGCGCCGGCGAGGCGGGGCGAACTCACGCTCAACGAGCGGTGGATCTTGCGGAGGCTGGCTTCGATGAGCCGCGGCGGCGCGCTTTTTTGGCCTTTGCCCGCGACGCGCGCTCCTCCGGGGAGCTCGTCTTGCGCGTCGCGCGCCTGCGGAGCTGAGTGTCCGGCTTGGTGCTGTGGGCGCCCTTGCGCGTCGACTTGCGCGAAGGTCGGCCGGTCGCCGAGTCTTCGAGGTCGTGGGTGACGTGATCGCCCTGATCCTCCTTGATGTTCCTTTGTGCCGTCACGCCGCCCGCGTAGCGACCGCTCGTGTACTGCGCGGCGTCGGCCGCGCGCCGCTGGCGGCCCGCCTCGTTCACGAGGCTCTTTTCGCGGTGGACGTGAGGCTTGCGCTTCTTCTTCCGCCAGCTCGACCGCTGCGCTCGCGCCTTCTCCTGTTCGGCTCTCGTGGCCATCGGTGGAATGTCCAAGCAACAGGCGCACCGCCCCGTCCGCGCGCTCGAGCGGCAGTCGCGCCACTTCGTTCCAGGACGGGACAGCCCGCGAGCGGACTCACCTCATCGAGGTGCGCACGAGCTCGGCGAGCGTGCGCATCGCGTCGACGCTGGTGAAGATGCCGACGACGGCCCCGCCGCTCCAGACGACCGCGGACCCATACTTGTGGGATGCCATCGTCGCGACGACCTCGTCGAGAGGCGTACCGCGGTCGACGCCGAACACGTCCACTTGCATCGCAGATCGGACCGGGATTCGGGCCGGATCGAGATCCGTGATGGCCTCCAGCATGAGCAGATCCCGCTGCGTGAGCAGCCCGATGAGCCTTCCGCGCTTGCCGTCCTCGAGCACGGGGAGGTGGCGAACGCCGAGCTCGTCCATCCTGCGGCGCGCCTGGGCAAGGCTCACGTCCGGACCGATCACGTGAGGATCGGCGGTCATGAATCGATCGATGGCGAAGACCTGAGCGATGGACGACTTTTTCACGCGCGGACAAGAAGCAAATCCGGTGCACTCGATCGGCTCTGCTCGTCGAGGCCGAACGCCACGCGGCGTCGACGCATGGCGCGCCGGTTGCTCGGACGACCGACGTGACGAACACACGGGGTCTCCCATGACGGGCTTCCAGCACATCCTGGTTCCGACGGACTTTGGCGAGGCGTCCGACCGAGCCCTCGATCTGGCGATCGAGATCGGGCGCCGGTTCGACGCGACGATCACGCTGCTCCACACGACCTGGATGCCGCCCTACTCGTTCGAGGCGTACGCCGAGGGCCTGCCGTGGCCGACGCGCGAGCTCCGGGGCGAAGCTCAGAAGGGCCTGGACGCGGCCGTCGAACGAGCCAGGTCCCGCTACCCGAAGGTGACGGGGAAGCTCGCGATGGGCGACGCGTGGGACCGGATCCTCGAGGCGGCGAAGGATCACAGCGCCGACCTCATCGTGATGGGGACGCGCGGCCGTCGCGGCGTGGCGCACGCCCTCCTCGGCAGCATCACCGAGAAGGTCGTTCGCCTCTCTCCGACGCCCGTCTTGACCGTCTCGGCCGAGGCCGAGCGACGCGAGAAGAAGAACGCGTTCGCCGAGATCCGCAGGCACGCCTCGAAGCACCGTTGATCCCGGGCCCCCCCCCGCGAGCATCCATCCTCCCCACGAACGGAGCACGTCCATGACGGCGGACACCTCACACTCGGGCCGGACTGCGAACTGCCGACGGCGGCTCGCCGAGGAGGACGGCGTCGTCGGCGAGAGCGGAGCGGCGCTGGTCGTGCAGCGGGCGTCCAACCACCGCGAGTCATCACGCCGCTCGAGGAGGGCTTCATGGGCCACTCGGACATCTCGGACCTGCTCGGCGAAATCGAGGCCTTGCGCGAAGCGGTCGAAAGGGACGCCCAGGAGATCGGCGGCCGCTGGCACGAGTGGATCGAACGCGACGGCTTCGCGCCGAGCGCCGAGAACTTCGCGCACTACCTGGCCTTCCGCCGCCACGACATCCGGCCGCTCCAGCGCAGGCTGATGGCGCGCGGGCTGTCTTCGCTCGGCCGAGCCGAGAGCCGCGTGATGCCGACGCTCGACGCGGTGCTCTCCGTCCTGCGCGCTCTGGACGCGGGCGAGCCGCCGTCGCCGCGACCCGATCCGGCCTTCTTCGCCGGTGAGGAACGCATCGCCGCGCGCACGCGCGAGCTGCTCGGAGAGCGCTCGCATCACAGCCTCGTCCATCTCATGGTGACGCTGCCCTCCGCGGCGGCCGAGGACGCGGGCTTCCTGCTCCGCTTGGCCGAGCTCGGGGTCGAGGCGGTGCGGATCAACTGCGCTCATGACGACGAGGCCGCCTGGTCCGGCATGATCGGCAACGTGAAGCGGGCGGCCGAGAGAACCGGGCGGCGCATGAAGGTGCTGATGGACCTCGCCGGCCCCAAGATTCGTACCGGCGAGATCCGCAAGGCCGACGGCGTCGAGCGCGTGATGGTCGGCGACGAGCTCGCCGTCACCCTGCCGGGGCGGCTCGACGAGCCGGGCGAGGACTTGCCCGCGCTCGAATGCACGCGGCCCGAGGCGCTGAGCGCCGCCGACGTCGGGCACCGCGTCTTCATCGACGACGGCAAGCTCGACACCAAGGTGCTGCGCCGCGAGCCCTGGGGCGTGGTGGTCGGCGTCTTCGCCGGTCCCCCGAAGAACGGCTACAAGCTCAAGGCCGAGAAGGGCATCAACTTCCCCGATACCGAGCTCAGCGTACCGGCGCTGACCGACGACGATATCGAGGCTCTCGGCTTCATCGCGCGCCACGCCGACGGCGTCGAATACTCCTTCGTTCAGCACGTCGAAGACGTGGAGCGACTGCGCGAGGCGCTCGCCCGCGAGCGCCCGGACGACTGGCGCAGCCTCGGGTTGGTGCTCAAGATCGAAACGGCGCGCGCGGTCAGGAACCTGCCGGACATGCTGGTGCGCGCGGCCGGCAGCCAGCCCACCGCCATCATGATCGCGCGCGGCGATCTGGCGGTGGAGATCGGCTTCACGCGGCTGGCCGAGATGCAGGAGGAGATCCTCTGGCTCGGCGAAGCGGCGCAGATCCCCGTGATCTGGGCGACCCAGGTGCTGGAGAGCTATCTCAAGAACGGCGTCCCCTCGCGCGGCGAGATGACCGACGCGGCCATGGCGGCGCGCGCCGAATGCGTCATGCTCAACAAGGGGCCGTTTCTCTTCGAAGCGATCTCCGAGCTCGATCGGCTCCTGGATCGCATGGGCGAGCATATGAACAAGAAGACGCCCCAGCTTCGGCCGCTGCGGAGCTGGTCATCCGAATGAGGCGCTCGCGGCGTCGGCGTGGCGCATCGGGACCTCCCCCGACGAGCCCCCTCACGTCTCGCGCTCGACCCAGGTGCACTCGGTCGGCTTCTTGTCGTGGCGGAGCCCCATGAAGGCAGGCTGGCGCAACTTGCCGTCGGCCGTCCATTCGGCGTAGGCGATCTCGCCGACGAGCCTCGGCCGGACCCAGGTCGCGTCCTCGCGCGGGGCCGGCTGGAAGGGAGAGGAGTCCGCGCGAAGCCTCCGCAGCGTCGTGCTCAGGCTCGCGAGCATCGACGCGGAGAACCCCGTGCCCACCTTCCCGACGTAGCGGAGCCGCTTCCCCTCGTACAAGCCGAGGAGCAGCGCGCCGAGGCAGCGCCGAAGGCCGCGCGGCGCCGTGAAGCCGCCGATGACGAACTCCGACTGCTTGCGGCACTTGACCTTCAGCCAGCTCCGCGAGCGCCGGCCGGCCTCGTACGGCGAGGCTTCGTCCTTGGCGAGGATCCCTTCCCAACCTTTGCGCTGCGCCGTTCGAAACGCCGCGAAGCCGTCGACGGGCAGCCGCCTCGCCCGCATGAGCGACGGGCCGCGCGCGGGCACGATCTCCTCGAGCGCGACGCGGCGCTCGCGCAGCGGGCGGCGGAGCAGGCTCGCGCCGTCACGCTCGAGGCAGTCGAAGACCGCGAACGCGGGCCGGATGGGTTCTCCCAGGGCGCGGCGTTGCAGGAGCTGAAAGCGCGAGACGTCGTGCGCGTCGAACGCGACGATCTCGCCGTCGAGCACCAGGTCTCCGCCCTGTAGAGGCTCGATGGCGCGGGCGACCTCCGCGAACTCGACCGTGATGTCCTTGAGGTTGCGCGAGACGAGCCGCACGCGCTCGCCGTCGCGATACGCCATCGCGCGGATGCCGTCGTACTTCTCTTCGTACACCCAGCCCGGGCGATCGAACGGCTGGTGCGCCAGCGTCGCCAGCATCGGCTCGACGAGCTTCATGGCCCGCGCACACGTTCGCGCTCGGACGACGCGTAGCGATCCCGACGCTTGATGAGGAGCCAGTCCTTCCCGCGCATCCGGACGAGGACCCATGACCCCTTGAGCCTGCGGCCTTCGAGCTCGAACTTAAGCTCGCCCTCCCGGAGCGCGGCGGCGACGTCGGCGTCGTCCTCCGGCGCATAGGTCCCGTGGTCCCAGATGACCACCGTGCCGGCGCCGTACTGACCCTCCGGGATGACTCCCTCGAAGCCCGCGTAGTCGAGAGGATGGTCCTCCACGGCGACCGCCAAGCGCTTCTCGGCAGGATCGGACGACGGTCCCTTCGGGACCGCCCAAGACTTCAGCACCCCATCGACCTCGAGGCGAAAGTCGTAGTGCAGTCGCCGCGCGTCGTGCTCCTGGACCACGAAGAGCCGGCGCGTCTCCGACGACCTGCGCTTCGGGACCGGCTCGGGCGTGATCCGGAAGCACCGCCTTCTTCGGTACGGTTCGAGCGTGCGCGAGCTCACCCCTTCACGGCGTGCAGCGCGCGGGCCATCGATGAAGCTCCAGCTCCCGCAGCCCTACCGCAGCGATCTCGCGATCGCCGGGCTGGCGCGACCCTCGGGAGCAGCGGCGACGCCGGGACCCCGGCGTTCGGCGGCTTCGCCGACACGTAGGACGGAAATCCATCGGGTTCGGTCGTCGTCGGCCTGACTCGGCACGTCATGGAACCTGCAGAGGGAGGGCGGTCGAAGGAGTCCGCCATGAGAAAGATCGCATCCGTTCACGCTCGCCAGATCCTCGACTCCCGGGGTAGCCCGACGGTCGAGGTCGACCTCGTGCTCGACGACCGCCGTAACGGTCGAGCCGCCGTCCCCTCCGGCGCGTCCACGGGATCGCGCGAGGCGGTCGAGCTCCGCGACGGTGACGAGGAGCGGTACGGCGGCAAGGGCGTCACGAAGGCCGTCGCGAACGTGAACGGGCCCATCGCCAGCCGACTCGTCGCCGAACCGGTCGAAGATCAGGCGGCGCTCGACGTCCTCTTGCGCGAGCTCGACGGCACCGAGGACAAGAGCCGCCTCGGTGCCAACGCGATCCTCGGCGTGTCGCTCGCCTTTGCGCGCGCGGTCGCCGCGAGCGAGCGCGAGCCTCTCTACCGCTCCCTCGGCGGCCCGGGCGCGACGCTGCTGCCGGTCCCGATGTTCAACGTGCTGAACGGCGGCGTCCACGCGGACAACAGCGTCGATCCGCAGGAGTTCATGATCGCCCCCTGCGGCGCGCCCTCGTTCTCGGAGGCGCTCCGGATGGGAGCCGAGACCTACGGCGCGCTCAAGTCCGTGCTGAAGCGGCGCGGCTACGCGACGTCGGTGGGCGACGAGGGCGGGTTCGCCCCGAACGTTCGATCGAACGAGGAGGCGATCGAGGTCGTCGTCGAGGCCATCTCGAAGGCCGGCTTTCGTGCGGGCGACGACGTCGTCATCGCCCTCGACCCCGCGGCGAGCGAGTTCTTCGAGGACGGCGCGTACGTCTTCAAGAAGTCCGACGAGAGCCGCCGAACGCCGGCCGAGATGGTCGCGTTCTGGGAGCGCTGGGTCGACAGATATCCGATCGCGTGCATCGAGGACGGCGTCGCGGAGAACGACGACGCGGGGTGGAAGCTCATCACGCAGCGCCTCGGCGCGCGCGTCCAGCTCGTCGGCGACGACAACTTCGTCACCGATCCCGCGTTGATTCGCGCCGCCGCTGCCGACGGGATCGCGAACGCGGCGCTGGTCAAGCCGAACCAGATCGGGACTCTGACCGAGACCCTGGCCGCGATCGCCGAGGCCAAGAAGGCGGGCTACGGGACCGTCATCAGCCATCGGTCCGGCGAGACGGCCGACGACTTCATCGCCGATCTCGCCGTCGCCACCTCCGCCGGGCAGATCAAGACGGGAGCCCCGTGTCGCGGCGAGCGCCTCGCCAAGTACAACCGGCTCCTCCGGATCGAAGAGGAGCTCGGGAGCCGCTCTCGCTACGCTGGGCGCGCGCCCTTCTCCCGCGGGCCAACGCGGCGATGACGCGATCGACCGTCCTCGCTCGCGCGGTCGCGATCGGCCTCGCGCTGGAGCTCGCGGCGCGTCGGGGAGACCGCGTCGGTTCACGCGAGCGAGCGCTCTCCGCGACGTCGTGGTTGCGAAGATAGTATAGCCCCCTATACTATCGGCGTGCACACCGTCGAGAACAAGAAGAAGCTCATCGCTCGCGTGCGGCGGATCCGCGGGCAACTCGAGGCCGTCGAGCGAGCCCTCGAGGACGAGCTCGGCTGCGCGGAGGTCCTTCGGACCGTGACGTCCGCGCGCGGCGCCCTCAACGGGCTCGTCGGCGAGCTCATCGAGGACCACATCCGCTCCCACGTCGTCGATCGAGACCGCGCGACGGCTCCGCAGCGCGAGGCCGCCGAGGAGCTGGTCCAGATCGTACGTGCGTACGTGAAGTGAGGTCGCCATGAGGAACGAAGCATCCGAGCCGCACGACCACCTCCGGCACTCGCACGACCACGGCGTCGCCGCGGCGTCGAACGAAACGAAGACGCGCTCGGTCGTCGCGCTCACGTTCGCCATGATGGTCGCCGAGCTCGTGGTCGGATACGCGACGAACTCGATCGCCCTCACCGCGGATGGGTGGCACATGGCTACTCACGCCGGCGCGCTCGGGATGTCCGCGTTCGCGTACGGGTTCGCGCGCCGGCGATCCTCTTCGAGCGCGTTCTCCTTCGGGACGGGGAAGGTCCACGCGCTGGCCGGCTACACCAGCGCCATCGTCCTCGCGCTCATCGCGCTCTTGATGATCGTGACGTCCCTGCGCCGCTTCCTTCAGCCGGAACCCATCGCCTTCTCCGAAGCGCTTCCGATCGCCGTGCTCGGCCTCGCCGTCAACCTCGTCAGCGTGAAGCTGCTCCACACCGACGAGCCTCGCGCGCCCGACGGCGAAGGTCACGACCACCCCGCGCGAGGCGACGACGCCGACCGTCGGGCCCACGGCGGCGAAGGTCACGACCACCCCGCGCGAGGCGACGACCACGGGCACGACCACAACTTGCGCGCCGCGTACGTTCACGTGCTCGCCGACGCGCTGACGAGCGTGCTCGCCATCGTCGCTCTGCTCGGCGGCCGTTACCTCGGTTGGACCTTCCTCGACGCGGCGATGGGCGTCGTCGGCGGCGCGATCATCGCGCGGTGGAGCTACGGCCTGTGCCGTCGAGCGGCGAGGCAGCTCCTCGACGTGGTCCCGTCCGAGAGCCTGGCCCTGCGAATCCGCGAGCGGATCGAGTCGCAGTTCGAAGGCGCCTCGGTCGTCGACCTCCACCTGTGGGACATCGGGCCCAAGGCGCGGGCGTGCATCGTCTCCATCGCCGCGCCGTCGCCGGAGGCCCCGAGGGTCTACCGCGAGGCCCTGGCGGCCATCGCCAGCCTCCAGCACGTCACGGTGGAGGTCCACGCCGTTCCGAGCACCACGGAGACGGCCGTCGCGTCGTGACGGCTTCCCGGAGCTTGAGCCGGACGGCTCCACGAGTCCGCGAGCGTCGGCCGAACGCTCCGTCGTCGCGGACGTCCGCCGCGCGACGCTCGGCGGTCGGCCGACCCGCCGCCGGAGCCCGGCCTCGCGGTCGCCCGCACCGACGACCTCGGCCACGACGCTCCGCGGTGTCGGGCTCGGGAGCGAGCGCCAGCCACGCCGCGACGTCTTCGCTCACTTGGGTAGCCGGATCCAGAAGTGGCACCCCGAGGGGCCCGGCGACTCCGCTCCGATGGCCCCGCCCTGCGCTTCGACCGCGCGGCGCGCGATCGCGAGCCCGAGGCCCGTCCCGGGCTTGGGCGTCGACCCTCGCTCGAAGGGCTCGAAGATCGTTCGGAGCTCCTCCGGCGAGATCCCGTGACACGTATCGCGGACGTGGATGACGACGTGGTCCTCTCGGTCGTCGACGGAGATCTCGACGGCGCCGGTGTCCGTGTAGCGAGCGGCGTTGTCCGCGACGTTCTGGACCGCCGCGCGCGTGAGATCCGGATCGACGCGCACCCGAACTTCGGGATCGTAGCTCGCTCGGAACGCGAGCCCCTTCTCGGACGCCATCGTCCGCGCTCCTTCGAGCGCCGCGTCCATGACGCCGCCGAGCGCGAGCTCGGACGGACGGCAGGTGACCTTGCCGGCCTCGAGCCTCTGCGTGAGCAGGACGCCGTCGATCAGCTCGCCGAGCCTTCGAAGATTGCGCTCGAGGACGTCGAGCAGGCGCCCCTGTCCGGGCGTCGCCTGCCGTCGGAGGTGGGAGACCGCGAGGGCCGCGGTGGACAGCGGGTTCCGCAGCTCGTGCGCGAGAAAGCCGACGTGCTCCGCCTGTCTTCGACGGGCATCGTAGTCTCGCGCCTCGACGTACGACTTCACCGCCACGCGGATCCCGGCGTCGAGTAGATCGTACAGGACCGCCTCGGCGCAGGCGTCGCCCACGCCGTGCTCCTCGGCTACGTCGCGGATCACCTGCCGGAGGACGACGAACTCGTGGATCAGCTGCGTGATGTCGAAGCCGATGCGCACGCGCGTGATGCCGTGCTCGCGCGCGATATCGGCCCACGCCGCCTCCGCGCCTGATCCGTCCGAAAGCTGCCGAGCCGTCCGATTCGAGAGGAGGAGCTGAGCGAGCGCTTCGAGGTAGGCGGGCAGACCGTCGCGGAGGTGCGTGAGCGCGACCTCGGGGGCCCGCGCGATCTCGCGCTCCAGTCGTTCGAGCCAGCGCCGTTCGATGTCGACACGCTGCCGCTCGATCACGCGCCCGAGCGCGAGCGTGGATTGTTCCGCGTTCATGGCGAACCGCCGGCGTCCATCGTCCGGGTCGGAAGCAATCGTCGAACCGGCGCTGCCCGAAGGACGCGCGACGGCGGCCGTCTCGCGCTCGCCGTTCGGCGTCCCTCGTCTCGTCGCGTTCGGCTCTTCAGCCCCAGAGCCGCACGGGCCCCCGCCGCCACGGCGCGACGCGACGCCCGAGTCGATCCTGCAAAACCGAGGAGGTCGTGTCGGTGTGGGCCGGCGCGTGGCCTCCGTCGACCCGCGGAGCGGTCCATGAGCTCTCCGACGAGGTGAAAGCGGTGTCCGGCCGGACGTCGACCGGTATCGGTGTTGCCCTCGAGTGCGGGAACGATGCCGACGACGACGGGAAGCTCGTCCCTCCGGAGAGGGCGTGACGCCGAGCTCACGCGGGCGCGAAAGCGGGTGGAGGAGCTACGCGCTCGGATCGAGCACCACGACTACCGCTACTACGTGCTCGCCGCTCCCGAGGTCTCGGACGCGGAGTACGACGCGCTCGTGCGCGAGCTGGCGGGCCTCGAGCAGCGGTTCCCCGAGCTCATCACGAAGGACTCGCCCACGCAGCGCGTCGGTGAGCGGCCGTCGACGCTCTTCGCGCCGGCTCGGCACTCGGAGCCGCTCCTCTCCCTCGACAACGCCTTCGACGCGGACGAGCTCCGCGCGTGGTTCGCGCGCGTGGAGAAGAACCTCGGGACGCGAGGCTGTCCCCCCGTCTTCTGCGAGCCCAAGATCGATGGCGTCTCGGTGGCGGTCGTCTACGAGCGCGGTCGCCTCGTCCGAGCCGCGACGCGGGGAGACGGCTTCGTGGGCGAGGACGTGACGGCGAACGCCCGGACCATCCGCTCGCTCCCGACGCGTCTTCGCGGGAGCCCGCCCGAGTCGCTCGAGATCCGTGGCGAGGTCTTCTTGCCCGTCGCCGAGTTCGAGCGACTGAACTTCGAGCTCGGTTCGGCCGGCAGACCGCTCTTCGCGAACCCGCGCAACGCAGCGGCGGGGAGCCTGCGCCAGAAGGATCCCAAGGTCACCGCCTCACGCCCTCTCCGCGTGGTGTTTCATGGGCTCGTCCGGGTGAGAGGCGCCGTCCTCGAGACGCACGGCGAGGCGCTCGAGCTCTTTCGCGCGCTCGGCCTCGGCGTCCCCGCCGGCGCCCGCCGGTGCACCAGCGTCGGGGAGGTCGAGACGTACGTTCGCGAGCTCGAAGGCCGTCGCCACTCGTTCGAGCACGAGATGGATGGCGTGGTCGTCAAGCTCGACGAGTACGACGCGTGCGCCGAGCTCGGCGCGACGTCGAAGGCGCCGCGTTGGGCGATCGCCTTCAAGTTCGCCTCCGAAGAGCAAACGACGAGCCTCAAAGACGTTCGGGTGAGCGTCGGGCGGACAGGCGTCGTCACGCCGTTCGCCGTCCTCGAGCCCGTGCGCATCGGCGGCGTCACGGTCTCGCTCGCGACGCTGCACAACGAAGACGAGATCGCGCGCAAGGACCTGCGGATCGGCGACACGGTCGTCGTGCGTCGGGCGGGCGACGTGATCCCCGAGGTGGTCGCCCCGGTCCCCAGCGTGCGGACGGGCGCCGAGCGAAGGTTCACGATGCCGCGCCGGTGTCCGGCGTGCGACGAGCCGATCTCGCGCGACGCCGGTGAGATCGCCTCCTACTGCAAGAACCTCGGGTGTCCGGCGCAGGTGCTCGCGCGCCTCGTTCACTTCGCCTCGCGCTCCGCGATGGACGTCCAGCACCTCGGCGAACGAACCGCCGCCACGCTGATCGAACGGGGACTCGTCGACGATCCGGCCGACCTCTTCTTCCTCGAAGTCGAGGACCTCTCCGGCCTGCCTGGCTTCGGTCCACGCGCCGCGGCGAACCTGATCGCGGCGATCGACGAGGCCCGAGCGCGTCCCCTCGAGCGCCTCCTCGTCGGGCTCGGGATCCGGCACGTCGGCCCTCGAGCGGCGCGGGTCCTCGCGGAGCAGTTCCGATCGATCGAGGCCGTCGCGCGCGCGCCCGAGGACGAGCTCGCGACCGTGAACGGTCTCGGTCCCGTCGTCGCGCGCGCGGTGCGCGAGTTCTTCGAACGCCCCGAGACCCGGCGCTTGATCGACGATCTGCGCCGCGGCGGGGTTCGTCCGCGCGAAAGCGGCCCGGACCGCGCGGGGCCGCTCGCCGGCAAGACGTTCGTCGTCACGGGCACCCTCGCGACGCTCTCGCGGGAGGAAGCGAAGGATCGCATCGAAGCGCTGGGCGGGCGCGTGGCCTCGAGCGTCTCGCGGAGTACGGACTACCTCGTGGTCGGAGAGCGCGCGGGCTCGAAGCTCGCGGCGGCGCGGAGGCTCGGGACGACGACGATGGACGAGGAGAGGTTCCTCGACGTGCTCTCGCGCTCGTGAGGCCCGCCGAGGCCGAGGTGGACCTTCGAGTCGAACCGGCTGAAGCGCGAACCCCGGCCGTGCGGGCATCATCGTTGCAGACTCACCGCGCGGCCCATGGCTACGGAATCCAAAGTCGAGCTGGTCTCGATACCGGACGTGCTGCCCGTCCTCCCGCTGCAGGACACGGTCCTCTTCCCGGACATGGCGGCCCCGATCCTCGTGGGGCAGCCTCGATCGTTCGAGCTGGTCAACGCGACCCTCCGAGCGGATCGGCTCGCCGCGATCGTGACTCAGAAGAACGCGGAGAGCGTGCCCGCGCGACCGGAGGAGCTGTACCGCGTGGGGACGATGGCCCTGCTCCACGAGCTCGGTCGCGACGCCGCGTCCATCCGGCTCATGGCCCAAGGCCTCGCGCGCGTTCGAACGGTCGACTACGCCCACACGGAGCCCTACCTCGTCGCGAGGGTCGAGCACGCGCCGGAGCCGCGGGAGCAAGGCGTGGAGCTCGACGCCCTCGTCCGCAAAGGGAGCGAGCTCTTCGTCCGCCTGGTCCGAACGGCGGCCGAGCTGTCGGACGACCTGGCCGCCGCCGTCGAGAAGATGACGGACGCGAAGCAGCTCGCGTACCTCATCGCCGCCGCCGTACCGCTGCCGACGGCGACTCGCCAGGAGATCCTCGAGCTCGACGCGGTGTCCGCGAGGTTGCGAAGGCTCGTCGCGATCCTCCAGCACGAGATCTCCGTCCGCGAGCTCATCCAGCGGATCACGTCCGAGACGGCTCAGGAGATGAACAAGACGCAGCGCGAGTTCATCTTGCGCAAGCACATGGAGTCGATTCAAAAGGAGCTCGGCGACGTCGAGTCGGGACGCGCGGAGGTCCGTGCGCTGCGCGAACGACTCGAGGAGCTGCCCCTCTCCGAGGACGCCAGGAAAGAAGCGTCGCGCGAGCTCGATCGGCTCGAGCGCACGCCGGAGGCCTCTCCCGAGCACGGCGTCATTCGAACGTACGTCGATTGGATGTTCAAGCTGCCGTGGGGGAAGCTCACGGGCGCGCGCATCGACGTCGAACGCGCGCGTGAGGTGCTCGATCAGGACCACTACGATCTCGAGCGGATAAAAGACCGGATCCTCGACTACCTCGCGGTGAAGCACCTGCGCGAGGAGCGAGAGGCCGAGATCCCGCAGGCGCACGCCGCGCCGTCCGGACGCGCGCGCACGAGGGCGTTGCGGACCGAGCCCATCCTCTGCTTTTTGGGGCCGCCCGGCGTGGGCAAGACCTCGCTCGGTCAATCGATCGCGCGCGCGCTCGGACGCGCCTTCGTCCGTCAGAGCCTCGGGGGCGTGCACGACGAAGCCGAGATCCGCGGCCACCGCCGCACGTACGTCGGCGCGATGCCGGGCCGGATCGTCCAGGCGCTCGCGCGCGCAGGCGCGGCCGACCCCGTCTTCATGCTCGACGAGATCGACAAGCTCGGCGCGAGCTTCCACGGAGACCCCTCGGCGGCTCTCCTCGAGCTGCTCGACCCCGCGCAGAACCACGCGTTCGTCGACACCTACCTCGGCGTCCCGTTCGATTTGTCGCGCGTGCTCTTCATCTGCACCGCGAACACGACGGAGACGATCCCGTCGCCCCTGCTCGATCGGATGGAGGTGCTGACGCTCGCCGGCTACACCGAGCAGGACAAGCTCCAGATCGCGACGCGCTATTTGCTGCCCGATCAGCACGCCGCGAACGGGCTTCGGGAAGGCGAAGTACGGATACCGGACGAAGCCGTCCTCGCCGTGATCCGTCGTTACACGCGGGAGGCAGGGGTTCGCAACCTGGAGCGCGCCCTCGCCACGATCCTCCGAAAGGCGGCGCGCCGCATCACCCAGAAGGCGCCGACGCCGATTCACGTCGGACCCGACGACCTACGGGAGTACCTCGGGCCGACGCGATTCTTCGACGAAGTCGCCGAGCGGATCGACCGACCCGGCGTCGCGGCGGGGCTGTCGTGGACCCCGGCGGGGGGCGACGTCCTCTTCGTCGAGGCGTCGATGGTCCGGGGCGCCGAGGAGAAGCTCATCCTCACGGGCATGCTCGGCAGCGTCATGCGCGAATCCGCGGAGGCGGCCCTCACGTACCTTCGGGCGAACGCGGACCGCCTCGGCGTGGATCCCCACGAGATGGACGAGCGGCGCGTCGTCCACGTGCACGTGCCCGCGGGGGCGATCCCGAAGGACGGGCCCTCCGCCGGGATCACCATGCTCGTCGCGCTCGCGTCGCACGCGCTGGGGCGCGCCGTCCACGGAGACGTCGCCATGACCGGCGAGATCACGTTGCGCGGCAAGGTGCTGCCCGTCGGAGGCGTCAAGGAGAAGGTGCTCGCCGCGCACCGCGCGGACCTCCGGACCGTCATCCTGCCGCGCCGAAACGAGGGGGATCTGGAGGAGGTCCCCGAAGAGGTGCGCCGTGCCTGTCGGTTCGTCCTCGCCGAGTCCGTCGACGAGGTGCTGCGGGAGGCTCTCGGCGTGCTCCAGCAGGAGGAGGCCGAAGCCCGCGGCGCTCCTCCTCCGCCCATCCATTGACGACGTCGTCGGACGACGATCGGCGCGGGCTCGAGCCGATCGAGCGCGCGCTCACGGATGGCTCACGGTCGTCGCTGGGCGCGCGTCGCGCAGGGCCTCCTCCCCGGTAGGGCACCATCGAAGGAGCGGGCAGTGCTCGTGATCCGGCGAACGGGCCGTGCACGCCGAGCGGCCGAGCAAGACGAGCTGGTGGGGGAAAACGGCCCACTTCTTCTCCGGGACGAGCTTCAGCAGGTCGTCTTCGATCGCCTCGGGGGCCTCGCTCGTGGTCAGCGCCAGGCGCTGACTCACGCGTTTGACGTGGGTGTCGACGAAGATGCCATGGTCGGACGCGGGGCGGGGGAAGCAGCTCGCGAGCACCACGTTCGCCGTCTTGCGCGCGACGCCGGGCAAGCTCACGAGGTCGGCCATGCGCCTCGGCACCTCCCCGCCGTACCGCGCGACGAGCTCGGCGCTGCACCGCCGGATGGCCCGGGCCTTCTGGCGAAAGAACCCCGTCGGCTTGACGACGCGCTCCAGTGACTGCGGTCGCGCCGCCGCGAGCGCGCGCGCGTCGGGGTACGCCGAGAACAGCGCCGGAGTGACGCGGTTCACCATCTCGTCGGTGCACCGAGCGGAAAGGATCGTGGCGATGAGAAGCTCGAACGGCGTCCGGTATCGAAGAGCTGTCCGGGCGTCGGGAAAGGCGCGCTCGAGCGCACGCAAGATGGCGCCGATGCGCGCGCGCGCGTCGCCCGTCGCAGGAGGCGAGGTGGAGCGCCTCCGCGAACGTTCGTTTCCTCGTCGAGCCTCGGCCAATCTCCACCTCGCGACGGCGCACCGTGGACGGCGCCCCGAGGTTGGATCTCGCAAGGGCCACGCCCGCCTCCACCCCGGGGGCTGAGCCCTCGCCGTCCGCGCGACGGCCCACGCAAGGAGGTCTGGAGCTCCCTTCGGCGCGCGACGATCCCGCCACGGCAGGGGAAGCCGGCCTCACCGACCACGCGACGCACGGCGGGACCGCGACGGTAGCGCCGCGCGGTCTACGTGACGGCGCGAGGGACCTGGGCGCGCACCGGCTCGGGCGCGAGCTCGAGCACGCCGCCCTCTCCCGCGACGACGACGTCGGCGCCGAAGGGGCGGCTGACGCGGCCGAGTCGATCGGCGAGCCACATCACGTCCTCCGGACGCGCTCGCTCGAGGCGCATCCGCGAGAGGTGCAGCGGCACCGCGCGCAGCCGGACGAGCCGGCCCGTCGTCGGATCGATCTCCGGGAGGTACATCAAGGCGAGATCGCCGCGGAACTCTTCGTGTCCGGCGATCCCTTCGTAGTCCGTGAGGAGGTCTCCGCAGCCGTAGAGGATCAACCTGCCGTCGTAGCGCTCGAGCGAACGGGGGTGATGCGACGAGTGCCCGTGCACGACGTCGATGCCGCTATCGACGAGCGCGTGCGCGAAGCGAACCTGCGAGGTCGCGATCGCGTAGCCCCAGTTCGAGCCCCAGTGGACGGAGGCGACGACGACGTCGCCGGGCCGCTTCGCGCGACGCGCGAGCTCGCCCACGGCCGCCGCCGTATCCTCCGACAGATCGTCGAGGAGCCAAACGCCGGGAGCGGTCGGGCTCGCCGCCCACGCCGGAGGCACGCCGCTCGAGGCGTGCGCCATGCCGAGCACGAGGACCCGTCCGCCGTCCGGGACCGAGACGACCGCCGGGCGCGTCGCCTCTTCCGCCGTCCTGCCGGCGCCGGCGACGCGGAGGCGGGCCGCGTCGAGGACGTCGAGCGTCTCGAGCAAGCCTCGCTCGCCCCAGTCGAGCACGTGGTTGTTCGCGAGCGCGCACACGTCGAGCTCGAGGGCCGTGAGACACGCGACGTTGTCCGGATGCATGCGGTAGTGGATGCCCTTCCAGGGCGCGGCGGCGTCGCTGCGCGTGATGCTCGTCTCGAGGTTGACCACGCGGACATGCGGCTCCGCCCGGCGAAGCTCCGAGAGCGCGTCACCCCAGACGTAGCCGGGGCTCACCCCGCGCGGGATCGGACCGCTCAGCTCTTCGGCGAGGAGGACGTACTCGCGCGCGTCGCGAACATGGGATTCGAAGAGCTCGGGCGCAGACGGATAGGGCAGGATCTGGTCGATCCCGCGCCCCGTCATCACGTCGCCGGCGAGAAAGAGCGTGACCGTCCTCATCGGGCCTCGTGGGCGATCGTGGCGATGCAACGCCCGCGCCTCGGCGCCGGGCCTCGGCGCGAAACTCGCATCGTGATCGGGAGATGAACGAGCTCGAACGCACCCGCCAGCGCATGGTGGAAGCTCACCTGGCGCAGCGAGGGATCACGGACCCGAAGACGCTCGAAGCCTTCCGAAGCGTCCCGCGCGAAGCCTTCGTGCCGGACGAGCTCGCGGAGTTCGCGTACGAGGATACGCCGCTCCCGATCGGCGAAGGTCAAACGATCTCCCAGCCCTACATCGTCGCGCTCACGGCCTCCGCGCTCGGGCTCCGGGGCGGCGAGCGCGTGCTCGACGTCGGCACCGGATCGGGCTACTCGGCCGCCGTCCTCGGCCGTATCGCGAAGGACGTGTACACCGTCGAGCGAATCGGGGCGCTCGCGACGTCGGCGCGCGAACGGCTCGAGCGTCTCGGGTACACGAACGTCCACGTCCGCTGCGGCGACGGCTCGCTGGGGTGGCCGGAGCACGCCCCGTACGACGCCATCGCCGTCGCGGCGAGCGGCCCGAAGATCCCCGAGCCGCTCCTCCAGCAGCTCGCGGTCGGCGGCCGGCTCGTCATGCCGGTGGGGCCCGATCCGTCGTGCCAGACCCTCGTCCGCGTGACGCGCGAGAGCGAGACGTCGTTTTGCCAAGAGGCCCTCGAGCACGTCCAGTTCGTCCCCCTGATCGGGGAGGAGGGTTGGAGCGAGGAGCCGCGCCTCCTCCGGCCTCCCCGCAAGGCGCCCGACGCGTCGGTCGTGGCGAAGCTCGTGCGCGAAGTCGCCGAGCCCGTCGAGGCGATCGAGTCGGCGCCCGTCGACGCGCTGCTCGAACGGATCGGCGACGCCAAGGTCGTCCTGCTCGGCGAATCGACGCACGGGACGAGCGAGTTTTACCGAATGCGAGCGCGGATCACGCGCGAGCTGATCGCGCGGCGCGGCTTCTCGTTCGTCGCCGTCGAGGCCGACTGGCCGGACGCGGCGCGGATCGACGACTACGTCCTCGGTGGGAGGCGGCGCTCGACCCTCGAGTTCACCCCCTTCGAGCGGTTCCCGACGTGGATGTGGCGGAACGAGGAGGTCCACGACTTCGTCGATTGGCTCCGGGCGTACAACGCCGATCACCCCGAGCGAAAGGTCGGCTTCCACGGGCTCGACCTCTACAGCCTCTTCACCTCGATCGCCGCCGTCCTCCACTACCTCGACGACGTCGACCCCGACGCGGCGAAGGTGGCGCGCCACCGCTACGGCGCGCTCACGCCGTGGCAGAAGGACCCTGCCGCGTACGGAGAGGCCGTGCTCGTCGGCCGCTACGAGAGCTCCGAGCACGCGGTCGTCGCGATGCTGCGTGAGATGCTCGAGCGCCGCGTCGAGTACGCGCAGCGCGACGGCGATCGCTTCTTCGACGCCGCGCAGAACGCCCGCCTCGTGGCCGACGCCGAGCGCTACTACCGCACGATGTATTACGGATCGCGGACCTCCTGGAACCTGCGCGACGAGCACATGTACGGCACGCTCGAGGCGTTGCTCTCGTTTTACGGCCCGGACGCGAAGGGCGTCGTCTGGGAGCACAACTCGCACGTGGGGAACGCGGCGGCGACCGAGATGAGCGTCCGGGGGGAGCACAACGTGGGGCAGCTCTGCCGAACGACGTTCGGGCACGGCGCGTACGTCATCGGCTTCGGAACGGATCACGGCACCGTCGCCGCGGCGTCCAACTGGGACGAGCCGATGCAGACGATGGACGTCCGGCCGGCGCACCGGGAGAGCTACGAGCGCGCCTTTCACGAGTCGGGCGTCCCCGCGCTCATGATCCACCTGCGCGAGCCCGCTCGCTCCGCCGTCGTCGAGGAGCTCGAGCCGCCGCGCCTCGAGCGGGCCATCGGCGTCATCTATCGGCCCGATACGGAGCTCGCCAGTCACTATTTCTACGCGACGTTGCCTCACCAGTTCGACGAATACGTCTGGTTCGACGAGACCCGCGCCGTGTCTCCGCTCGCCGTGGAGCCGCGCTCCCGCGCCGATCTCCCGGAGACCTACCCGTTCGGGTTGTGAGGAGCACGATGGACGCGCGCGTCGCCGAGGCCGCGGAGCTGATGACGCGCTTCGCGGAGCGCACCGGGCTCACCTCGGACGCGCCGGGTCGTCGCTACCTCTGGACGGATGCCTTCGCGGTCTGCAATTTCCTGAGCCTGGCCCACGCCACGCGCGACGGCGCGTACCACGAGCTGGGCTTACGCCTCGTCGACCGCGTCCACGACGAGCTCGGACGTCATCGCGCGGACGACCGCCGCCGCGGCTGGCTCAGCGGGCTCCCGGACGCCGAGGCTCGGGCGCATCCGACGCGAGGGGGCCTGCGGATCGGTAAGCCGCTGCCGGAGCGCTCGGAGGGGGAGCGCCTCGATCCCGATCTCGAATGGGACCGCGACGGCCAGTACTTCCACTACTTGACCAAGTGGATGCACGCGCTCGATCAAGCGGCGCGCTGGACGGGCGACGTCCGGCTCAACGTCTGGGCGTGCGAGCTGGCGGTCACCGCCCATCGCGCCTTCGTCCATGGAGGCGCAGGTCGAAAGAGGATGGTCTGGAAGCTCAGCGTCGATCTGTCGAGGCCGCTCGTTCCTTCCATGGGGCATCACGATCCGCTCGACGGCTTCGTGACGTGCAAGCGGCTCGAGGCCACGGCGCGGGCGCTCGGATCCGCGGCGAGCCCCGACCTCACGTCGGCGATCGCCGACTTCGGCGGGATGATCGACGAGGCCGCGCTCGCGACCGACGATCCCCTCGGCCTGGGCGGCCTCCTCCTCGACGCCTATCGGCTCTCCGAGGTCGACGCCGAGAGCGAGCTCATCCGACACCTCCTCGACGCGTCGGTCGTCGGTCTGCACGCCTACGTCTCCGCGTCCACGCTCCGCGCGCCGGCCTACCGTCGGCTGGGGTTCCGGGAGCTCGGCCTCGCCCTCGGCCTCGCGGCCGCCTCCAGGATCGACGGGAGCGTCCTGGTCGAGAGCCTCGGCGCCGGCGTCCGGGACCGCGTCCGCGAGCTCCAGCGATGGGCGGCGCTCGGCGCGGCCATCGCGTCGTACTGGCTCGGTCGCGATCCTCGCCGCGCTCCCACGTGGGTGGAGCATCAGGACATCAGCGACGTGATGCTGGCGACGTGCCTCGTCCCGGACGGCTTCCTCGCGCTCGGCGAGCCGAGGGGCGCGGGGCCGGCGGACGCACCGGCCGCGCCGCCGCCGGCTCCGTGAGGCGCTGGAGCAGTTCCTTCGCGCGTCGAGCTCAACGCGTCCCGACGAGGACGGGGCTCCCGCGACGGCGTCGGGATCGGACGCTGCCGAGCGCGCCCTCGCGTCGCGCCCTCGCGTCGCGTTCATGCATCTTCGTCGGAGGCCCCGTCGGGCGGCGTCGGCGTCAGCTCGGGGGAGGGCGCCGCGCCCTTCTCGGTGCCGTAGTCGAATCCCACGCGACGTGCGAGCTCCTGCTCGATGAGCTCGTGTATCGCTCCTTCGACTTCTCGACGGATGCTTCGGAGCGCCAGCGGGTCCTCCTCGCTTCCCCGGCCCGCCACCTCGATCGGCTCGCCGATGACGAAGGTCAGGCGTCTCTGGCGCGGAACCGGCAGCAGCCGGTCGACGCGCGGGATCGGGAGGCCCAGACGCCATCGGGCCCCGCGCTCGAAGGGATCGCCGATGAGGTCGAAGAGCTCGTCGCCTCCGATGCATGCCAGCGGGACGATGGGCGCGCGGTTGCGGAGCGCCGCCTTGACGAAGCCGTAGCGCCGGCCCCAGAGGAGCCGATAGCGAAGCTCGCGCGGCTTCATGGCTTCCCGTAGACCGCCCGGGAGCACGAGCACGAGCTCGCCTCGTCCGAGGAGATCGTCGGCGTTCTGCGGCGTGCCGTCGACGATCCCGAAGCGCCGCGCCAGCGCCGCGACGAGCGGGATCCTCCACCAGATGTGGTCGCCGAGGATGAAGACCGGCCTCTCGCTCGCGCACGAGATCCGCGCCACGGCGAAGGCGAGGTCCCAGAATCCGAACGCGTGATTGGCGACGAAGAGACCTCGCCCGGCGGGGACGCGCTCGAGCCCGAGCATCTCGACGCGCAGGCGTCGTCCGAGCGCATCGACGATCCGGTGATGAAGGATGCGCCCTCGACGCGTGGAGTGTGCTGGACCACGAGGCATGACGCTCTCGCTCGAGGTCGCCGTTCGAGCAGGAGCTCGAACGGCGCGGCCTCGCCTCGGCGATCGGGCAGCGCCGCTCTCGGCGGCGGCGGGCTTCGAACGAGGCCGCACCTCGTCACCATGAAGCCGTCTTCCGCGCCGTCTTGACCTCGAACGACGCGATCTCCGGCGTGACGGCCCTCCCGTGGCACTTTGGACACTCGACACCGCCTCGCATCTTCTTCTCGTACTCGTCCAGGTGAAGCGTGAGCTCGATCCGCTCGTCGCAGCTCCGGCAGCGGAGCACATAGGTGGGCATTTCCGATCCTCCTCGTCGTCGCGATCGCATGCATTCGGCAAGCCACGCCACCGTAGAGGCGCGACGTGGGCGGTCGTACTCACCCGGCGACTTCGGCGTCACGGCCGTCCGAGCGCTTCCGGGGCGGGATGGGCGCAACCGAGCCGCGCCTGGGCGTCGGGGCGGGGGAGCTCATGAGCTCCGGCGTCGGCAGCGCGACGCATGCCCGAGAGGCGATGAGCGAGAGGTCCGAGCGGAGCTCCGCGAACCGAGCGAGGCATCGGCTACGCGGCGCGCGCCAGCCGGAGCGCTCGCTCGGTCCGCTCCCAGAGGCGCGCTCTCACCTCGTCGTTGTACGTCCGCGGGTCGGGGTCCGTCTCCTTGAAACGCTCGAAGTAGCGGTTCGAGAGGGTGCCCGTGCGTACGGCGGTGGCGAGGTGAACGACGGGCCGAGCACCTTCGGCGACGGGCACACCGCGTCCACCGTACCCTGCGCGAAGGAGCTTCGTGTCGACACCGCCGGGATGCACGGCGTTCACGGCGACCTCGGTGCCTCGTAGTCGTTCGGCGAGCTCCCGCGTGAACAGCATGAGGAGGAGCTTCGACGAAGCGTAGGCCTTGTGACCGTCGTAGGGGGATGGACCGCGGAGGAGGAGATCGAGGTCCCCGTCGCGGTGGAGGCGCGACGTGACGTTGATGACGCGCGCGGGCTCGTGCTCGCGGAGCCGCGGGAGGAGCTCCGTCGTCAGGAGGAACGGGGCCAGGTATTGCACCTGGAGCGTCTGCTCGAACCCGTCCTCCGTGAGCCGCTGCTCGGGCGAGTAGATTCCGGCGTTGTTCACGACGATCCGGAGCCGTGCGTGGCGTTCGCGGACCTCGGAGGCGAGCCGACGAACCGCGGCGAGTGACGTGAAGTCGGCGATCAGCACCGCGGTCGCGCCTCTCTTCGTGTCGCGTCGAAGCTCGTCCGCCACACGAGCCGCCTTCTCTGCGGTCCGCCCATGAGGAGGACTCGTGCCCCGGATCGGAGCAGCGCGCGCGCGGTCTCCTTGCCGATGCCGTCGGTGGCGCCGGTGACGAGGACGAGCTTGTCGTCGGCGAACGACCTCTCTTCCATGCGACCCGACGTTGCACGCCTCGCGCCACGAGCGGCACGCTCCTCGCTAGCGAAGCGATCCGGCGCGCGCGGAGGTCGGCGATGGCCGAGGAGGAGCTGGGACAGCCCGAGAAGACGAGCTCGAAGCGCCGCGACGTGGCGCGCCGCGGACGTCCGCGCATCGTCGGCAAGGTGGGCGCCGGCCTCTCGGAGGCCACGGCCGAAGCTCGTCGCTCCGCTCGCCTTCACCGCCTGGGCGCGCGACGGCGGGCTGCGTCAGCCGGCCTTTGGGGGACTTCGCCATGACGAGGAAGCCAGGGAGCGCACACGGGCAGAGCGGGAGCGCTGCGCGAGGCGGGGTCGATACGGCCGTCGTCGCCGGCGTGACGATCAAACGCGCGAGCAAGGTCTGGTGGCCCGACGAGGGCATCACGAAAGGGGACGTCGCCGAGTTCTACGCCGGCATCGCCGCGCGCATCGTGCCGTGGATGGCCCATCGTCCGCTCGCGGCCGAGCGCTGCCCGGACGGGATGCTCGGGCACTGCTTCTTCCACAAGAACTTCGCGAGCGGCTTGCCCGAGGACGTCCCGCGGACGACCATCCGAGCCAAGAGCACCGGACGGCCCGTACGCTACGTCGTCGGCGGCTCGAAGAAGACGCTCCTCGCCATGGTCAATCTCGGGTCCATCGCGATCCACGTCATGAACTGCCGGACGGAGTCGCTCCACCGACCCGACTGGCTCGCGTTCGATCTGGATCCGAGCACCGGCCGCTTCGCCGACGCCGCGCGGGCGGGGCAGCTCCTGCGCGAGATCCTCGAGGAGGTGGGGATCCGATCGTACCCGAAGACCTCCGGGGGACGCGGTCTTCACGTCTTCGTTCCGCTTCGAGCGGGGCCCGATCAAGGGACCGTTCGCGCGTTCGCCCGCGAGATCGGGGACCGGATGGCCGCGCGTTCCCCGGAGCTCGTCACGATGGCCGCGGTGAAGCGGCGGCGCGGAGATCGCGTGTACGTCGATACGATGCGGAACGCCTTCGGTCAGACGATCGTGGCGCCTTACTCCGTCCGGCGTCGTCCCAGGGCGCCGGTCTCGACCCCACTCGACTGGGACGAGGTCACGCCCGACCTCGATCCTGCGCGGTTCAACGTGCGAACGATCGGCCGCCGGCTGGCAGGCATCGATCCGTGGGCGGACATCTGGCGCCACCGGCAAGCGCTGCCCGATCTACCTCCAGGTCGGGACGAGGCCGCGGAGACCGCGCTCGCTCGCACGCGACGCACGAGCCGGCCCTCTCGCCGCTCCCGCGCGGCCTAGCAACGCGCAGTTCGTCTGGGCGGCCTCCCGTCTCGCGACGACCACATCGAGGCACGTCGTGCCGGCGCCAGACGAGTTCGTTGCCGCAGGCCTTGCTCGATCTCCTCGAGCGGCGCGCCTGTCGGATCCCCGAAGGTCACGTGAAGATGAGAGCGACATCTTGTGTGCCGGCGCGAGCTCCGCCCCACCGATA